>CAZGLZ010000148.1:0-7603 GCA_964526245.1 uncultured Chloracidobacterium sp. | reverse complement strand
GCGGATCTCCAGAAGGTGAAAGGCCAGCCGGTCGGTGAGAGGTAAAATACCTTCGGCCCCGGTCTTTGTCGCAGCGGCCGCCTCCTTTGTTAGATAAATGACTCGGTTCGTAAAATCGACCTGCCACCATCGGAGATCGTAGATTTCGCCGCGGCGCATGGCGGCATCAAGCGAACAGTAGATAAAAGGTAAGAGAATGGACCGATCGACCCAATACCGTTTAATCAACTGCTCGGGTTTGCCGGTATTCTTATGTCGCCGGCTGTACGCGATCTCCGCATAATGCGGGACGCAGGCAGCGACAAGCCGCTCCTCCTCGTCGTAGGTCAGCATCCGGTTACGTTTCCGCTCGGCCGATCCTTTTATAAGGCCGGGTCCGCGCGTCATCGGGCTGTGGTCGATCCATCCGAGACGGACGGCGATATTGAGCATCTTACTCAGGATCGAAAGCTTTTTGTGGTAGGTCGAGGCAGCGGGCAATGTGCCGTTCTTGGTCGGAGTGGTCGCGAGGTGCTCACGAAACCGCCGGCAGTCCTCGTATGTGATCGACGCCAGCGGCGGGTTCCCAAAAAACTCTGAGATCTCGGCGAGGTATCGCTTTACAGTGCTCAGGCTTTGTCGGTAACCCGAGATCTTCTGGCCGGACGAAATGACCGCGGGCTTGACGTATTCCGCGCGGAAGTAATCAACAAGGTCAGCAAGTCGCACATTTGCGACCGGCCGTTCGATGTCGGCGGACATGTTCGCCAATTCAACCTGGGCCTCGGCGTAGGAATAGCATCGCTTCGTCCGATCGCGATACTTGCCCGCGTTCGCATCCCACACGCGCTTTCGTACATCGTAAACAGTGATCGTTCGACCGTGCCTTTTTATGCGACGATTGAATATCGAACCGAGCGGATTGCGACGCGGCTTTGCCATCAGCGCGGATCGTCGTAAGACGGGTCGATGTCCGGGAAGTTTCCGGCCTCGTTATATTCACGGACCTTGACCGCGTGAAGGCAGTTCATCGACGGGCGGAATCCGGCCTCGCGGGCCTCAAGAGCCGTAGCGAATAACCGAAGGTTGCGGTCGCCAACATCGTCATACTGCGGACACGTGGGAACGTGGAACACGCCCGATGCGGCATTTGCCCGGACCGGCCCGGTAAGAACCCGGTCAATGAACTGATTGTGCGATCGCTCGCGATAGAGGTGGATCGCGGTTATGACGACCGCGGCGATAATTACGATGAACCAAATGGTGTCGCTGAGTTTAGATCGAGACATTATAAGTCCTCCCGCTCCCAAACCTGGTAGCGGATCACAACGACCTCTCTAGGGTAGCCGAAATCCGCCGCAACTTCATCAATCGTTCGGCCTTCGATCAAATGCCGAGGCATCATCGCGACCGCCGCAACGTAGTTGGCCTCACGGTCTTTCTTTCGTACGGTCGAGGCAGAAAACCGCGTGGTCGAGTAGCCGTGAAGCAGGTAGTGAGCGATCTCGTGCCAAAGAACCCAAAGCCGCATCTCCGGGTTAAGACGTGACGAGATCAAGATGAACGTGTAGCCCTTGTAATAGCGCAGTTGGCCGAAATCGATCCGCGGGTCGCTGATGATGCGTACTGCGCGGGACCGGCAGAACTCCAGGGCGTCCGTTTCTGTCAATACTCGCCGGTTCCATCCGGCGATCCGAGCGTGGGCAAGTTGGTACAGGAACATGGGGGATCATTCAGGCTCCTCGGCAAGTCGTGCTATTTCCCGTTCGAGCAGCTCAATAATATAGTCGGCTTTTTGTCGCTTCTTCTTCGGCATCCCTTCGTATGCAAAATCAATGTGAGCCAGCCGCTCGTGGGCAATGTCAACATCTTTCGACATGCCGCTACCGGCCGCAGCAAATATCTCACTTTCGGGCACACCTAGGCCCTTGGCGAGAGCGGAAAGCTTCGCGGCGGACGGTGTCGGGATTTGCCCATTCTTGATCCGATTGGCATAGCTTTGGCTGATTGCCCCGCGGGTACGCTTTTCGACCTGGTACATAGAGAGGTCCTTTTCGCGGAGAATGCGACTGATGTAGTCGCCCAAGCTTTCCTTTGATTGCGACATAAAGTTTCCTATTTGAAGCATATTTGTTTCCTAACGGCAGATGTGAAAGAAATATATGCAAATAAGACTTGACATATTTTTCTTTCATCGTTTATATTGATAATGCGAATCCGCATTAGATACGGACGCATCCGAAACGGGGAGCAAGACACAAAACCGAAATGATCAGATTCGACAACAAAAAGATCCGTGAGGCGGTCGAGGCACACGAGGGCGGTAAGACGAAACTTGCCTACCTTATTGACGTCTCGCCGCCGACACTCAACAAGCTGCTTGATGGCAGCAATGACCTGACACTGGCGTCGGTCGATCAGGTGGCAAGCTATCTCGGGTTTGATACCGAGGTTCGCTTTGTGAAGGCAAAGGAGGCATAGCAATGGTATTGGTTGGCGATGCGGTCGAGGCGGCGAAGCAGGCCGAATATCCCGCAGAATTCTTAGAGCAATTCACAGAAAAGAAGTTGGGCAAGGATGAGGTCACGGCGGTACTTCAGGAGTTCGCCCTAAATGTGTCGCTTGGCGAGATCGGCGAGGAGGCTTACAGCATCGTCGTTACTGACCGAACCCAGGTTGACCTAATGGAGCGTGCTCGGGCGCTTCGGCTCAAACTGGTCAAGGAACGTAATCGCGTCGAGCGGCTACGGAAGGAGATCAAAGAGCCCTATAAGCGAAAGGTGGACGTGATCGACGGAGTTGGCCGCATCCTGCGGACAATGATGGAAGATGCCGAGCGGCACTTGCAACTTCAAGAAGACTACGCAGAGAATCTTCGCCGCGCCGAAGTCGCTGCAATGGTCGAACGCCGTCGATCGGAACTCACGCCCTACGTTGACGACATCAACACATATGCCGACAGCCTTGAAAAGCTTGAGGAGCCTGCTTTTCAAGGGCTGCTTGAGAACGCCAAGGCCGCATTTGAGGCTCGGAAGGCCGAAAAGGAACGAGCGGAACGCGAAGCACAGGCGGAAGCCGAACGGCTGCGGATAGAGAATGAGCGGCTGCGTGCCGAGGCCGACGCGGCCAGGCTGCGACAGGAAGCCGAACGCCGCGAACGCGAGGAAGCCGAACGCAAGCAACGTGAAGCCGAAGATGCCCTTCGCCGGGAACGCGAAGCAAAGGAACGTGAGGAAGCCGAACGAAAGGCCGAGGAGGAACGAGAAGCGAAACGCCTGGCCGATGAGGCAGCACTTGCGGCGGCGGCACCGGACCGGGAGAAGCTGATCGCGTACATCGAGAAGGTTCGGTCCGTGGTCATCGCCGAGTTTCCCGTCTCACTCGAAAGCTCTATCGCTCTTGCCCATGCCGAAGTGTTCCGGTCGGTCGTGCAGAGTGCCTACGACGATCTACTACTTTCCGCTAAGACGCTCCGGGCGGAAACATCACTAGCAGCAACCACGGAGACGGGCGGCTGCCCTTTTTAAGACTATGGACGAGCAATCACTTTTTGAGCACGATCGCGAAACCGTGACGGCCGAAGTCCTCGCTCGATGGTCGATGCTCGACCTGACCGAAATGGACGACCGTGACATCAGTTATGGCGAGGCCAAACTGAACCGGGCGAAGGGTAAGTTGACCGTGATCGAGACGGGTGAAACCGAGTGCATCCGGTGGTGGCGGATCGAGGGTGAGGGCGGTACTTATGAGGCACGCCGGTTCGAGAACTTCGTCTATTGCTCGTGCCCGGATTACTTCTATGCCCGCCGCGAATCCGGCGAGGGGACAAAGGCGACACTCTGCAAACACCTGGCCTTAACGCTCCGGTGGTACTGCAAACGCTGCAAGAAGCGGGACGCGGGCTATGGCCAATTCTGCGTGCCGTGCCAGCAGGACACGGCACCGTGGCTCAAACCATCACCAAACATCAAGCCGCTGATAGTCGGCGGTATCAGAGTTCAATAAACCAAAGGGAGAACATGACAATGACACAGAACAGCACAGCATTAGCAAAACGAGAATCGCGGGCAAACACTCGGCTTTCACTCGCTGATACGATCAAGGACGAAGTGGACGCACTGAAAGAATTGGCGGCCCTGTACGTCGAATCAGGGGCATTCACCGATGTAAAATCGGTCGCTCAAGCGTTCGTCAAGATCAAGACCGGCTACGACCTCGGGTTTAGGTCGCCACACATCGCCCTTGCAGGCATTCACTTCATTCAGGGCAAGGCGGTGATCGGTGCCAACCTTCTCGCATCGCTCATCAAAGACTCCGGCCGTTACGACTACCGCATCACAAAACACACCGACCAGGAATGCGAGGTTGAGTTCTATCAGCGTCTCCATGACGGTCAATGGGCCAAGATGGGCGTCCCGGTCAGTTATACGATGCAGGACGCGGCAAAGGCCCAACTTACGGGCAAGGATAACTGGAAAAAACACCCAAAGGCTATGCTTTTCGCCGCCTGCATCCGGCAAGGGGCTCGATACTACTGCGCTGACGTGCTTCGCGGTACGCCGACCTTTAGCAACTACGGGATGGAAGAAGCGTCGGTCGATGCCGACGACCCGTACCTTCAAGCCACCGCGTTCGGCCAATCGCCGAACATTGTTGACGGCCACGAAGCGGCAGAGGCCATCGACCAGCAACAGCGGGAAGAATCACTTGAACAGCTTCGGCAGGTATGCGCCGACCTGAACGCGGCGGGCGACGAACCGAAATGGTCAAACAAGCGGATCAATGAATATGCCGATGAGACGCTGCAAAGTTCGGGCGGAATTGACGCCCTCAATGCGGCAGCGATCGACTCCCTCCGCGATACGCTTCTAGACCGCCTGGACTCGCTTCGAAACCGGCCGTCCGACGACTCCGGCGTGATCGATGGCGAGGTTGTCCCTGAACCTTCCGACCCGTCAGAGTCATCGACCGAAGATCTTCGCATTGCCGCAAAGGATTGGTACACATCGGCGGACGTCGCGGATAAACGCAAAGCAGATGAATGGCTTGGACAGCGAACCATCGGGACGCTCGGTTCGGATGATCTGCGGGCGTTCTTCGATACGTTCTGCGGGTAAACGAGGGTGGAAAGCCGGGATGGACGCATTTAGATCGTGGCCGGCGGAGTGGGTTGCGGAGAGCCCCACATTTCAAAGGAGAAAACACAATGCCAACAGGATACACAGCCGCAGTAGCGGACGGGAAGATAACAGAGTTCAAGGACTTTGCTTTGCAATGTGCCAGGGCGTTCGGGGCTGCGATTCACCTGCGCGACGAGCCGTTATCGACCGGACTCACGGAGCGACCGGCGTTTGGGCACCACACAAAGGCCCTGGCTCAGGCTAAGGCAGACCTCGCCGAGTTTGAGGCCCTGACCGAGGAGCAACTGGCCGCCAAGTACGAGGCATATTGCCGAGGAAGGCAAGAGCAAGACGCGGAGGATGAGCGAAGGCGAGCCGCGATTAAGGATCGTTACGAAGCGATGATGGAAAAGGCCCGCCGCTGGGAGCCGCCAACCACATCCCACCAAGAATTGAAGAAGTTCATGGTGGAGCAGCTTGCGGAAGGTCTGCGATGGGACGTTGCGACGTTTACTCCTCCGCCTGTGCGTGAGTTCGCGGAATGGAAATCCGAAACACTGGCCACGATGCGGCGATCGATCGACTACCACACAAAACAAGAAGCAGAAAGTTTGCAGCGTAATGAGGAAGCCAATCAGTAGATTCGCGACCTAAAAACGTCGCTTGAACAGTTTGCCTGAGTCCGGCGTACCGGCCGCTTGCCGGGATCTTGGGAACGGGGTTGGAGGCCCCAAAATTCCTCGAACGAGGGATAAGTGATAACAAGCGTTGACAATTACAAAACAGACTGAGCCTGGGGCCACCAGATCAGTCCCGCAGTTGGGCCCGAGGCGGCGGACTCCCGTCTCGGACTCAAAACCAAGAGAAGGACTATGTGCGAAGCGTGTGATTCGACCAAAAGAGAGATTGGCCGGCTGGCCGAATGGAAGGGCCGCCTTGATAGGCACCGAGCGACGATCGATAAAGAGATTAAACGCCTCAAAGAGTGGAAGAAGAAGATCGAAGGGCAGTGCGGGGCAAAGCCTCGAAAGCAATATTTCAAGAAATACTACGCAGCCAATCGGGCCAAAAAGATCGAGGCCGCGAAGGAAAGATATTTGAGCCAGCGGAGCCGCCCGCAACGCGGCGATGTACTTAATGGGAAAAAACAACAACTCGTTCGGATGGTGGCCCGGCGAGGCTCAATTATCACCGCGAGGTCGCCAAACAAAGGAGAGCGATATGAATATGACAATCACGGCACATAGGACGGTAGAGATGAAGTCGATCATCTGCCCCGACTGCAATGTCCCAGCTCACGGACAGGCGGAATCGGGGCTTTGCTTCCACTGCGACCGCATCAAGCGCGACCGCAAAACGGCCGACGCCCTGGCCGCCGTCGAGGCTCTGCCGGGCAAGGTTGCGACTTATGCAGTCTTTGCGTTCGGCGTTGCGTTGATGTTGCTTGTGATGTGGTTTGGCACCGATTAAAGCGGGTGGGAGAAGGGGATTGATTCAAGTTGTCAAACAACAATAGGACGATTGCAGTTTGATTCAGTACGGGAAAGGAAAACAGGTGACAGAGCGGAGAAATATGACCTATGCAGACAGAAGCCCTCGAAGCAATTCGGGCGAAAACGGCTGCGATTCCCACCGCAATTCGTCCGGCAATAAACGGAAGCGTCGACCGCATCCAACGCGTCTATCGCGAGATAACCGGCATCGGCCGGTCAAGAAAGTTCTTTTACAGCGAAGGCTCCGGCCTCGACGAGCAGCGAACGCTGATGCAGCGAACGGCCTTGCTGTTCTTCGCGATCGCGTGGGCGAGCGAAGCGAAGGCCAATCTATTCATTGCCGAGGTCTGCTCGTGGCGGGATCTCCGGCGGCAGTTCGCGGAGCAACCGCTGATAGTGACGAGCGAGGACATCTGGCACCGGGCCGAGCAATGCTCAGGCCTGCTGCAGTCGGTCAATCGGGCTTGGGGAAGTTTTGATATACCCGCAGCGAAACAGGCACTTGTTGCACTGATCAGCACGGCAGAGACGATGCTTCGGCTATTAAACACAATGCCGGAGTTCAATGAGAAACAACGATGATCGAAGAAACGTGGGAACGATTTATAAGGCAACTGACCGAGACGGTCAGCAGGGCTATCGACGAGAGGGTCCGGTCCTCGATAGGTGCGGCGATGAAGGCAAATGCCCGGGTGGTATTTTCGGAAACCGAAGCGGCCGAATTCCTGAAAGTCTCGCGCGACACGCTGGCCGCTTGGCGAAAGGCCGGGAAGATCAGCTTCACGCAATATCCGCAGGCGAAGGCCGACGACCTTTCGGGAATGTACACCTACGACCTTGCAGATCTCCTGAGTTTCAGGGAACGCTACCGCCGGCGATCAACAGGCTCGGAGCGGTATCAATTGGCACCGGTGATCGAACTGACCGGGGTGAAAATGCGGGAGGCGGCATGATCCGATTCATCAAAGCTTTATCTATCGTAAGCCTGATCTGCATCATTGCACGGCAAAT
>CAZGLZ010000147.1:0-7618 GCA_964526245.1 uncultured Chloracidobacterium sp. | reverse complement strand
TGGATGATAGTCGCGGGACTGCTCGGAATGTCGTCGAAGTTCGTTGAGTGTACGCTAGGCGTCAAATATCGAGATATTGACAAAGATGGAACCGTTCACGGCGGCCCGATGTACTACCTCTCACGCGGCCTGTCGGAGAAGGGCCTCGGCGGCCTGGGCAAAGTTCTTGCCGTCCTATTTGCGATCTTCTGCGTCGGAGGTTCATTCGGTGGCGGAAACGCTTTCCAGGCGAATCAGGCCACTTCGCAAATTACTACACTTTTCGGCCTCGAGGGTGGGGCCGCCCGTACCATAATCGGCATCATCATGGCGATCCTTGTCGCGGTCGTCATAATCGGCGGCATCAAGCGCATTGCCAAGGTGACCGACAAATTGGTGCCGGTGATGGCGATCATTTACATCGCCGCGTCATTGGTCATCATCCTTCTTCATTTAACCGATGTTCCGATGGCTCTTTCACAGATCATTTCTGGAGCTTTCACCCCTGAAGCAGGTGTCGGCGGCGTCGCGGGCGTGATTATTCAGGGTTTCCGGCGTGCAGCATTCTCGAATGAAGCCGGTGCCGGTTCGGCCGCGATAGCTCACTCTGCTGTTCGGACAAAGTACCCCGCAAGCGAGGGTATTGTCGCTTTGCTAGAGCCGTTCATCGACACGGTCGTCATTTGCACGATGACGGCGATCGTTATCGTTCTTTTCAACACCGACGGTTACTTTCAATATGGCGGCATTGTCGATGCTTCAGGTGCGCGGAATGTCATGATCGACGGGCAGGTGGTCAATGGTGTTGATCTCACCGCTCGGGCGTACAATGACGTGATCCCTGGATTCAATGCTGTCCTGACGATCGCGGTCGTTCTCTTCGCCTTTTCAACGCTGATCTCTTGGTCATATTACGGGCTGCAGGCATGGAAGTATCTGTTCGGACGTTCGGCCGCAGCCGACCTCTCATTCAAGCTACTGTTCTGCATCTTCACCGTCATCGGAGCAGCGGCGTCGCTCGGTTCGGTCATTGCGTTTTCCGATGCGATGATCCTGGCGATGGTCTTTCCAAACATGATCGGCCTGCTTCTGCTCTTCCCGCGTGTTCGCGAAGAGCTGAACCGATATCTGAAGGCGATCGGAAAAGGCTAGAGCAACAAGAAAAGTGACTGAGCGGCGGCCCTGGAAATTTATTTTCCGGGGCTGCCGTTTTTGGCTTGAAAACACGCCTGAACTATGCATAATCTCTTCTGTTTCGAGCCTTTCGGCGCGTGTTGCACTTGGGAATAACAGATCTGTCCGGTTATCGCTCCGGTCGCTGCTTTGACCGCGGAGCATTCTTTTTGGGGTACTTCTGTCGTCCCGTGTCCTACCAAAACACCTCCACCGGATTCCGCGAAATCAAGCCTATTTAACCCGGAGGTGACAATGTCACTCTTTGCAACAAAATCGATAGAGAAGATCATCGCCGAGGCGCATGAGACCGGCGAACACACACTAAAGAAAACACTCAGTTCGTTAGACCTGACAATGCTTGGAATCGGTGCGATCATCGGCACCGGGATCTTTGTCCTTACGGGCCAGGCCGCCGGAAAACACGCCGGGCCCGCGGTCGTCATATCGATGATCATTGCCGGCATCGCAAGCGCATGTGCCGCGTTGTGCTACTCGGAGTTTGCTTCAAGTATCCCGATCTCCGGCTCGGCCTACGCCTACGGCTACGGCACGCTCGGCGAGTTCATCGCCTGGATCATCGGTTGGGACCTGATACTTGAGTACGCTTTTGGAGCAGCGACCGTTGCTGTCGGGTGGTCAGGATATGTCGTCAGCCTTTTCCGCGACACTCTCGGGGTCAATTTCCCGCTCGCTTTAAGTGCTCCGCCCGGAGTCCCGCTTCTGGATTCATCCGGAAACACGATCGCAACCGGCGTGTTCAACTTACCTGCGTTCTTGATTGCGATAGCGGTGACCCTTTTGCTTATCCGCGGGATCAAGGAATCGGCGAGATTCAATTCCGTCATTGTGGTCGTGAAAGTGCTCGTCGTCGTTCTGTTCATAATCGCCGGAATCGGTTTTGTGAACACGAGTAACTTAGGTATCGGCTGCGAGGTAGGTGCTCCCGGTTGTGCGGAGTTCATGCCGTTCGGTTTGAGCGGCGTCATTACCGGAGCCGCGGTCATTTTCTTTGCATACATCGGCTTCGATGCCGTATCGACCGCCGCACAGGAAGCACGGAACCCGCAAAAGGATATGCCGATCGGCATTCTCGGCTCGCTGGCGATCTGCACTGTGCTATACATCCTTGTCGCCGGGATCATGGTCGGACTTGTTGACTACAAACTCCTGACCAATGCTGCTGCTCCTATCGCCACCGCGATCGACGCGGCTCGCGATGTTGCGGCAGGTACGACGATGGGGACGATCCTCATCGCGTTCCCGACCATCATCAAGGTCGGTGCAGTGCTCGGTTTGAGCTCGACGATGGTCGTCATGGTGATGGGCCAGCCGCGCGTCTTTTATTCGATGTCGAAGGACGGCCTGCTGCCCGAATGGGCCGCCAAGGTGCACCCGAAATTCCAGACGCCGCACATCACGACAGCCATTACCGGCACGATTGTCGCAATTCTCGCCGGTTTCGTCCCGATCCATCTGCTTGGCGAGCTCGTTTCGATCGGTACGCTTTTCGCGTTCGTCATTGTCGGAACGGGCGTGATCATCCTTCGGTCGTCGAACCCGACGCTTCATCGGCCGTTCAAGGTGCCTCTCTCGCCATACATTCCTATGGCGACGGTGATGATCTCTGCCTTTCTGATGAACAACCTGCCGCTCGATACATGGCTGCGGCTCATTGTCTGGATGTCCCTCGGCCTCGTCATCTACTTTGCTTACAGCTACAAGAACAGCCACATAGCAAAAATGGCAAGCGACACTGCTCCGATAAGCGATTCGACAAGCTCGACGGCTTCGACCGTGATGAGCCTTGTTGCGATCGGCGTATCTATCCTTGCCGCCGCCGCGGCGCTCAATTTAGAGAATCTGCTCGGACGCCAGATCTATCCATACTCGGCCATAAATCTGCTTGTCGGACTGGCTGTAGGAATGGGCGTTTATTGGACCATCGATAAGCAGTTGAGCAACAGCGTCCGTGGCGATGCCGTCGCCGGGTACACGCCGCCGGTTGCGGCAATGCTCTCGATCGTCGGTGCGGCGATCTTGACCATTTGGCAGGTCGAGTTCTTCATTCCGAACACGACCTGGCTTGATACGGCCGTCCGCTCATTCGCCTGGATCACGACCGGCGTGCTGGTCGCGATGCTGATGTACGGCAGCAGCGACCGGAACGCACCTCGGACATCCGCTGTTCGCACTGCAGGCCTTGTGGCCTCGCTTGTTAATCTGGCGGTCTGGATCGCCCTGTTCTGGTGGTTCTTGACCCACTGGGCTGATTTTCACGGCAAATGATCGCCTGACACATACGGCTCGCCGAATGCCGCAGAGTTCGCCGAAGAGAAATAATCTCGGTATACTCTGTGGCATTCGTTTATGCACAAGACCCTGATCAAGTGGCTCGTGACGATCGGTTCGGGCTTCCTAATTTACGCCTTTCCGCCTCCGATCGGGATCGCTCCCGAGGCATGGACGCTCTTCGCTGTTTTCATCGCAACGATCGTAGGGTCGATCGTGCAGCCGCTGACCGGAAGCGCGATGGTCCTGCTCGGCGTGGTGGCGACCGTTCTTTTCGGGGCTCTTAAGCCAACCGATGCACTCAAGGGATATGCCGAGCCGGTCGTCTGGCTCGTGCTTACGGCCTTTTTTCTTTCGGTCGGGATGATCAAGACCGGCCTCGGCCGCCGCATCGCACTGCAGTTCATCCGCCTCATCGGCCGCCGAACCGTCGGGCTCAGCTACGCCCTGATCGGCACCGACTTCGTCCTTGCCTCGATGATCCCGTCAAACGCGGCACGCAACGGCGGCGTCATCCTGCCCATCGCCCGCAGCATCTGCGAGACCTACGACTCGCGTCCCGATGACGGCACTGCCGGCCGGCTCGGCACTTACCTGATGTCGCTGCTCTATCAGGCCGATGTGATCATCTGCGCGACGTTCATCACCGGCCAGGCCTCGAACATCATCATCGCCGACCTTATCGCCAAAAACACCGACCTTCAGATCGGCTATCTCGGTTGGTTCGCCGCGGCGATAGTTCCATCGGTTCTTTCGCTCATTGCAGTGCCGTATCTGGTTTTCAGAATGACGCCGCCGGAGATCAAGGAAACGCCGGAAGCCGAACGGTTTGCCTCCGAAGAGCTTGAGAAACTCGGTGGCGTAAGACGCGGCGAATGGGTGATGCTTGCTGTGCTGATCGGCGTGGTGGTGATGTGGACGACCAAGGATCATCTTCACAGTCTTGATACGGCGATCGTGGCAATGGCAGGCATCTGCGGGCTGCTGATCGGCAAGGTCGTTGACTGGAAGGACCTGATGGGCGAGCATAACGCCTGGTCGGTCTTTATCTGGTACGGCGGTTTGGTCAACATGGCCGCACAGCTCAGCAACACGGGCCTAACAAAGGTTTTTGCCGAATCGATGGGCGGATATACGAGTGCGATGGGTTGGATCGCGGCCCTTGCCATTCTTGCCCTAGTCTATTTCTACGCTCACTATCTCTTCGCTTCGATCACGGCACATGTACTCGCGATGTTCGTCCCCTTCGTGGCGGTAACGCTTACGGCCGGGGCACCCGCCGGCCTTGCCGTTCTTTTGCTTGCCTATTTCTCGAATCTGAATGCGGGTCTTACCCATTACGGCACGACGCCTGCACCGATATATTTCGGCACCGGGTATGTCTCGCTGCAAACCTGGTGGAAGATCGGCTTCGCCGCTTCGGTAGTCAACATCTTTATTTGGGGAACGGTCGGAGTCGCCTGGTGGAAGCTTCTCGGCTGGTGGTAATGGTCGCCGATTGAAGATCGTCGCTTCTGTGCCTTCTGTGTTTTCTGTGGTACCGCCCTTTATAGGGAAAAGAGCTGTCGGAAAAACTGTATTACAGAACAATACCCTCGAGTACTACGAGTACTACTGGCAACATTCGCTCTAGTATCTCTGCGAAAACCTCAGCGACCTCTGCGTTTAAATTATTTCAACGCAGAGGTCGCAGGGAACTTCGCAGAGAACGCCGGAGATCGATCTTTACCTTTCAGAGACCGTCCAGCGTCGTGTAACGTCACTGAAGATCAATTCGTCGGAAAGTTGAGCGGCATTTGCGGTGCAGCCGGCGTCGCCGTATCAACGGCATCGACCTTGGCAACTGCATCCTCATAGATGCGGATCTGGCCAGCCTCGTCCATCTTCCGGCGGGTCGCTGCAAGATACTCCGAGAAAAGCTCCGATCGCTTGCGCGTCAGCATCTGCTCGGTCAGCGTATCACGCTGCTTTGCAAATTCCTCCATGTTCGCCTCTTCGCGGCTCTTTACACCTACGATGTAGTAGTTCTCGCCGATCTTGACCGGTTCTTTCGTCACCTCGCCGGCCTTGAGGCCATAGATCGCGTCCTCAAGCTGTTCGCTGGTCGAGGCTGCGGGCCCGTCGCCAAGCGGCGAACCGAGAATGAAACTCTTGCTTTCCTGGGCCGTGAGCTTCTGTGCCGAAGCCGCGGCCGCGAGAGCATCTGCCGAAGCCGTACCGCCCGCGACCTGCTTGGCAATGTTCTCGATCTGCTCGCGGGCCTTTTCAAGCTTGACCACATCGACGATCTTGTCGCGGACCTCGGCGAATTCCGCATCACGCGGTTCGCGTTGTTCGACGAGCAGCGGTATCGCAAAGCCCTCCGGAACCGGGATCTCGTCGCCGACATCATTGGCGTTCGCGAGGCCGGCAATGCCTTCTTCGAACTGCGGTGAAACGCCGATCTTGTCAACGTTATCGCCCGGGACGATGAACGGCGTCTCGCGGACCATGTCTGCCGTGTTCATATTCGCCTGCGTCGCAAAGTCCTGTGCGGTCTTCTGCACGTCCTTGTTCTGCTTCAGCGATTCCGAGACCTTCTTGGCAAGCTCGGCTGCCGCCGCATATGCACGACGGTTGCGGAGGCTTACCTCAAGCTCCTTGCGGGCGTCTTCGAACGTCTTCGGCACCGCCTCGCCACGCCAGAGAATAAAGTAGCGGCCCTGATAGCTGATCGGCTCGCTGACCTGCCCGGGCTGCATCTTCAGAAGTTGCTGATACGGGTCTGACGGGTTGTTGAGGTTCTCGCGGACCGGCCCAGGCAGTTCGCCGCCCTTTACCGAGCTGACCGGATTTTCCGATTGGCCCTTTGCCAGATCAGCAAACGCCTGCTCAGAAACGGCCGCCCCGCCCTGCCGGAGCTGCTGAACCAGGCCGGTCGCCTTCTCATATACCTGCCCGTCAAATTCGGGCTTGGCCACGCGAAGAACGATCTCGCGGCCCTTCACGCCCGCGATGCGCTTATCCTCAGGCAGCTTGTCGTATTCAGCTCGTAGGTCGGCGTCCGTGATCGGGAGCTTTTCGCCGATCTTTGCCGTGTTGAGAAAGACGTAGCGGATCTTCTTCTGCGGCAAATTGATGCGATAGCTGTCCTTGTTCTTTTCAAAGTACTGCCGCAGGTCGTCCTCCGAAGGCGTAATGCTCTTCGCGAGGTCGGCCGGGCTGAGGACGAGGTATGACAGATCGAACTTGGTATTCCGCCGCTGATAGTCGCGCAGCACTTCTTCTTCAGAGACCGTGACACCCGAGGTGACAAATGCCCTGAGCTTCTCCGCGCTCAGATCATCGCGGACGCTCTCTTCAAGGGCGCGGACGCTGCCGAACTGAAGCACGGCGTTCTGCTCATACTGGTCCTTATCGAAAGGCTTGCCGTCCTCGGGCTTGAAGAGCTTCCGGATCTCGGCAGCGACCTCTGCGTCCGATGCCGTAAGCCCCAGACGAGCTGCCTCAACGCGGATCACACGGCTGCTGATCAGGCTCTCAAGAAGCGTCTTGGCGGGAAACGGACGTCCCTGGCTGAAGCGGGCGTAATTCTCTTTCTGCCGGGCAAGTTCGCCGACGGTTATATACTCGCCGCTGACCGTTGCCGCCGTTTCCGTGCTGGTCGTCAGATTGGCGGCCAGGTCGCCTCGGGTCGGGGCATAAAAGAGCACAAGGCTCAGCACCATTACGATCGCAAAAACCAGAAGGACGATATTGCGCGTCTTCTCGAGCTTAGAAATGAACTTCAACATCTGCTATTACCTTTATGGAACGCACGAAGCGTGAATTAGGGACAATCTCAAATCGTAGCAGAATTACAGGGCCGATTCCAACAAATCGGCCGCATTTTGGACGCGGAAGAAGCCCAAACATCCTTCCCGATTGCTTTTTCTACCCGGTTTCATAAATACTTGAGCCATTCGGCAAGGCCGCTCGGCCGCGAACCTTATGAACGCCCCAACCGCCATTCGCACCGTTGGCATCGTCGTCAAGCCAAATCACGATGAGGCTTGGGCGACGGCCTGCGAACTCGTCGAATGGCTCAAGGCACGTGATATCGCCATCGCCGGTGAGCCTTTCTGCCCGGCCGAAGCTCTGGGCAGCGAATCACCCGCGCCGCCCGCGTCGCTCGAAACCGCCGACCTGATGGTCG
>CAZGLZ010000146.1:0-7729 GCA_964526245.1 uncultured Chloracidobacterium sp. | reverse complement strand
ATCTGGCAATCTTCGTGGCAATCTTGGCACGAACGGAAACGGCCATATTGTCCCTAACATCCGCAACAGCCGCAACATCGGGCCGAATGATCTGGTTCTCGGCCGCGTCGATTTTCGGACAGCCTGGGAAAACGCGTGTCGTGAGGCAGGCATTCCGGATCTGCAATTCCGCGACCTCCGGGCGACCGGTGCGACCCGGATGCTCCTTGCCGGAAACTCCGGCGACCTGGTTCGCAAGGTCACGCGCCACACAAAGGCCGAAACTTTCCTCGATCACTACACCGCGGTCGATGCTGCCAACGCCCGCATGATCGGCCAAAAACTCCAGGAATTCAATGAAAAGCAGCGGTCCAGGGGGAAAGTTAGGGGTGACAATAAAAACAAGGGCACCGGATAATTTCACCGATGCCCCGTCTTTATTGGTCGGGACGGCGAGATTTGAACTCACGACCTCTCGCACCCCAAGCGAGTTGCACAAGTTGGACCGCGATGGATATGAGACGTTCCGGCCTGTAAATACAGGGTGTTACAGTAACAGGCTCTGTAACAGGAACGTCTCGAATGGATGCAAAACCACCATCTAGGGGGGAAATCACCCCTAGGGATATTACTTTTGCAAAACTGCAAAAGAAGTGTGCCGGACTCTCACTTACGCGAAATTTACGCGCAAGTGGCGGACCTGCGGAGAGGGGGAAATGAAAGGGATCAAAAATAAAAGTGAAATTCCCCACGACAAAAACCGTAAAACATGGTTTGCGATCAAATAAGCACTACATAACACCCTTATCTGTGAAACGACACCTAACCTGTTTGGTATCAACGGCTTACGACGCACACGTAAAAGCCCCGAGCCGGAGTTCGGGGCTTTTGGTGCTGCTTTTCGGGTTTGCTATCAAATAAGATTTACCGCGTGATCCGCCCTTTAGGCCAATCGTCTGTCAGGGGTGCCGCCTCCCACGGTGGCCGTCGTAGCCTGAGATCCCCGTCTCCTATGTTTTGGTCCATTCCTCAAGAGCTTTGCGGATAATGAAGGCAATCGCGATGCCGGTCTCGGCTGATTTCTTCCGAGCCTTCTCGAGTAGATCGACCGGAATCTTCACGGAAAACGCTGCATTGTTGGGCGATTTTTTGTTGGCGACTTTGGGCACAACGACATCGTAATAAAACCCAACATACTTGTCAATACCGGGACATCCCCGTATGTCAGGCGACCACTTGACGCCGTATGTCAACGTATGTCATAGTATGCACAGTTGGTCGGCGGCGACTCATTAAGGGCCTTCGTCACCGTTCAACGATCGTGTGGCCGCATAGCAGGCCAAGAAGGAGAAACATGGCTACAAAAAAGACAGCGGAAACAAAAAATGAACAGAACGTGGAGATACCCTCGATTCAGGTACAGCGAGCTCAAATCACACTGGTAGGGGATTCGCCCCTGATCATGCACAAGTGGTCGGAAAAGGCCAAAAAGGAAATGCTTGATAAGCAGATGAAGATAGCGAGAACCGCTCGAGAGGCGAAAGACCCGGAGCGGGACTACCAGGAAAGCATTTACCACCATCCGGACGGTGGTTATGGGTTTCCCTCAGTTGCATTCAAAAATGCGGCGGTCGGGGCCTGCAGGTTTACGGACGGCACTAAAATGACCGTTGCTCGTGGGGCTTTTCACGTCGATGGCGAATTCGTAAAGATCAGGGGAGAGCCGGTCCCTCGCGAAGACATGGTAAAACTTGCAACCGGAACCGCCGATATTCGCTACCGGGCCGAATTTACAGATTGGTCTGCGGTAGTGAATTTGTCTTATAACAAGTCGGTGCTCTCCCTTGCACAAATTGTCAACCTATTTAACCTAGCCGGCTTCGGGGTGGGGGTTGGCGAGTGGCGACCAGAGAAGAACGGCCAGTTTGGACGGTTTCATGTACTAGTGGAGGAGAAATCATGATCTATCAATTTAAGTCTGGAAATACATACCGCGGGGCTAATGCTCAAGCCGTGGGAGAGGAGCTCGAGCGCATTCGCAACGCTAACTGCGGCAAGCTGGAAACTGGCGAAGTGGTCCGTTGGGCAGCGGACCCCACTTCGCCCCTGCACTCTTGCTTCACCTGGGATAACGAACGAGCGGCTCAAGCATATCGGTTGGATGAGGCCCGCTCGTTGATTCGCATGGTGGTCGTAATAAGGGACGAGACTGGGCCGCCTGAACCCGCGTTTTGGAATGTTTCGGTGAATACGACTGTTGACGGTCCCGATGGGAAAGGAGAGCGGTATTATCAAGCGTCCCATGTCTTAGAAACCAGTCCGGTGGAATTTGCGGCCGCGTTACAGGGCATGCTCCGTGAATTGTCGTCTGCCCAGAATGGTTTGGCCCAATTAAGACGCATTGCTCCCAGAGGTCGGAAAATGCTCGTGGGTCGAGCCTCAAAAAATGTTGAAGCGGCCCATCAAGCTTTAGAGCAGCTTGTATGATGATGGTTGCAATTAAGATTCGCTGACGATGGATCTTAGGACATGGCAGTCATGGTGTGGCGAGGCGAGTCTAGGTATGGCTTGGCACGTCTGGGTTTGGCGAGGCAGTCAACGCACGTTCGGTAGGGACAAAAGGGGCGAGTTTTCGCCCCTTTTGCTTTACTATTATATGATCTGATGATATTTTGTCCGCTATGAAACGTCGTCTTTTATGGATACTAACGGTGTCGATCCTCTGTGCGGTTCCCGTTTTCTCGCAAAGCTACGAATACGGAAAGCCTTCTGACCTCAAAGGTCTAAGCAAGGTCTTTATCGATACCGGCGTCGATACTGAGACTCGGGAGCGGATCGTAGAGCGAATATTGAAGGCTGGGCTTAAAGATCTCACGTTTTTGGATAGTGACGAAGGAGCTGAAATTGTTTTAGTGTTTCGCGACCGCTCTATCGAAACAGTTACCGGGGCAGTAACAAACATTTATGGCACGACGAACGTTGTCCGCGATCCGCTGCTGCACGGCGAGGGGACTGTATTCGTGGTCGGGGATGGCGCGGCAAAGCCGAGGGTTGTTTTAAGCGTCAAGAATAGCCAACAAAGCAGGGCCGAGAAACGGCCTTCCACTAAATTTGCGCTCGCTTTTGTGAAGGCATACAAACAAGCAAACGACCTGAAATGATCTACGACGAGTTAATCAAACTCTTTCAAGCTCTCCTTCTGCTGCTGTATTTTGCGATGGGGGCTGGCTTTCTCGTGGCCGCCTTCTTTGTCGTGCCACGCAAAACACTTGGAGACCTTAGTGCAGGTCCGAAAAATCAAGATTATACGACATGGCAGAAGATCGGGCATTACGCCGCGGCCTTCATTGCTGCCGTCATCGTCGGTCTCGTGATCCACCCAAAGTATTTTGCGGAAGCTGATGCGGGTTGGGGGTATGTGCTATTTTGGGCTGTGTTCCTTGCCTCGTCCGTTGCCATCTTTTTGGGTCACCGCGATCGCCGGGCTAAGCTAATGATGGTTATTCCAGAACAACATTAAACTTCCTTGCGGCCATCCGGTACAGGGCCTTGCTTTCTTCGGAGCTCGCTCTGCGATATTTTCGCAGTAGGCGGCTTACGATCAGTTCCCGAGCATCATCTGAGTTTGCCTGGCTCATTGCGCGGTTAAATGCGTCGATGGTGTCCTCGGCCGATCTCGCAGCGCCGATCTGGTACACCTGGTCCCCGTCCTGCAGTCGCCGAGTTACTTGCTCGATGTCGTCTGTCTTTATGTAGTTGGAGTTTATCTTATCGTCGAGCTCATTTTGTACTACTCTCGGAATCGTGCCCGCCCTTTTCCATGCATCATGCTCTGGCGTGCCCTTTAGCTTTTCGATCCTTGACCGCAAATCTTTGACGATACTGTCTACACCGTCCTGCATCGCCTGCTTGCTTGAAACACCTTTGACCGATGCTTCGATCTCCCGGAGTATTCGCACGTCGCGAATCTTGTCTATCGCTTTTTTTTGCTCCTCGGGCGACATTGCCTGATACTCCGGCTCGTTTATAAGGTCTTCCACCTTGGCGGCATAAGTTTGTTTCAATTCATTCAAATATTGGACATAGGCGTCCTCGCCCATTGTCGCTTTCAGTTGATCAACCCGTTCTCCTCTCGGGTCCGTTAGGGATGGAAGCTGCCCCTTGAGGCTCAGGCGGTCAAACTCTCTGGTGATCTCGTTTGACGTATCGTATTTGATATTCGCCCCGACGAAAAACGATGCTACGGCCATGAACGGATCGTCACGTTTGTGAGGTATTTTGCGTCCTAGGGCGTCGTACCTATCTTTTGTGGTGAACCCCCATACATCGTGAGCCACGGTGCCCGTAACGGTCCGAACCGCGATCCATTTTGCGAAATCTCCGGGTTCAGCATTGAGCGCCTTCGCTATCCCGCCCACATCCTTGGCCTTTGACGCTCTCTCAAATGACTCAAGCCATTCTCCAGCTTCTTTGAGTCCGGGGAACTGCAACGCTCCGGTCAGCATCCCTCGAAAATACCCGAACGCGGCCGAACTTCCCTTTGCCCTTGCCTGCCTTGCTTCCATCATGGCGGAAATAGGAATGCCGAGCGGCCCAAACCATCGCGTGCTGTACCAGTGTCCTCCGATGCGGACATAGTTTGCTCCGGCGTTTTTCGTGATCGATAAAGCGTTCTCATTCCGCTTTACATAATCATAGGCTCCAATATAGTCGTCGTCGTCAAGTAAGGCCGATACGAAGATCGCGGCCAAGGCTAGCCCGCCGCCAGAGGTAAGCAACTTTGCGATCCCTTCCGCAACGGCAACCTGCTTATCATTTCCCGCTTCCATTTGCAGAGCGGTAAACAACTGCTTCCCGCCGCGGATAAGTCCAGGACCGGCCATCTCAAGTCCAACGCCCAGAGCGTTCGCAGGGATTCGCAGAAACGGAATGATCACCTTCCCTATTGTCGCATCCCCGATTCCGATCGAATCTCGAATCTTCATTGCGATCCGGCCGTAAATATCGTTGTTTGTAAAATTGGCGTGATGGGCGTCGAGAATACCCATTTCCCGAATATATGCACCTTCGTCGGTTTGCGGGTCGGGCCGCATCGAGTCCTTGTAAAGTTCGGCAATACGAGCGTCCTGTTCCGCCTTCGCGATCTTCCCTGCCCGCGTTTCCGCGATCGCAATGGTTCTGGCTAATAGGTTTGATGTGTCGGCTCGGTGGATGTTCGCGAGCAGTACGTCGGTTCCACCTGCCGCCCATTTCAAACCCGGCGTCATTAGCTTGCTGTGGCCGCGCACAATCACGCCAAGTTTCGCCCTTATACCCTCCGCCTCTTTGAACGATGGCCCTTCGGTATGTGTAAACTTTTCGCCGAAGTAACGAAACCCGTCGTCGAGGTGTTCCATCCTCGAAATATCGTAGCCCGTTTCGTAATAGATCCGCATTCCCATCCGAACTTGAGCAGCCATCGCTTTTAGCTGCGGAGCCGAAAACGTGCCGGAAATTGCATTCGTGATGCGATCCATGGTCGAGTAGTCGCCGGGTATCTGCGTGTTGGCCGCAATCCGCTTAACGAAGGCCCGGCTTAGACTCGGGACCACCTGATATAGAAAGCTGTTGCTCAGGCTGCGAAGGCTGAACAGTATCGAACCTCTCGCCCCAACGTCGATAAACACCTCAAGGGGCGATTCGGGATCGAGTCTGTTAACGAGTGTTTCGAGGTCCTTTCGCTTCTGAAAATAGCTGAGAACCTTGTCGCGGTTATCTGCTGTCCAGTTACCGCCGACTGCTGCAAATGCGTCTGACACCGCCGTCACCTTTCGTCCGATCTCCGCCGATTCTTCGGCGGTCACGTTTACACCGAGCAGATCTGAAACATAATCCTCCATGAATTTGTCCATCTGCTTAGGTGAGAGCACGCCTAGATCGTTCAGCGTTTCGAGCCTTGCAAACGCCCCCTTCAGTTTCCGGTCAGCGTGCAATGCGTCCGTGCCAAAAGCGCGCTGTTCCCAATTCGCGAGGTTTCCTGACCGGTTTAACCGATCAAAGCTCGCGTTCAAATTCTTCGCCGTGGACTCATCGACAAATTGCTCAAACTTCGCCTGTCGCTGCTCGGGCGTCATTTGTTTCAGATCGGCGATCGATAAGCTCTCCCGCATCTTTCGCGAATCATCAAGCGACAAGCCGACGTAAAGCGGAACACCTGAATACAGATGCTTCCATATCCAGTTTTTGAGTGCTTGCGATTGGTTAGAGAGCATTGCCTTTTCAAACAATGCGTTGACCTGTGTCGCCGTCTCCGGATCCAGAGCTTTCTCGAAAAACTGGCGGCGCTCAGCGGACGTTTTGTTATACAGATCCGTGACGGTCATGCCGTCCTCTTGGAACTGCTTCAACAAAGCCGCACTAAATTGTCGGGGTATGCACGTTAACATAGCAACATCGCTAATAATTGATCTGCCGTCTGCACTTTCCGCGTTTCCATCATGATCCGGCGTGACTCTTCTGTTGCCCGCCGTCGCACATGTGTTCGGCCTTTTTCAAGGTCGGACTGATCTGCAAGCTTTATGGTTTTACCGAGCTTTTTCAGTCGTTCAGACTCTATCGACCGCTCAAGCCGTCGCGGATCTCCGAAATCGAGTTTGGCAACATTAAGGTCTTGAGCAGCTTCGGTAAACATCAACGATGTCAGGCGGGCAACGGTCTGGGCTTGCTCGGTCTTTCCGGCCTCTCGCAATGATTGGGAAAGGACGATTCCGACGGCCGCTTTTGAAAGGCCTTTTGGTGGAGCCTCGATGTCATAGACCACGCGCATCGCACGCGACCGGTTTTCTTGGATAAAGTCAAAGGCTTTTCTGGCTTGCTCCGCAATTGTGATGGGGTCATATTCCTGTCCCATCGCATCCGCGAACTGGTCCCTCACTTTCTCGTAGTGAAGGCTGAATTTGGCGTCGGCTACTCGTCCGGCGTCTGTTGCTCTTGGCGGGCCTCCGCCGCCCTCATCATTCTCCGGACGGCCTCCCTCGCTTCTTCCTTGGTCTCCAATTCGTTGGTCGCCTTCAATAGTTCGGCCTGGTCCTTTGTTCGTGTCTCGTGCGAGGAGTGTTGCGGTTTGTTCGATGATTCGGTTCGCATAATCGTTTATCTTAGCAAATTCTTGCAGGTCGGCATCGGGGTTCGTTTCCCTGAAGCTCCAAACCCAATTTGTCAAAAAGTCCACGGCCTCGTCTTCGCTGATCTCGGCGACGCCCATTTCGCGATTTTGTGCATTGAGCTGCTCACGTCCGCCGCCCGCGAGCCACGCCGAGGCCTCTTCGACCACGACCGCATCAGACGCTGATGGGTACAGCCGGCTAAACGCCCCCTTTCTTAATTTCTGAACGGCCGATGATCCCACAAGTGCCGCAATAGATTCTGCTGAGTGTCGGCCTGCAAGCTTTTTGTCCACTGCTTGCTGATAGCCCGCCTTGTGCCACTCCTCATGCGGAAGGGCGTCATCGAAAAGATATACGATCGCCGATCCGTCTCCCTCCTCAGCGGCCTCCTCGATGATCGACGCGATGGCTGCCAGTTTGTTCGCCTCGGCTGTGCTCAGCCCCGCGTCCACCGCTTCCTTCGCACCATCTTGCAGAATGCCGACAATGCTCGTCACTTGATCTGGCGACAAATAGATCGCGTCAAATTTAACCTCACCCTCCGAGCCTTTATCTATTTCGTTTTGCTCAGCGGCTCGGCGAATGATTTCATAGACCTCCACCGA
>CAZGLZ010000145.1:0-7803 GCA_964526245.1 uncultured Chloracidobacterium sp. | reverse complement strand
GCGCGAAACTTTCGGATTACCCAAAATTGTTCGACGAGAGAGCGGGCTGGATGCGTAATTGTGCTACGCACGATTACTTACCGTACAACGTGCAGACGGACACTTTCTTATTTCGAGACGGCGATGGGAATTCCATCCCGATCAACACGGGTGAACTCTTGGCCTTGACTGAGGATATGTATCAGCTTGCAGGAGAGACCGTGGCTAGGGTTGGTCAGCTCTATATGTTCCGGGAGGTCTTCCGCAACATGGGTCTTCGCGAAGTATTTATCGACCACATTCCCGCCATTGCCTTTGAGAACGATCCGCAAAAAGCACACGCATTGGAAGAGAGAATGCTAAAAGATTTAGAGGCGAAGATTGAGTCGAGGCACTAGGTCCCAGTTGCGACTCTTGGATTTAATTCGAGACCATCACTTCTAGGGTCTTCCCCACCGTTATTTGTCGACTCGTTTTCCTTGGCACGACTCTGGGTGGTAGGAAGTGGTGTGCTCCAAGCCGCAGATGAATGGTGCCGGCCCGAAGCTCAGGTAGGCTCGCGGAACGAAAGAGTGATGGTATTTAGGTTTCTTTCGGCGGGCCTCATTTATTGGTGGCGAGATATCAATCGGAGTTTCCGCCTTGAACGTTACGTTTCTTATGTTGTCCAATTATACTATCAATTGGACTATGATGGAAATCGAGTTGAATCTTCAATAAGGCTAGTATTAATGCCATTTACCCGGGAGCTACGTCATGTGGTCGGATAACGAGACAGAGATCGATTTATTAGGGTTTGACTATCTAGCGGACGCGGTTGTCTCCGTGGTTCGGCGGGATGACCTGTTGCCCGCGACGATCGGCGTATATGGCGACTGGGGTGGCGGAAAGTCGAGTTTATTGCGAATCGTTACGAACAAGCTGGAAGAGGACAATGACGTTGTAGTTTTATCCTTTAACGGCTGGCTTTTTGAGGACTACGAAAACGCGAAGACCGCTCTTATGGGGTCGATCCTCGAAGAGCTTCACGATCATCGCAACCTTGCTCCCGAAGTAAAGGACAAAGTTAAGAGTCTTCTAAAGCGGGTCAATGGGTTAAAGCTCGCAACCGGAATCGGCAAGGTCGCCGTTGGGTTGTCAACAGGCATGCTCCCTTTAGTTGCCTCGGGAGGCTGGGATTTCCTGTCGCTGTTCGCGGCGCTAAAGGAAAATGCGAAGGGCGTTGATGTCGGTGCGCTGAAAGGGATTATTGACGAGAAGAAAAAGGAAGAGGATGAAGAAGAGGACAAGAGGCGAAGGCAAATTCGCGAGTTCAGAAAAGATTTTCAGAAGCTTCTTGAAGAATCAGACATTAAGAGATTGGTGGTGATCATAGACGATCTGGATCGCTGTCTTCCGGACACGATCATCGACACTCTTGAAGCGATCAAACTTTTTCTCTTTGTGCCTGACACGGCCTTCATCCTCGGCGCCGACGAGTCGCTCGTAAAGTACGCTGTTCGGAAACGGTTTCCTGAGCTTCCCGGCGAACGGGCCGAAGTCGGGCGCGATTACCTCGAGAAACTTGTTCAGTTTCCAGTTCGAGTACCTCCGCTCGGTCCGGCAGCGATGGAAACTTATGTCGGGTTGTTGTTTGTCGACCTCGAGGCGGACCTAAACGCAGAGCAGAAAAAAGAAAGTCGTGATCGAGCCCTTGCCGCAGACGCCGATAACCTTACCTCCGTTAACTTCAATCTCCAGGCTGCAGAGGAAATCTACGGCGAAAATCTTTCGGAGGAACTGAAAGAACGACTTGGCATGACTCGACGCATTGCTCCATTGTTGGCCACGGGGCTAAAAGGAAATCCCCGCCAATGCAAACGGTTTCTTAACACTCTGCTCCTTCGGCTTTCAATGGCGAAGTCACGGAACATCACTCTCGAACAACGTTATCTTGCGAAATTGATGCTCCTTGAATACTTCCGTCCGGAGTCGTTCAGAAGGCTGTCGGAATTACAGTCTGAACAAAGTGGTCGACCTGTTGAATTAGGGGCCTTGGAAGCTATCGCGAGGGGAAGCGCGGTAGTCGCGGAGCCGGTGGAAGAGGTGTCGAAAACACGTGCGACAGAAACGAAAGAGAAGGGAGAAAAATCAGAAGCTCAAGCCCAGGTTGAGAAGAAACTTGACGGCGAGTTCCAGCTCTGGCTCGATCAACTGTGGACGTGTAATTGGCTGAAATTGGATCCGCCCTTAGAGGAAGTCGACTTACGGCCGTATTTCTTCTTCTCGCGCGACGTTCTGGTGTCCGCACTGGGTGCAGAAGTCAGCCGAATGACACCCCGTGCTCAAGACATAGTTGCAAAACTTCTCAACCAGAGTGAGGCAGTTCGAACCACCGGCCTGACGAAGCTCGAAGGTTTGAGTGACGGGGACATCTCTGCAATCTTTGAGAGTTTTATTAACCGGGCCCAGCAAGAACAAGAAATTGGAAAGGCTAACGAGGCTTTTCAACGTTTGATTGATATCGCCTGGAAACGTAAAGAGATGCGTGGCGAGTTGATTATGTTTCTCAACCGCACACCAGACAGCGAGATTACTCCCGTCGTTCCGATCCAGCTTGAACGGCTATACAACGACGAGGAGTTGGACGTAGCTCTCGTAGAACTTTTCCGAAAATGGGAAAAGGGTACAAATAAGGAACTTGCGGCAACAGTGTCCAAGCGCCTTCAAACTCACGAGAAGAAGAAATAGCTATGGGAACTTCCAAACCCAATGACGGTCCCTCGGACCGAACTCCGCTATTACCGGACTGGGCTCAGAACCCGGACGACGGCCCGCCGGCACCCATTCCGCCAGCACCTGTCCCCCCAGAGCCACTTCCCGATGACCCTCGCGAACCGAGGGAGCCGGACAATCCGCCGCCAGATCTTGCTCCACGGCCTGAGCGGCCGGAACCTGTGCCTCTTCCGCCCGCCGGGCGGGCTTGGCAGAACGCGAAGTCAGATATTTCCCGTTACGGGAAGTCGGGCTCGCGTAATGACCTCGCGAGAGCTGGACGGTCATACGTCAGGGCTCGCGGAGGTGCAGCGGCCGCAACGCGAGAATCTTCGGCCGGTCGTTCGTCGGCCGCAAGAACAATTGGGTTCATTTCAACAATCAGCAGCGGGGGCCTAGCTGCAGCGTTAGATAGTATCGGGCTGCGAGACGTCCTCGGACGTTCGGTGGAATCCGTGCTCTCGGCGATTGTAAATAAACTTGCCCCTACTGGTAAAGGCAAAGACGAAAGTGCAGCGAGAAAGGCAGTCGATACAACCTTTGTTTCGCTATTTGAGCAGTATGGGGTTCTTGATGGTGGACTGGAACAGCTCGACGCATTGGATGCAGCCGCGATCGAGCGGGCATTTCACGATCTTGTCGCGGAGTATAATTTCCAGCGCTGGATGATGGAGCTGAGCAAGAGAATCGAAGATAACGCCGTAAGCCCGGCTGAGGCTTATCGATTGGAACAGTTCGCGAGGGAGTGTATCTATGAGGTCACTGTCTTAGATTTCCATGGTCATAACGTCTTGGACACTGACTGGACTGCCCCCGAGAATCAACAGCTGATAGACGGTATCTATGAGCAGGCCTACGTCTTTCTGGAGAACTTATGACGAACTGGAATGTTGTTTGTCGAATCGGCGACGATGACGATTACGCGGCCCCCTCTCCGCACCTGATCATTCCGTTCGATCAGGACGGCCGATCAACAGTCGCGGCGAATCGGGTGTTCCACACGCTCGCAGGGAATAACCTCTATCCGTCGAGGATCGTTAACGATCTGCTTATGCTTGCTTTGGCTGTATATACGGCTGACCTGAGAATTTCGCGCGCGTTCGGGATGGATCGATGGTCCCGTGAAATCACGGTGCATTTACCCGTTTTTAACCCGGATCTCTGGCGAGGGGTCGAACCGCATCTTGCAGAGACGCTCGGCTTCCTGTCGGGCGACAACTGGCACTTTGAGTTTAGAGAGCGTCCTGAGCCAGTGGGCCAAGACCAAGCAGATCCACCTGAACGACAGATCGACAAAGTCGCACTGTTTTCGGGCGGTTTGGATTCGTTTGTGGGAGCGGTTGACCTGCTCGAAGGAACTGAGGACATCGTAGCCCTCGTTGGTCAGTACGGAGCCGGCTCAACCCATCCGTCTCAAGAAGGAACACATGCGATTTTGAACGAAGCATTTCCCGATCGGACGATACGCATGGGGTTCTGGGTGCAGCCTTCGAGCACGGAAGACCGGTCGGGCGAGGACACTATGCGGTCCCGGTCGTTCCTTTTTTTAGCGTTGGGCACTGCCGTGGCTGCCTCGAGCAGTGACGGCGTTCCACTTTATGTCGCTGAGAATGGCCTCATTTCCCTTAACGTTCCGTTGACGCCGGCTCGGATGGGCAGTTTCAGTACGCGGACGACGCATCCGTTCTTTGTAGATTCATTCAGAATTTTTCTGGACATCTTGGGAATTTCTACTCCGTTAGTACTACCCTATCGGTTTCATACTAAGGGGGAGATGGTGCGGGACACAAAGAATCCCTATGTGACGGGCAAAGGTTTACCTCTCACACTGTCTTGTTCACGCCCAGATGCAGGACGATTCGACAAGCGCCCCCCCGGCACACACTGCGGCTACTGTGTGCCGTGTATCATTAGATTGGCCTCTATGAAAGCAGCGGGCATCTCAACTAAAGACGCAGCATATTACGACATCGTGCGTGGAGGAGCTAGTCCAAAGACAGCAAAAGGCCGAGATCGCAGGGCGTTTGAACTCGGGATAACTCGAACTAGATCCTTGTCCCGGCTCGGCCTGGTTGGCGAAGTGACAGCTGCGGGTCCGCTTCCTGATGAAGACGTATCGGAACTTGCCGACGTCTACTTGCGCGGAATTGAAGAGGTAGCTGACTTCCTAAAAATCAAGCGGTCTCGGTAACTGTGGCAGAAACAAATAACAATTTTTTCGTTGACATGCACTGTCATATCGATCTTTTCAAGGATCCTGTCAGTGCAATTCGTTCTGCCGAAAGAGCTCACGTTTATACCATAGCGGTTACAAACGCGCCTTTCGTATTTGAGAATACTGCGGAACTTGTTGCGACGTCTCGATATGTCCGGGCAGCCGCTGGGCTACACCCGGAACTGGTTGGAAGTCACGGTCATCAAATCGATAAATTGCGTCCGCTTCTAGATCAAACGCGATACGTGGGAGAGATAGGATTGGATTACACAACGCTCGACGAGAGTCTGCGAGAAAAACAACGTCATGTATTCGGCAGAGCCCTTGAGTGGTGTGCAGAGTATTCGGATAAAATTGTTACTCTTCATTCGAGAAGGGCCTCGGCTGATGTGATCTCAATGGTGGGTTCCGGCTTCAACGGAAAGGCCATTCTCCACTGGTTTTCGGGAACGAAAAAAGAGGTAGAGCGGGCAGCTAATTTGGGTTTTTATTTTTCGGTCAATCCCGCGATGAGTCAATCAAGGAAAGGTCAGTCTCTTATTGCGGCGATGCCGATCGAAAGGGTTCTCACTGAATCCGATGGGCCACTAGTGGGCGTCGGACAGAACGCCCAACTTCATCCCGCGGACGTAAAGCTTGCAGTTCAAGATATTTCAAAACTCTGGCAAGTTTCTTTCGCCGAGACGCAATCGCGCATTTGCGAAAACTTCCGAACAATTCTTGACGACAGATCAACACATTTCCAGGATTTCCCGGAAGACAAAGATTCTCAAAAGACAAAATTCGATCCGAGAAAGTTCGATGGGCAGCCTCGGTAGGTTTCACATAGTTCTTCCTACTGTCTAACGCGGGTGATTCTCCGCCTTCGCGTATGGACCCTGCGATTTCGGGCAAGAACCGCAGCTAAGTGTATTTGTATAGGTAGAAATGAGGGAGAAAGCGGGTCAAACTATTCTACTATACCTAATCTTATGTCAGTATTTTTAGGCCTTTATCGAATGGCCTCGACGGCGCGAATAATGATAATCGCAGTTGAAGCCGCAACGGAAACGCGAAATGAAAATTATCGTATAATTAGCGTATATACATAGTAGGACACGATCTTCCCGATTGTGCGCTTTTTTCGCAAAAGTCAACTAGGTTACTCTGGACGCTGGTTCGAGATTCCTCACCTATTAAGATGCGTTTACAGGTAGAGTCACGACCTGTCCCTGCCCTTCATCAAGTCGCTTGACTGCCTCAAGCATGAGTTCCGCATCGGTTTCCGCGTATATATTTGTAATGCTCATGTCCGAATGTGCAAAGAGGTTTTGTACTATCAGCGGATTTGTATTTCTCCGAATCAATTCGCTAGCAAAGTAGGTTCTCAGGTCGTGAAAATGATAGTTCTCTTCACGAGTTCCATCTGGCTTATTGATCTTGGCTCTTACGAGAACTGGATGCCAGCGCTTGCGAAAATCGACAATTGGAAATGGTAGTTGTTTATCCGCGATTAGGTCCCGTAATACCGATGCCGCAGTTGCATTGATTGGAACGGATCGCGGAGGTCGGCCCTTCGAGCCAATTACCCACACCCTCTGATTCTCGAAATCAATCACCTCCTCGTTCAACGCCAATAGTTGGCCTCGGCGCAAAGGCATGTTAACGGCCAATTGGACAAGCCTGTAAAGTAGCTGATCGGATTCAAGTTCCTTCCACAGCGCTTTTTTCTGCTCGGTCGTAAGTAGGCGCTTTCTTGGTGGTGGTTCTGGTAAGGCCTTCACATACTGCATTGGGTTGCGATCGAGAACGTCTTCTTCACATGCGAGACTAAAGATCTTCGACAAAGTCGACATGATCCTATTGATCGAGGAAGGAGAGATCGAACTTTTCTTTTTTCGCTGGTTTTTCCCATACTGGAGTTTGTTCCTGCAATCGCGACAATCCTGCGGCGTAATGGTGTGCAGAGGTTGATCCTTTAGGTGTTTCAAAAGGAGTTTTATGTAAAGATTCTTCGCTCCCTTATTGACGTTGTTTTGCTCTACATATTTTCGATAGGTCGTTTCTACAAAATCTCCAAAGGTTACAGTTGTATCCGCTTGTCCGAATGATCTGTCGAACAGTTGCTTGACCAGTTGTCGCTCGGCGAGTTCCGCTTCTTCCTTAGTACGGGCTGTCGGAATAACCTGATGAATGGTCTTATGTCCCTTGACCCGTCTGTAAACCCACCAACGAGCTGTCGCATACGCCGGATGCTTAGCGTTTATCCGCTTACCGTTATATTTCTTAAAAACTGACATACGCTTAGTAATTCGCTAACCAGGCATCCACTTCAGTTCTGTTGAAAGTTGGCCGGCCCACCCCGTGAAATGGAAGGCCATTTTTCCTCATCCATCGATTGATCGTTGCTCCCGATTTCTTCAAATACTTCGCAACTTCGGACTTCGTCATGATCTGCGGCGGTTGAGAAGAATGTATAGCTTTTTCGATGGCCCCCGCGACGGAGGTGTCGATCAAGCGAATCAGCTCTTCTTTTTCTATCGTGATAATTTCAACCATTACTTGAACCCCCGATTACTCGTTCGCAAAAAATGTGCCTCGCCAAAAAGCCACGAAAAAGCCGTTATCGGCGACAAAAGTCGCGAAAACGCGCCACTCGACGCAGTTTTGAACCACAATAAGGATGTTTATAAACCAGCCTGATCAAGAGTGATGATCTTTGAGAGTTTTGAGCGGAAAAAGGAACACAAAAAGAATACTGCAACCAACCTGCAACCAAGTCACAAAAATGGAGCTTCCAGCAATCGCTGAAAGCCCCATGTTTATTGGTCGGGACGGCGAGATTTGAACTCACGACCTCTCGCACCCCAAGCGAA
>CAZGLZ010000144.1:0-7883 GCA_964526245.1 uncultured Chloracidobacterium sp. | reverse complement strand
ACACCGAGATGCCATGGGTTTTTCGCTATGTGCCGTTTGCCAATCTTTACGATCTCAGCATCGCTTTTGCCTTCGGTGCGGGTATTGCAACGCTGCTCCTGATCCGGCGAAGCTCGTATCAGATACTGACGGCGTTCACGTTGCCGCTCGCCGCGATAATTCTCGTTCTTGCACGGTTCATCGGCGATGAATTCATCGACCTTCCGCCGGTTCTCGATTCCTACTGGCGGCCGATCCACGTCGGCGTCGCTTCGCTGAGTTACGGGGTCGCTCTCGTTTGTTTTGCGATCGCCGTGATATACCTGCTGAAGGATCGGGTCAAGGTCGAATCAATGGCCATCTGGTCGAGCGTTTTCGCACTTGGCGTTATCGGAACCGTAAGCAAGTTTTCGGTCTTTACCGAATTCGTTTACCGGACCGGGCTTTTCATGCCTAATACTAATGGCGGAAAGCCTTTCTCTGCCCCGTTCCGCCTCGAACTTCCCTGGGTCGGCGAGACGCTGGCCATTGCCGGGCTTTTGTATCTCGGGGTAATAATCGCATTTCTTTTCTATCTTTACGGCAACAACGAACCTGCGAAGAAGGTTGGCCACGGCCTGCTCAAGATAGCGCTTTTGGTGAACATTGTTTCCGTCGGATTTCTGGTTAACGGTGTCCGCAGTGTCGAAAATCCGCTTCCGCGGCTTGAGCAGCAGCTAAAGGAAGACCCGAGCCAGTATGTCGTCGCCGGGCGTGCGATCGCCGAGCGTCAGGACCTTACGGCGAAAGAATACGCTGCACTTACGCCGCTCCAGATGGAGCAGATGGCCCGCTCTTACTTGCAGGTTTACGGGCCGCAGCTTTACTCGTCGCTTAACACGAACCCGGTCGAGCTTTCGGGCCTTATAACCGCTCTCGCCGGAACGTTCTTTGTGATCCTTTTTGGCTTCCGGACCGAAAAGCTTATCGAGCGGCTGCCGAGCCTCGAATCGCTCGACGTGCTGATGTACAAGACCGCTTGCCTTGCTTTTGCCGGGCTCGCGATGCTGCTGATCACGGGAGCGATATGGGCGAATGAAAGTTGGGGTAGGCCTTGGGGATTTGACTCGAAGGAGACGGGAGCTCTCGTCGCCTGGCTGACATACGCGGCGTTTCTTCACACTCGGATCTCGCGTGGCTGGACGGGCCGTTCCTCGGCATACTTTGCCATCGTCGGGTTCCTTTTGGTCATCTTTACTTATCTTGGAGTTAGTTACTTGCTGCCGGGGCTTCACAGCTACGCATAGTGGCCGGCCGGCAGAGTTTTTGTAAATGCAGAAAGCAATAGTCTTCGGCCTTTGCGGCCTTCTTCTGGGCCTCGGGCTTGGATTCTGGGGAGCCAATCGGCTCAATAAGGACGTTGCGGAGGATGATCCGCTCGTCGGTGCGAATATTGATCCTGCGACGGTCGGCTTGACGGGACAGAACCCTGCCGACATACAGGAACTGCTCGATCAGGCGGCCGCCAAGCCGCAGGACTTCGTCACCCAGATGAAGACCGGCGACCTCTACGCCCAGATCGGCCGCTTCAACGAAGCCATTGAGTATTACAAACGCGGTGTCGAGCTAAAGCCGAATGATTATCTCGCGAACCTCGTTCTGGCGAATGCCTATTTCGACGGAAAGCAGTTCGAGAATGCGGCGAAGCATTATGCAAAGGTCCTTGAGTTGAAAGATGACGATCTGAACGCACGGTCAGATTACGGTGCGACGTTCGTCGAAAGGCCCGAGCCGGACCTCGACAAGGCGCTTGCGGAATTTGCAAAAGTGCTCGAAAAGGATCCGAACCACACCGCGGCTTTGTATTACTCGGCCATCGCGAACCACCGGAAAGACCAGAAAGACAAGGCGTTCGAGTTCCTTGCAAAGCTCGACGGCACGACCGCCGATCCGCAGTTGAAGCAGCGTTTGCGGGAGATACTTGAAGGAAAGGCCGCTACTCAATAGAGACGCGGTTGACCGTCGCCATTGAATACCGCCGGATCGGCCCGCCTTTCGGGAGCACGACCAGCGTTTCGCCCTCAACCGAGAAGCGGCTGATCTCCGTCATTGGGCGCTCGATCCGCGAACCGTCCGTAAATTCGATCACAAGCTTAAGCATTCTTGCCCGCGGAGCGGCCGATCTTGCCGCCTCGCGTTCGGGGGCTCGCGGGGTAACAGTTTCGCGTCGAGGAGCCGCCGGCGTTTCGTCTTTCCTTGCCGGTGTTTCCTCTTTTCGGACGACCGCCGTTTCCTCTTTCCTTTCAGGAACAGCCGGACGGCTTTCCGCTTCGGCCCTTTCAGCCCTGCTTGGAGCGGTCTCTGTCCGCCGTGTTTCAGCTCTGGTTTCCGCTCGTGCCTGCCTCTCGGTCCGTATTGGCTCGGAACGCGTTATAACCGGAAGCTCCGGCGCGACCGGAAAATCTGCGGCATTGACCGCAAGAAAGCTACCCGCAAATTTGATGACGTAACTCGCCGGATCGTCATTCGGCGTCCGCCCTTGCACCCGAAGGAGAAGCCGCTCGCTCTTCCTGAGATAAAGCACCCGGCCGGTTTCGTTGTTCTGGTAATCGGCGTAAAAAACGATCTTTGAAAGCGGCCGCAGCCCGTCCTGTACAAAGATGTCGATATCGCCCGTGAAATTTTCGGCGACGATATTGACGAAGATATCGCCCTGTTCGCCGTCGAACACATAAAAATGCTGGGTCAGCCTTGCGTCGCCGATCGGCCGGGCATCGATGCGCCCGCGGATCTCGCTGCGAGTTACGGGCGTCGGGTACCGCTGGTCGTTCGATTGTGCTGCGGCGTTGGCCGAAAAGAGGCCGACACCGGAGACGACTATAATAATTTGTAGAAACGAATTCAGGTAACGCATTCGAATCGGGTGCGGCATCTAGAGATCTTTTCGAAAATGGACGAGCCGCGAGGTTTCTTGATAGCCGACCTTGGCATGAGCCTCAATGCCGAGCTCATTACCGATCTCGGCATCAGACGCCATTTCTGTACAACCGAGGCTGCGGGCCCAGTCTTCCGCCGCCTTGACCAATCCGGCTCCGACGCCGCCGTGGCGAAACGCGGGCTCGACGTACCAGCCTTCGAGATAGCCGACCTGGTCCGTCATGCAGTCTTCGACGAAGGGCCGAATGCCGGCCTCGACAAACCCGACCAGATTGTTCGGCCCTGCCTCGGCGACAAAGACCTGCTGCGATTCGGGATCGGCCAGTATCTCGAGCATCTCGCTCCGATGGTCATCTTCGGAGTTCGCGTCCCAGAGACGTACCCGTAGCCGCATCCATTCGTCGAGGTCGGACTCGGCGATCGGGCGAATTGTTATCGGTCCGCTGTCCATTACGAAGCGATTCTATCAGTCTTGGCACTCAGCAACAATCGAAAAATAAAAAAGCCGGGCACAGCCGGCCCGGCCTTTATTCAAAAGTGCGATGCAGCTTAACCGGCTTTCGCGGCCTGAGCCTTGCCGTTCAGCACTTCGATCGCCCTCTTAAGCTGAATATCCTCTGCCGCAGGCTTTGCTGCCGGTTTCGGTGAAGCTGTCGGCTGCGGCTGCTGTGGTGCTTCCTCATCCTGCTGTTCGATCAATTCCTCGACCTCGCCTGCCTCCGGAGTTTCCGGACGCTTGACCTCGACCGACGGCTTCACACCCATCGAATCACGGCTGTCACCAAGAAATGGCACGCCGCTCGGCGAGGCCCATTTCGACGTCGTTAAAAACAATCCATCACCGCCGCGAAGCGTGAAGAGCTGCTGCTCGGCACCGGCACCAAAGCTACGCTCGCCGACCACCTCACCACGCTTGCGGTCAAGAACGGCTGCCGCGACCGCTTCGGCCGCTCCGGCAGAACTGAAATCGATGAGCACAGCCACCTTGCCGTCAAAGAGGTGCTTTGCCGGGTCAGCGGCAAATGTATTGATGACCTTGTTGTCCCGGCCCATGACCTTGGCGATCTCGCCCTCACGGATGAAGATATTCGCGACCGCAACAGCCTCCTGCAGCTTGCCGGCGGCAACGCCGCGAAGGTCGAGCACGATCTTTTCAACGCCTTGCTTTTTCAGCGATTCGACCTGCCCGCGGATGTCCTCCGCTTCGCCGTCCTCAAGGCTAAATACCTTGATCACACCAGTCTTGCCTTCGGCGATGGTCGATTCCGCTTTCGGTACCTGATAGGTTCCGCGAGTGATCTTGATCGCCTGCGACCGCTCGCCGGCACGCAGAACACGCATCGAAACAACAGTTCCCGGCTCTCCCATCACCATTTGCTTCGCGTCGTAGAGCGAGATGTCCCGCGTGGCCTTGTTCTCGATGTATTCGATCACGTCACCGGCCTTGAGGCCCGCCTTTTCCGCGTTCGAACCCTTTACCACCGAAATGACGTAGAGATACTGCGAAACCTGAGAAAGCTCGGCGCCAATGCCGACCTTCTTACCGTTCTGCGGCGAACCAAATTCCTTTACCTGCTCGGGCGTCAGATACGAAGAATACGGGTCGAGGCCCGCTACCAATCCGCGGAGTGCACCTGCACGGACCTTTGCGAGGTCCGGCTCATCGACGTAATCGTTCTGAATGTGCTGGAGCACCGATTCGAAGATCCGCAGTTGGGCTCCAGGGTCGTTGATCGGTTGCTGTGCCTGCGTCTGGAGCATTGTCCCGACGAACGGCAAACCGCCGACCAAAACATACGCCGCGACGACCGATGAGATCAGCAGCGTCCACATTTTTCCGCGAAATGACATATAATTACCTCGAAAGCCCGGAAACGGCTCTGTTTAATACGCTTCGGCGGTGCCGAAGTTTCCAAAGCCGCATTCCTGCAATTATCGAATATCAAGGCCTTTGACGCAAGATTTATATACAACCAATACTTCCCGCGTTGCAGATATCTCCGAGCTCCCGCGTCAGGGCAGGCTTCTTGCGCTCGACCCCGGCACAAAGCGAGTCGGCGTCGCAATAAGCGATGAGACTCAGACCGTAGCAAGCCCGCTCGAACGGATCGAGCGAACCTCCTGGAAAAAACTGCTTGAAAAGGTCAGGGCCATCGTCTCGGGGTTTGATGCCGCCGGGTTGGTGATCGGTTTGCCGCTAGAATCTGACGGCACAGAAAGCCCGATGTCCGCCGAAGCTCGCGAAATGGCCCGCAAGTTCTCGCTCTCGCTCGACATTCCGGTCGCATTGGAAGATGAACGCGTCACGAGCTATGCCGCTAAATCAAACCTCTGGGAACGCGGCCTTTCGATAGAAGAAAGCCGCCGCCTCGTTGATAGCGAAGCCGCGGCCATCATTCTCTCCGACGTACTCGAACGCCTCAGGGCCGAAAAGCCGTAACGCTCGCCGCAGCCTTTGCAAGTGCATCTTTGCTGAACACAAAGACCGGAGCGTTACCGGTGCTCCATGCCTCGAACTGATCCTTAAAATGCGGCGAACGCGCGTCGCCGCTTTGCCCGAGCGGAATGACGAAACGTTTCGTGTCCCAGTTTCCCGGGCTGACGATGTGCCGCATCGAAACGGCCGAGGCGACGTTCGGCGTCTGGCCGCTGCCGCGGATCGGGACATTGGGCGTCGCAAACTGCCCGCCGATAAACGGTGCCGGTGCAAGCGGATGCGGAAAGCGTGCAGCGGCAACGCGGCCCCATGTCCAGTTCGAGGATTCGGCACCGTAGTCCTTCGCAAAGCGGGCCTTCGCTTCCGCGTCGCACGCCTTGAATAGGTCGCCGTAGCTCGAAATGCCCGAGGGCAGCCACCGAGCGGTTCGTTCGCGGACCGCCCAGAAGAGTACTCGCTCGCGGATGGCACCCGCCGGCACCGGTTGATTTGCCGCGGCGATCTTGTTCGCCGCACAATTGCGAAGCTCATTGACGAGCAATGCCGCGTAAGAATCCGGCATCATCCGGCCGTCCCATTCTTTCAGGGCCTTAGCGTCCGCCTCGCCGACCGCACCGAGATCAACGATGTCCTTCGCCAGCATCGCGAGCGGGATATTGTAGGCATCAAACTGAGCCGCCTCGGACGATGCGATCGTCGCCTTCGTGTCCTTGGAAAGCAGGTCGTAAAGCCGGCGGGCACGCCAGGGCGGGGCGAAATCGCGAATGATCTGCTGATGCTTATAGTCCGTTCCGGCGATCCGCTGATTGGCCGTCATTATGAAACCCTCGGGCGGATTGTACAGGTTCGGAAGCTCGGCAAACGGCACCGTGCCGACCCAGTCGCCGTCAGTCGTTGCACCGTCATAAGGCAGCGAGCCGTCGCCTTTTCGGCGGATCGGAATCTTGCTCGCTGCATACCAACCAATGTTGCCCTTCGTATCGGCATAGATGAAATTTTGCATCGCACCGGCATATTTGCGAAGCGCCTGCTTGAAGCCGTTCCAATCTTTCGCCCGGTTTATCTCGAGAAACGCCGTCAGGTCGTCGTTCTTAGGGTCGAGTGCCGTCCAGCGGAGCGCATAGCTCTTTCCGCCGCGTTCGACGATGACCGGGCCATTGCGGGTCTCGGTAACGAGCAGCTCCTCGCTCGAAAGCTCGGGATTGACCGGGTTTGCCCGGAACTTGATCACCTCTTTGCGGACGGTCGGCTCAGCCCATCCATCGGGCGTTGCGATCTTGCCGTCCTGCATCGTTACCAGATACAGGTCCTGGACATCCGGCCCGACGTTCGTCGCTCCCCAGGCGAAATGCTCATTGTGGCCGAGCACGACGCCCGGAACGCCCGGGAACGTTACGCCCGCGACCCGCATTCCCGGAGCCGAAAGATGCACGAGATACCAAATGCCCGGAGCCGCCGGCATAAGGTGCGGATCGTTCGCAAGGATCGGCTTCCCGTCCGCCGTCCGTTTGCCGGAGATCACCCAGTTGTTGCTCGCCGCCAGTTCCTCGGCATAAAGCCCGACCCTCTCCAGCGACCGCCTACGAATTTCCTCATCATCCGCCACAGAGGGCAAGGAAAGTTCTGCCACAGAGCTCACAGAGATCGTTGAGATATTTTCGAAAACCGCATTCTTCATGTTCCCCGCTTCCCCGCGTCTCTCACTCTCCGCGTCTGCCAACGTCTCCGCGTCCTCGCGTCTCCCCGTCTCCTCTTCTCCTTTTCTCCTCTTCTCCCCTACTCCGGCCATCGCGTCCTTGCCAAACAGGATCACATCATACGCCGTCGTCTTCCCGTAGAGGTCTTCGTATTTCTGCTTGTCGATGCCCTGCAGAGCGAGCCGCTGGAGGTCGCCCTGCCACGTGCTGCTGAGAGCGTCGGCGAGTATTTTCCCGATCACGATGGTATCCGCCGGCGTCCATTCCCGCGGTTTGTACCGCAGAATGCGGAACTCCATCGGAGTTGTCTCTTCGGTCAGCGAGGCGATGTAGGCATTCACGCCGCGTGCGTAATTCTCAAGCGCCGCACGGGCATCGGCCGGCAGGTTCGGCAGCGTCGCCTCGGCGATCGCCGCAAAACCGTATCGGCGCCAACGCTTGTCTTCCTCAATGGTCGTCCGGCCAAAGATCTCGGCCGTTTCGCCGCGGGCAACGCGACGCAGCAGGTCCATCTGCCAGAGCCGGTCGCTCGCCACCGTATAGCCCTGCGTGAAATAAAGATCGGCCTCGTTCGCCGCCTCGATGTAAGGGATCGACCGGCCGTCTCGCGTGACCGTTACCTCTTTCTGCAGGCCCGCAACCCTCGCCTCGCTCCTCGCCGGCTGCCCAAACGCCGCCGCCGAACAAACCGCCAACAAAAGACCATAAAGAACGCTCTTTCTCATATCCACAAAATATATCAGGATTCGCCGAAGGCGCGTGAATGGTGAATCGTAAATCGTGAATCGCCGTGTCCGAGGCCCGACCGTGAGGGAGGGCTCCAATGCAGAAGCCCGCGCGTAAGCAAGGGCGTA
>CAZGLZ010000143.1:0-7906 GCA_964526245.1 uncultured Chloracidobacterium sp. | reverse complement strand
AACGGCGAGATCCAGGCGAAGCTCGTATTTGACCCCGAAAAGCTCGGCGTTGATGCCTCGAAGGTTCCGCCGGCCGAGGAGGTCATCGAGCGGATCAAGGAAATGGGCATTAATGATCCAAACAAGATCTATGACACTAACGACCTTGCTCCCGGCAAGAAGGTCATTTTTGCGGCGAGCGGCGTGACCGATGGCTCGCTGCTTCGCGGGGTCAGGTTCTTTGGCGAAGGCAAGCGGACGCATTCGGTCGTAATGACGACGGACTCAAAGAGCATACGGTTCGTGGATACCGTCCACGTCGAAGGCGGGCCCGATGCCGTTATCAGGTTTTGATTTTTAACTTTTCCTCACAATTCTTTCTCCCACGGGCGTAACCGGTTCCCCCCGATGACGCTGTTCCATTTTTTCAGGAGGTTTTATGAAAGAACAAGGGAACAAGGGAATGACGAGCACGAGCGGCGGCAACGCGGCCGAAGGGAATGGTGAAGGCAAGCTGATCGTACTGACGGCTCCGCTGACCGAATCGATAGACCACGCCGGATACTTCATCCAGATGGCAATGGCCTCGCTGCCGATCTGGCTCGAAGGCATTCTTAATCGTAAATATCCGGAGTGGCGTGAGGTTGAGCACAACGCGGACGGTTCGGCCAAGTATATGCCGGCCGGCGTCAGGCTGGTCGAAAAGTCGCTCCAGCGGGCTTATGACGAGGGCGATATCGTCTCCTGCTTTCCGCAGGACTTAGAGAAATTCATCGGGCCGCGAACGCGAGTCGTCGCCGTCTCGACCCACAATCCGCTCGGCGTGACCTTTGCCGCGGGTGTTTATACTTCGATCTTCGGCTCGTCGAAGATGCCGATCAACTCGCATTACTCACGCGAGCTTTTCGCCCAGATCAAGAACAACCCGTATCGCGAGAATTTCAAGGTGATCGTCGGCGGCTCGGGCGGCTGGCAGATCATCCAGACGGATATGTACGACGAACTCGGCGTCGATTGTGTCGTCGAAGGACGCAGCGAATCCGAGGACACGCTGCGGCTCTTTGAAAAGGCAATAGCAGGCGAGGACCTTCCGCGAGAGGTCGAGGTAAAGCACCCGGTGGACCGCGACGCGATCCTCTTTCCCGATACGCGGACGACGTTTGGCGTTGTCGAGATGACGACCGGCTGCGGTCGGCGGTGCAAGTTCTGCGTGCCGGACCTCAATCCGCAGATTGACCTGCCGAAGGAGAAGATAATGGCCGCGGTCCGCGCGAACGTCGAGCAGGGCAATAAGCAGATCTCGCTCGCGACCGAGGATATGTTCATCTGGGGGCAGGTTCACACGGACACGCCGTTCTACTTCCCCAACCGCGAGGCATTGCTCGATCTTTACGGCGAGGTCGTCAACACACCCGGCGTCGAGCAGCACGTACTCAGCCACGCGACCATCGCACCGGCGGTCGTTGACCCGAAGCTGATCGAGGAACTCTCGAAAATGCTTCTGCCGAAGAGCCCGATCCACTTCCCGTATCTCAGCAGTCACCCGGAAAAGAAGGCCCTCGCGCCGCTTATCGGGCTTGAGACCGGTTCTGTCCGCATGGCAAAGAAGATAATGCCCGGTAAAGGCGTTCCCTTTGCCATCGAAGACTGGCCGAGCGTTGTGCTCGAGGGGCTTCGGGTGCTCAACGCAAACAACTGGTTCCCGGCGATGACGCTGATAGTCGGCAACCCGGACGAAACCGACGACGACATCAAGGAGACGCTCGACCTTGTCTATGAAATGGAACGCCGCGGGCTTTTTGCGTTTCTTATCCCATCGATCTTTACTCCGCTCCACGATACGCGGATGGAGATGGAGAAAGGCGTTACGCAGACCCGGCAGCTCACGCCGCTGCAATGGCAGCTAATGATGAAATGCTGGAAGATGAACCTGCGGCCCGGCCAATATAGCTGGTGGGGCCCGACGGCATGGCGGCTCGGCTCGATCGGGATGTGGCTTTATAAGCTGCGGAAGCTCAATGGCCCGAACTTCACATATCCGCTGCTGATGTTCTCAGGGGCGATGTCCGAGAAGCGGCTCGCCCGAATGGGCAAGATCTATCTCGGCAAACCGATGGAGACGAAGAACAGGCGAGAGCTGATCGCGACGCTGAAGCCTAAAATGCTGCAATACCTGCGTGCGGACAACGGCGACCTGCCTGAAATGTCACAGGCAGTTGCGGGAACTCGCTAACGACACTTTATGACCGAAAGCAAACCTTACGTACTCGACCTTTCGCAGGTCGGAGCGGGCGATGTTGCCCTTGTCGGCGGTAAATGCGCAAGCCTCGGCGAGCTCTTTCGCGAACTGACGACGCAGGGCGTCAATGCCGTTGACGGTTTCTCGACAACAAGCCACGCATACGAGGTCTTGCTTGAAACCGACGGGCTTCGCAAGCGGCTGAAAGAGTTGCTCAAGGGACTCGATGTCAACGACGTCGATGAACTCGCCCGCGTCGGTGCCGAGGCACGGCGGCTGATGCTCGAAACTCCGTTCCCGCACGAGGTCGAGGCGGCGATCAAGGGCGCATACGAGAGGCTAGGCGAGCGGATTGGTAAAAAATCGTTCGAGGTTGCGGTACGATCCTCCGCGACGGCCGAGGATCTTCCGGATGCCTCGTTCGCCGGCCAACAGGACACGATCCTTAACGTCCGCGGCGATGAACGCCTGATCGAAGCTTGTCACGAGTGCTACGCCTCGCTTTGGACCGACCGTGCCATCTCATACCGGACAGCGAAAGGTTTTGACCACTTTGATGTCGCTCTCTCGATCGGCATCCAACCGATGGTCCGCTCGGATGCCGCCTGCTCGGGTGTGATGTTCACGCTCGACACCGAAAGCGGTTTCCGCGATGCGGTCGTCATCAACGGTGCCTGGGGGCTCGGCGAGGCGGTCGTTCAGGGAATGACGACGCCGGACGAATGGATAGTCTTCAAGCCGACGCTCAAGCAGGGCTTCCGGCCGATAGTCACACGAAAGCTCGGCGTAAAGGAAGTGAAAATGGTCTTTGCCGATGACGGCAGCGGGACGCAGGTCCGCGACGTCGTCGAATCGCAAAGAAAGCGTTTTTGCCTTGCGGGCTTTGAGGTTTTACAGCTTGCGAAATGGGCGTGTGCCATTGAGGACCACTACTCGAAGATCGCGGGCCGCTCGCAGCCGATGGATATCGAGTGGGCAAAGGACGGCGTCACGGGCGAGCTCTATATTCTCCAGGCACGGCCAGAGACTGTCCACGCCCAACAGGACAATAACTACATTGAGACCTATACACTGACCGGAATCCACGGCGCGCCGCTCTCGTCGGGCGTCGCGGTCGGCAACCGCATCGGCCACGGCAAGGCCCATGTTCTGCTCGACCCGAGCAAGCTAAGTTCCTTCAAGGAAGGCGAGATACTCGTCACCTCGGCGACCGACCCGGCTTGGGAGCCGATAATGAAAAAGGCATCGGCCATCGTAACCGAACGCGGCGGCCGCACCTGCCACTCGGCCATCATCAGCCGCGAGCTCGGCATTCCCTGCATCGTCGGCACCGGGGACGCGACCGAGAAGGTAAAAGGCGGGACCGACATCACCGTAAGCTGCGCCGAAGGCGACGTAGGGAATATCTATTACGGCAAGATCGACTTCGAGGTAAAGCGGCACAAGATCTCGTCCGACGAACGGCCGCGGACGCAGATAATGATGAACGTCGGCGACCCCGACCACGCGTTCAATGTTTCGCGGCTGCCGAATGACGGCGTCGGCCTCGCCCGGCTCGAGTTCATCATCAACAACCACATCGGCATTCACCCGATGGCTTTGGTCAACTATCCGCGGCTGCGGAACCGCGAGGATGTTCAGCTCATTTCGGAGCGCATTCTGGAAGAGGACCCGAAAGAGTTCTTTGTCCGTTCGCTGGCGGAAGGCATCGGCCGCATTGCCGCGGCATTTTACCCGAAGCCGGTGATCGTCAGGATGTCCGACTTCAAATCGAACGAGTACGCGATGCTGATCGGCGGTGCCGAATTTGAGCCGCACGAAGAAAATCCGATGCTCGGCTTTCGCGGTGCTTCGCGGTATTACGACGACCGATACAAGGCCGGCTTCCGGCTCGAATGCCTGGCGATGCAGCGCGTCCGCGAGGACATGGGCCTGACGAACGTGAAGGCGATGATCCCATTCTGCCGGACCGTCGCCGAGGGCGAAAAGGTCATCGCCCTGATGGCCGAGCATGGGCTCAAACAAGGCGAGAACGACCTTGAGATCTACGCCATGTGCGAACTCCCGGCAAACGTCGTCTTTGCCGATGAATTCCTTCAGGTCTTTGACGGCTACTCGATCGGCTCGAACGACCTGACGCAGCTTGCCCTCGGGCTCGACCGCGATTCGGAAATGGTCGCTCATCTTTTTGACGAACGCGACGGAGCGGTGATGAAGATGGTCGCGATGGCGATCGAGGCTGCCCGCCGCAACGGCAAAAAGATCGGCATCTGCGGCCAAGCCCCGTCGGACTATCCGGAGTTTGCCGATTTCCTCGTCGAACGCGGCATCAATTCGATCTCGCTTAACCCCGATACGGTCATCAGCGCTACGCACCACATCCTTGAGACCGAGCGAAAGATGAAAAGCTCGGCAGGAAGCACAGGGGCCTGAACCGGCTTACACGCCGCGGGCCAAAAATGATAGATTTGGAAAAGATGGCACGCGGGGCTGACGAATACACATCAATTGGCGCGACCGGCGTTCTGCAGCGGCAGGCCGTTCGGGTCGTTGCCGCGACCGGCCTTGTCGCGGCCGCTTGGCTTCTTTTGATCATTTCGCCTTCGGTGCTTCACGCCGCCGGACATGCTTCGGCCGGTAGTTCTGTTTTTAGCTTTTTCGGCTATATCTGCCATCAGATACCGGAACGCTCGTTTTTCGCGTTCGGCCATCAGTTCGGTGTCTGTTCGCGGTGTTTTGCCGTCTATGCCGGGCTTTTTGCGGCGGTGGTCGCGTATCCGCTCTGGCGAAGCGTTGAGAATATCGAACCGCTGCCGCGCATTTGGCTTCTGCTCTCGGCCGTGCCGATGGCGATCGACTGGGCCCTCACGGTCTTCGGCATTTGGGAAAACAATTTCTTCACGCGAACGCTGACCGGGCTTATCCTCGGCTTTGCCTGCGGCACTTACATCCTGCCCGCCCTTGTTGAAATAACGCGCAACTTCCGGCCGCCCGCCCGGCGTGCCGCCGCCTGACCTTTCGGGGCCGATATCAGACGGGAACCTTACCGCTCTTAAGGCGTATTAATGTTGACTTAAGTGCACAAAAAATCAGAAAATCGAGGTTACCAATGAAGTTTGATGAAAAAAGTGCCGTCGAGCGTTCCAAAAAGGACCTCGCCGAGCGCCTTGGCGTCCCCGAAAGCGAGATCAGCGTTAAACGCGTCGCGAGCACGGAGTTTCCGGATATGTCTCTCGGCGCTCCGGAGGACGGCGAGATGGCCGCTCAGATGATCGCCACAGGTTGGAAGATCGGGCTTGCTTCAAAGGGCAAAGAGTACGAATATCGCGCGGACAAGTATCAGCTCCGGCTGAAGGACTTCAAGGGCCGCAACCACGTTATCGTTTATTGATCGGAGTAAAGCAGTATGAACCGCAATAATTTTCTTATCCACTTCGCCATAGCACTCGTGCTTATCACCATCGCCGGCGTGCTCGGCCAGATCGACCGCTGGCGGTCGGGCCTGCGGCCCGCGACGTCGGAAACGCGCGACCTTGCCCGCAACAACTCGGGCGAAGCCAAGCAGTTTCGTGCCGATGCCGAGCCTGAAGTGCTGGTGCGGTTCAAGTCCGGAGTTTCGCGTTCGGAGATCGAGCGGCTAGCGCGGCGTTTCAATGACCGGATCGAGGACCGAATCGAATATGTCCGCGGATTGAAATCGATAGATGACCTCGACAACGCAGACCCCGAAACGGTCGCGGCTCAGTATCGGGCGTTGGCGGATCTGGTCGATTATGCCGAACCGAATTTCCGCATCGAGACGGAACTCCCGGATTTCCGGCCGGTTGCCGAACGCCGCGATGAAGCCCCGGTAAATTCGCCGAACGACCCGTACTTTAACGATCAATGGGCGCTCTTTAACAGCGGCGAGAATGGCGGCAAGTCGCGTGCGGACATCGATGCCCAAAAGGCTTGGGAACAGACCAAAGGCAGCGAAGAGGTGGTCGTCGCCGTGCTCGACACGGGCGTTGACTACACACATCCGGACCTCGTTGCGAATATGTGGACGCGGCCGGACAACGTCCCGCAATACTCTGACGCACAACTCGGCACGTTCAACGACCGGTTTGGCTTTAACGCCCAGAGCAATCTTGCCGATCCGATGGACGACAACGGCCACGGAACGCATTGCGCAGGTGTGATCGGTGCCGAGGGTGACAACGACCTCGGGATCACCGGCGTCAACTGGAACGTGCAGATCATGCCGCTCAAGTTTCTCGGCCGCGGCGGCTTTGGAACAACGAAAGACGCCATCGAGGCGATCAACTATGCCATCGACCGCAAGCAGAACGGCGTAAACGTCCGCATCATTTCGGCAAGCTGGGGCTCGACGCAGTATTCGAAAGCACTCGAAGATGCCATTCGCGCCGCGGGCGAGAACGGTATTCTCTTCATCGCCGCTGCCGGAAATTCATCGACCAACAACGACAGCCGGCCGCACTACCCATCGAACTACGATCTGCCGAACGTCATAAGCGTTGCCGCACTCGACCGCAACGATTCGCTCTCTTCGTTCTCAAATTACGGGGCAAAGACGGTACACGTTGCCGCTCCGGGCCGCGACATCGTCTCGACCTGGCTCAAGGAATCGTTCCGCGAAGCGTCAGGCACCTCAATGGCGACACCGCACGTTTCGGGCATCGCTGCACTGATGATCGCCGCTGATCCGGAAATAACGGTCGAAACGCTCCGGAAGCGGCTGCTCGCGGCTACCGATAAGATCGATTCGCTCAACGGAAAGGTCGTCTCCGGCGGCCGCATCAACGCCGCCAAGGCACTCGCCAAATAGAGCTCGACCATATCCGTCGGCCACCGACGATTTGGAGCAGGCCTCGCATCGGAAGGTGCGGGGCCTTTTTCTTTCCATATTTGTCAGGTCTTGTAAGTTATTGTAAACGCGAGTGTTATCGCCGTACAGCCTGAATGCCGCGATTTTGGCACGCGCATTGCCAACTAGTTCACCGGGCAATGGCAGAACCATTGCAAGTACAAAAAAGGAAGGTAAAGAAATTATGTTGAATAATCTTAAAGGAACTATAGCGATCGCCGCTTTCGCACTTGCTGTGATGGCTCTGCCTACGGTCGCCTCTGCACAATGGCGCGACCGTGATCGAAACGACGATTATTACGGACGTGGTAGCTACAATCGCAACATCCGCGGGACGCTCGAAAATCTCAAGAACCGTGCCCGCAACTTTGAACGCACGACCAACCGCATTGAGGACCGCCGCAACGACCGTCGTGACGATCGTGACGACCGTTGGGGCCGCCGCGACCGCAACGACCGCTGGGGCGGAAATTGGGGCGGCAACCGCAATGGCAACGTTGGCCGGCTTGAAGATCTTGCCGATCGCTTCCGCAAAGCGACCGACGACCTTCGCGACGATTACGGCAATGGCCGCAATCTGAACAACAGCCGCGATGAAGCACGCAGGGTGCTCGACCTCGGCCAGCAGATCGAGCAGGAGATGCGCCGGGTTCGCGTCAGCCGCCAGGCACAGAATGAGTGGAACCGCATTCGGCAGGACCTCAACGTTGTCGCCCAGGTCTATGGCTACGGCTACAACAACCGCGGAAACTTCCCGCGTAACCGCGGCGGCTTCCCGTGGCCCTTCTAGTAAGTTAAAGATCGCCGTATCAGATAAAGGC
>CAZGLZ010000142.1:0-7980 GCA_964526245.1 uncultured Chloracidobacterium sp. | reverse complement strand
CCCTGAAAACTTGAACAGCAGGCGGCCGGCGGGAACTTGCTCCTGTCGGCCGTTGGCTTTTATCATTACGAGAGCTTTCCCCATGGCCATTTACGATTCGATCGCGATACAAGAGATCCTTCCGCACCGTTATCCCTTCCTGCTCGTTGACAGGATCATCGAGCTGGAGCCGCGTGTCCGCATTGTCGGCATCAAGCAGGTGACGGCGAACGAGCAATTCTTTCAGGGCCACTTTCCTGGAGCTCCGGTAATGCCCGGAGTTTTGCAGATCGAGGCCCTTGCACAAGTTGGTGCGATCCTCGCCCTCCGCGATTTTGAGGACCGCGACGAGAAGATCCCATATTTCAGCGGCATCGAAAATGCGAAGTTTCGGCGGCCGGTCGTGCCGGGCGATACGCTGCGGCTTGAGGTGACGGCCCTGCGGATCGGCTCGCGGATACAGAAAATGCACGGTGTGGCGACCGTTGACGGGCAGGTCGCGACCGAGACCATCATTACGAGCGTCATCGCCCCGCGAACGCCAAAGGAGTAAACATGGAACCGATACGGGTCGAAGGGATCGAGGCTGTTTATCTTTTCGCGGCCATCAACGCCGCGGTCGGCTTTGTGCTTGGGCTAATTCCGCTCGGCTTCGGCTATTTCCGCGGCCGAACGAAGCTCGGCGTGCTCGGCATCGTTTCATCGGTGCTCGGCGGAGCACTCGTTGGGCTTTTTCTTTCGGTTCCGGCGGTCGTCATCTTTATGTGGCTTATTATCCGCAAGAATGAGAGCCCTGCCGCCGAACCTAACGAGCCCGGTCCCGATAACCCGACCGACCTATGACATTCATCCATCAAACGGCGATAGTCGCCCCCGAGGCACGGCTCGGACCAGATTGCTATATCGGGCCCTTTTGCACGGTAGGTGCGGAGGTGAGCCTCGGTGAAGGCGTCCGGCTTGATTCGCACGTGGCCGTCGATGGGCGAACGTCCATCGGCCGAGGTACGCACATCTTCCCTTTTGTATCTATTGGGCTCGCCCCGCAGGACCTGAAATACGGCGGCGAAGAAACGGCGACCGAGATCGGCGAGGGGAACCAGATCCGTGAATTCGTTACCATCCACCGCGGAACGGCCGGCGGCGGCGGCGTAACGCGGATCGGCGACCGCAACCTGCTGATGGCACAGGCCCACGTCGCGCATGACTGCCAGATCGGAAGCGATGTGATAATGGCGAACGCGGCGACGCTCGCCGGGCATGTGGAGATAGCGGACAGGGCGAACGTCGGAGCATATTCCGGTGTGCATCAATTCTGCCGCGTCGGCCGCGAGGCATTTGTCGGAGGGTATTCGGTGGTGGTCAAGGACGCCCCGCCCTTCGCCATAATCCAGGGCAACCATGCGAAATGCTACGGCCTAAATCGCGTCGGCATGCGCCGCCGCGGCTACGCAAAAGAGGTCATTGAAAACCTGAACCACGCCTATCGGCTGCTGCTTTCCTCAAAGCTCAACACGACGCAGGCACTCGAACGCATCCGTGAAGAGATCAGCGGCTGCGAAGAAGTGGACCTCCTGGTCGAATTTATCGAATCTTCAAAACGCGGGGTTGTACTTTAGGTGCTTCTTGCTCGTCGGGCAGTCGATCGCTCGGGCAGCACAATCGGCCTATCGATAAGCGTCACCGCGATGTCGGACGGAAATTACCTCGATGGTCAACACCTCGTCCTCGATCGAATAGATCACTCGATAGTCGCCGACACGAATCCGCCAAAGATTCTTTGTTCCGGTAAGCTTCTTGCAGCCGTCGGGCCGAGGGTTGGTTACCAAGGATTCTATTCGCGGAACGACCCTTCGAACAACCCTAGCAGGGAGCGATTCAAGTTCTTTGCGGGCAGATCTCGCGAATACGAGCGCATATTCACGCATCGAGTTTCCCTTTCTTGGAGAGAATCGCCTTTACTTCGCTTAGAGACTCTCGTGGTTCGTCCTTACGCTTCTCTGCAACGAGAAAGTCGTAAAAATCCTCCCAAAGATCGCCATATTTCTTTAGGTCGATCTGTACGGCAATACGCTTGCCTTTTTCGTCCAAAACATAGTTGATTCCGCTCATAGGCTGATTTTAACACCGCTGCTCATTCACACAAACATCTTTCCGGGATTCAGGATGCCTTTGGGGTCGAAGGCCTTTTTGATCGCTTGCATTATCTCGAGCGTGGGCCCGTCAACGGCGTAGTGCATGTACTGGGATTTTACGTAACCGATGCCGTGCTCGCCGGAGATGGTGCCGCCGAGTTCGACCGAAAGCTGAAAGGTCTCGGAAACGCACTCGCGGGCGCGGGCGATCTGTTCCGGGTCGTCGCGGTCCACAACAAAATTGACGTGGATGTTGCCGTCGCCTGCGTGGCCAAAGTTGGCGACGAAGGTGTTGTGCTTTTTGCCGATCTGCTCGATGCGAGCGACGAGCTCGGGAACCTTCGAACGAGGGACGACCACGTCCTCGTTGATCTTCAGCGTGCCGTATTTCATCAGGCTCGGGCTGATCGCCCGACGGACGTCCCAGAGCTTGTCCTCTTCCTCTTTCGAGCGGGCACGGATGACGTCAAAGCCGCCATTTTCGGCGATGATCTGCTCGATGACAACGGCCTGCCGCTCGACCTCCTCTCGGGAGCCATCGACGGCAACAAGCAGTATCGCCTCCGCCTCTTTCGAAAGCCCAAAGGCGAAATTTTCCTCGACCGCAGCGACGCAGAACTTGTCGATGACCTCCATCGCCATCGGCAGGATGCCGTGCGGCGTAAATTTGGTGAGCACCTTGCAAGCGGCTTCCATCGAGGTGAAATTTGCACGAACGGTCGAGGTCGACTCGGGCATCGGCAGAAGCTTCAGCGTCGCTTCGGTGATCACGCCGAGCATTCCTTCCGAGCCGCACATCAGGCCTGTCAGATCAAAGCCGACGACGTTCTTAACGGTCCGCCCGCCGGTGCGGATGATATCGCCCTGGGCCGTTACTACTTCGAGCCCGAGAACGTGGTGCTTGGTCACGCCGTACTTCGGCGTCCGCATTCCGCCCGCGTTCTCAGCAATATTGCCGCCGATGTATGAATCCTTATAGCTGGCCGGATCGGGTGCAAACATCAGCCCGACCTCGGCCGCAGCTTGCTGCACCTCAAAGGTAGTGAGTCCCGGCTGGCAGGTGATGTAGAGGTCATCGACGTTAATCTCGATGATCTGCTTCATCCGGTCCGTGCCGATGACGATGCCGCCTTCGACCGGCACCGCACCGCCGGTGTAACCGACCCCGCCGCCGCGTGCCGTTACGGGAAAGACGACCTCATTCGCGAGCTTCAGGATGGCCGCCATCTCGGCGGTCGTTGCGGGAAAGACGACGGCCTCCGGTGGGAACTTCTCCTTCACCGCGTCGGCACCATAGGGCTCGACCCGTTCGGGATCGACGACGACATTCTCTTCGCCGACGATTGCCCGCAGGCGGTCAAGAACGTCAGGCCGCGACGCATTGGTCGTCCTGCGGCCGCCGGATTCGAAATGGATAGACTCGAACATACCTAAAAATCCCCTTGCAGGCCGAATGTCTCTATCCGCGGTTGGCCGGTTGAGCTTTGCAAGATGAAAAAAACACGCTGGCCGTCAATGGCACGGGTGACGGCCGGGTCGGTACGGCCGTCGCCGTCGTAATCGCCAAGCTTTACAACATCGCTTGATAGGCCCCACGGGATGACCTGCAATGAGCCGTCCGAGCTTCGGCGTACGTAGAAGAAACGCTGGCCGCTCTGATTGCGGATGACGAGAAGATCGGCCTTTCCGTCGCCATCAAAATCGCTACGGCCGGTAAAGAAGGCGTCGTTGCTTAGGCCCCATTGGATAACGCTGACGGATCCGTCCGAACTGTTCCTGACCCACCAATATCGCAGGCCGCCTTCGCTTCGGGCGATGGCGAGGTCTGCCTTGCCGTCACCGTCAAAATCGTTCGGGGCGGGAACATCGCCGGGCTGTCCCCAATATTCATAGCGAACGGAGCCGGTCGAGCTTTCGATGATGTACCAAACGCCGCCGCGGAAAACAGCGATATCAAAGCGGCCATCGCCGTTGTAATCCGCTGCGGCGAAAAAGTCGCCGAGCGAGGAACTGCCCCATTGCGTTGTTTCGAGAGCATTCGTTGAACTTGGCAATATTCGCCAGAAGACCTCCGGGGCGTAACGAGCGGTCGAGAGATCGGAGCGGGCATCGCCGTCCCAATCTACGGTCAGCGAGACCGAGTCGCCCGGTTCACCCAGCCGCTGTTCTATAAAACCGCCGTCGGTGCTGCGAAGAGCGAAGAAAGTGTTCACCGAGTTGCGATAGACCTGCAGGTCGGTCCGGCCGTCGCCGTCGTAGTCGTTGTAAGTGCCGTTGGCAAGCTTGATCTGTCCCCGGATCTCGCCGTTCGGATATGCCGGGGATGTGATCTGGATGTACCAGCGGTTTTCCCGGAGAGATGCGCCCAACGGCTCGCTGCTTGCGACCGTTGTCCCAAATCCGGTGCTGCCATTGGGCAGCGGGAAACTCTGGAGAGGCGAGCTTGTTTGACCTACTGACGCATCGCGGTGGATGTTGAACGAACTCTCGGGTGCGATGCCCGAAAACGTACATTCAAGCGTTAGACCCGTTTCTGTCGCACTCAGGGTTGCTCTACATACGCCGTTTGCAGCCGATGCGCTTTTTGGAACCGTCTGCAAATTCGACATATTTGCGGCGAACCGCTGCTGGCCCGCAACAGCGTCCGCCGCAAGCGTAAGCGACGCGAAGACGAGAACCGTCCGCACTGCGGATCGAGAAACGATCGAATTCAACATACTACTTAGATCACTTCCTCTAACCGATCGTCCCAGTTTTCCTCTTTTGGTTCGCCAAGCCTTCCGAGCCACTTGGCGATGATCATCGAGACGGTCGCGTCGCCGGTGACGTTTATCGTCGTTCGGCACATATCGAGCGGGCGATCGATCGCGAATATAAGAGCGAGGCCGACCTCCGGAATACCGGCCTGAGCGAGAACGATGACAAGCATCACCATCCCAGCTCCCGGTACAGCAGCACTTCCGATAGAGGCGAGCGTTGCGGTTACGATGATCCCGAGTTGCGTTCCAAAGCTCAGCTCCATCCCGAAGGTCTGAGCGATAAAAACGGCGGCGACGGCTTGATAAAGGCTCGTGCCATCCATGTTCACTGTGGCCCCGATCGGGAGCACAAAGCTTGCGACGTCGTCATCGACGCCGAGGTGCTCAGTAACGCGCTCCATCGTTACCGGAAGCGTCGCCGCACTCGAACTGGTCGAAAACGCCAGAAGCTGTGCCGGGGCAATGCCCTTGAGAAAGAAGGAAGGAGATTTTTTTGTAAACGTCCAAACGAGGAAAATATAGAAGAAATAGAGCACTGCAAGCCCGAGCACCACTGACATTGCATACCACAGCAGGGCAACAAAAAGGTCCGGCCCCGGCGCCTCGGCGATGATCGCGGCAAGCAGGGCGAAAACGCCGAATGGAGCGGCCAGCATTATCAGGTCGATCATCTTCAGCACAACTTCGTTGAGCCCGTTGAAGAAGCCCTTGACCGGTGCGGCCTTGTCCGGAGGTATCAGTATCAGCCCGATTCCGAAGAACAATGCGAAAATGATGACCTGCAGCATGTTCCCGTTAGAACTTGCCGCGGCGATTATGTTCTCGGGAACAAGGTCCTCGAGCGGCTTGAGCGGGCCGGTCGCTTTCTGCTTCTCGGCGGCAGTTATGCGGGCACCGGCATCTTTTTCGTAGCTCGCCAGTAGCTGTGTTCGAGTCTCCTCGCTAACCGCAGTTCCGGGCTTGATGATGTTTACGATCGCGAGCCCAAGGCTTACTGCGATCACCGTTGTGCCGATATAGATCGCAATGGTCCGGAGGCCCATCTTTGAAAGCTGCGTAATATTGTTAAGGTCGGCAATACCCGAGATCAGCGAACCGAGGATGAGCGGGATCGCGATCAACTTCAAGGCGTTGATAAATATCGTGCCGAACGGCTTTATCCAATCGACAATGAAACCTTTTCCCCAATCAAATTGGATCAGTAGGGCAGCGAAGGCCACGCCCGCAGCCATACCGAGCAGTATCCGCCAATGCAACGCAAGTTTTTTCATGTAGGGAAGTTTCGCCTTTTTTGCCTGCCAAATCAAACAACATCCATTCGGTTCTTTGGCAGTCCGAAGCTGGGAGCAAAAGGACTGTCATCTTACGCGATGAAAGCCAACTGCCCGAACAATTATCTTCCCGAAAGAAGGTGAATGGGCGAACTCGGCTTGTGGTGACGGAAGGTTTCCGTAATAATCCGAATGCCTCGACCGAATTTTTGCGACCGGAGGAAGAAATGAGCGACAACGAAGAAAAGCGAATCCCGGCGGACGATTACGAGCAGGAGCTAATGACCGACCTCGATGATGACACTCCCGACAAACCGAAAGGTGTTCCGCTGCATACAAAGATATTGATCGGACTATTGGTTGGCGTGACCGCCGGTCTACTTGCGAACTGGATCTGGGGTGGGAGCGACCCGCGGGTCGTTTGGATCGTCGAGAACATTACCCGGCCGGTCGGCCAGCTGTTTCTCAACCTGCTTTTGATGATCGTCGTGCCGCTGGTCTTTTCCTCGCTGGTCGTCGGCGTTGCAGGGATCGGAGACATTCGCAAGCTTGGCCGCATAGGAGCAAAGTCGTTCGCCTACACGCTGATCATCTCGGCGATCTCGGTAATTATCGGGCTAACACTTGCGAACACCATCAAGCCGGGCGAACGGATCAGTCCCGAGACTGCGGCTGCCCTTAAAGAAGAATTCAGCAGCGGGGCCTCGGCCGCGACCGATGCCCAGCGGAAGGCCGCCGAAGCTGCAAAGGCTGAGACCGCTTTGATGCAAGTCGTAAAGACGATAGTGCCGAGTAATGTATTCAATTCCATCTCGAGCTCATCACCGAACATGCTCCACATAATGTTCTTTGCGCTCATCATTGGGGTCGCTATCACGCTCCTGCCCTCAGCGGTCTCGGCACCTTTTGTGAACGTCTGCGAGTCGCTTTTCGCTATCACGGCAAAGATCATCGACATCGTAATGAAGTTCGCTCCGTACGCTGTGGCGTGCCTGCTGTTCAACAACATCGCTCAGTTCGGGCTCGAACTGCTCCAGTCGCTCGGCTGGTTCGTTGTTACGGTCCTTCTCGGCCTTTCGCTGCATTTCTTTGGCACATATTCGCTTTCGATCTATTTCCTTTCGCGAATGAACCCACTCGAGTTCTTTCACCGTGTCCGTACGGTCATTCTCACGGCATTTTCGACCTCATCGTCGAATGCGACGCTGCCGACCGCACTTCGCGTTACGCACGAGAACCTCGGGGTGCCGAAGGAGATCAATAGCTTTGTCCTCACGGTCGGGGCGACGGCAAACCAGAACGGAACGGCACTCTACGAAGGCGTTACGGTGCTGTTTCTGGCACAACTTGCGGGCGTCAGCCTCGATGTTTCTGTGCAGTTGATGGTCGTCTACCTGGCAATTCTCGGCGGCATCGGAACCGCAGGAGTCCCAAGTGGCTCGATTCCGTTCATCATCGGCATTCTCTTCATGATCGGCATCGATCCGGCGCTGATCGCGATCATTCTCGGCGTAGACAGAATTCTTGATATGTGTCGGACGACGCTTAACGTTGTCGGCGACATCACGGCTGCGACGTTCGTGGCTCGGAGCGAGGGCTACGAACTCTTGAAGGCCCGAGACGATATTGGCGGAATCTAGGTTTGCGGTTAGTATTTATGAAACTTCTTTGCTTGCCGTCAACATAACGACGAAATGGGTTTAAGCGAATGGTAGCGTGCACTTGTGAGGATAACTTGGGCACGGAGGGCCGAAAAAATGTTCCCAATTGGCGATGACAACAGCGATATAAAGATAGTTCCGTTCGTGAACTATTTGTTTATCGGAATGAACGTACTCG
>CAZGLZ010000141.1:0-8076 GCA_964526245.1 uncultured Chloracidobacterium sp. | reverse complement strand
TCGATGGTCGGATCGGTCATCGCAACCAAGGACGCCGTTATTCCGGCGACGGTCGGTGTGGACATCGGCTGCGGGATGATGGCGGTGAAAACGCCGTTCAAGAGCGGAATTCTCGACCGGAAAATGGCCGAGTTTCGCCACGAGATCGAACGCGCTATTCCGGTCGGCTTCAATTCGTACAAGGAATCGGTCGACGAGGCCTCGCGTTGGGATGCGTGGGAAACTTTTGGTGATCTTCACAAGGGTGTCCAGGATCGAAAGCGTAAGGCGATGGTCCAGCTCGGGACGCTCGGCGGAGGTAACCACTTCATCGAGGTCTGTCTCGATACGGAGGACAACGTCTGGCTGATGCTGCATTCGGGTTCGCGAAACATCGGTAAAGAACTTGCCGAGCGTCACATTGCGACCGCGAAATCGCTGCACCGGCTGAACGAACTTCCGTCACCCGACCTGGCTTACTTCATCCAGGGCACGGACGAGTTCAAAGCCTATTGGCACGACCTCGACTGGGCACAGAAGTACGCGATGAAGAACCGCGAGATCATGATGAACCGGCTGCTGAAGTCATTCAACCGAATGTTCGGATGGAGCTCGGACACTCCTGTCCGCATGAGTGACGCTCCGTCGCGAACGGGCGATTTCGCCGTAGGAACCGGCGATGCGGACAAAAGTGTCCGCGCTCCGTTTACGGTCAATTGCCACCACAACTACGTCGCGATCGAGGAGCACTTTGGCGATAAGGTTTACGTTACCCGAAAGGGTGCGATCAACGCCGAAGACGGACGCTATGGAATCATCCCGGGTTCGATGGGGGCTAAGTCTTTCATCATCAAGGGCCTCGGTAATCCGCAGTCGTTCAACTCTTGCTCGCACGGTGCGGGACGAAAAATGTCGCGTACCAAGGCGAAAGCGAAGTACACGATCGATGATCTGAAAAAGCAGACGATGGGCGTCGAGTGCCGCAAGGACAAGGGCGTCGTCGATGAGATCCCCGGTGCCTATAAAGACATCGAGGAAGTTATGCGTGCCCAGCACGACCTCGTCGAGGTTGTCGCCGAGCTAAAGCAGGTCATTTGTGTTAAAGGCTAGCGTTGCAGAAGCCGTAAATATCCGCGGTTTCTGCAATTCCGTCTGACTAAGAAAATGGCGGATCGAATCTGCGTCCTCTAATTAATCGAACGATCAAGAACGTGACAAGAACATAGCCATAACCGAAGACCAACGTGAACGCGCTCATCACTATGAAACAATTGATAAAATCGGGCAGAAAATGGAGCAAGGGAATCGCGATATAGTCGATCTTTTGGACGAAAAGGCCGTCAACAAATAGGACAAGAAAGAAAATCGCGATCATTCCGATCGGATACAAAAAATACAACTTGCGAACTGTTGCTTCGTCCTTATCTCGGGAATACCAGAAGATGAACGTCGCACATATGAGGTACGGAATACCACCGAATATCAGAGAGCCCACGAAAAACATTCCGGCCACAAAGACGTACGAACTTTTGGTAATCAAGTCAAGACTGAACGTGACCCATATGATTATCGGAATCAATATCGGAAGCACAAGCAAGTATCGATACCATTTGACGAGCGTGTTCATCTGAGTTCTGAAACTAATCTATCACGGTATTGCCCAATCAAATCGCAATCATAACTCACATTCCGAGGAGATGTCGCCAAGTCGAAGTCGGCAAGAAGCCACTTTCTCTAAGTCGATCGGCTCTCCGCCCGCTTCTTTATCGCCGGCAGGAGAAGCAGCCTGATCGCAACGATCCCGAATCTTGCCCATCGCCAGTAGCGGAGGAACTTTCGTCTGGCTTCAGCGTCAGTGGCGGCGGCTCGGACTTCGTGGATGAAAAGGGTTTCGCCGGGCTCGGCCTCTTCGGCTTCGAGCGTCAATGCGATCTTGACCTGATCGGGTTCGTTGTAGGCGGCGAAATCCTCAGGCGGGATCGGCGTGAAAACGACATCGCCGAACCACGGCCGGCAGACGGCTCCGCAAATGAGCAACCGGCCGGGTTCTTCGGCAAGCGTGCCCCAGCCGAGTTCCCGAGTTTCTTCGACCAGTCCGCGCGGACGGCGTTTCTCCCAGGTGCCGCAGAGCACGATCTTCCGGGCGTTGATGATCGCGCGGATCAGCCAGATCGACTGCATATCAAAGTCATACGCCGTCCGCAGCACGACCTCGGGCGATGCTTTCACTCGCCGCTCAAACCGCTCGCGAGTGTCAAACTCCGGGATGAAGTCGCCGATCGATGCCATCGTGAGTACTTTAGCATGGCGGCTACTAAGCGATGAGCGGCTGGCCCAAGTGAACAAGCAGCCGGTTCACCGATTTTCGTGCCAGCGAACGTGCGGCGGCAAAGGTGATCCCGCCGGTTTCGAGAGCGATCTCGTTCGGTGTCATAAAGAGCGAAAGCAGCCGATTGATCGGATTGCTCTTTATCCAGGTTTCGAGGTGAACTTGTCCGTCTTCGGCGGAGATCTCTAGCATCGTCGGCAGCACGATAAGGCCCGTTCCGTGCCGGTAAACGCGCTTGCTACCCGAGCTATCGAGTAGCTCAAATCCTTCTTCCTTTGCCCATCGTTCAACCGTGGGCCAGATATCTGTCGGGACGGAAAAATCGCGAACGGTTCGTGAATTCATCGTCGTATCCAATCATTAAGTTTGGGTGAAAAACAGTGGGAAAAGAATAAATTAAAACGACGAATGGCGGTTTGTCGAGCGCGGAAAGCCGCCCTGAACCACCAAGTCCAAAGCGGCTTTATCCTCTTATAATTGACGGCGGGTCGAAGAAATTACCCGCGTCCCGCAGTTGCCAACTTCCCAACGATCCATGCGGTCGGGATGTAGGCGAAAATGAGATCAACCGCCTCGAACCAAAGCGGTGCCGGCAACATGTAAACCATGTAAATCCCGCCGAGCATTGTAAATGCTCCAATGCCGAGAGCGATACCCATTTTATGGCTTACCGCGGTCAGGGCCGCGACCAACGCCCCGACAAAGGAACCGAGAGCATGGGCAAGAAAAGGAACCAGGAAATGCTTGGCTTCCATCAGCGGCATTGCGGCGGCAACGCCCTCCATTGTTGACATATCCGATCCCGGCGGCGGCGGTATCACCATTGGTCCAAGCGTGATGATCCCCATATTTACGACGCCACCGGCGAGGATACCGACTATCACCGCGATAATGTTTCGAATCATACGAATCAGAGTGCTCCTTTAAGAATTTCTCGGGCAGGTTATTGAGACAAAACAGAACTCTTGTAATCCAAATCCTGCCGTTTGTCCATTGGGCTAAATCGGCATCGATCAGATACGTCGCGAATCCATGCAATCGATACTGATTTTCTGCTGTCGCGGATCTTGACGCCGCTCCCATCGAATCCTGCAGAAATTGCAAGGATATTTGGACTAGAGGTCCTCGATCCGCAACTCGGTGTCCGCGTATTTCCAGGCTTCGCGAAACTGCTTTTCCGCTTCTGCGGCATCCTTGGCTTTTTTCTGCGCTTCCAGCGATTTCCATAGTCCGAACAAGGACCTGCCGTTGTTTCGTGTGTATTTTAGGTCTTCGCGAAAGACCGTTTCGGCCTCTGCGAATTTGCCCATCTGCATAAGCACGCCTCCGAGGGTTTCACGTGTCGGGTCCTGGACGATCGGCGGCTCATTGTATTCGATCTGATCTTCCGCCACTATCGCCTTTCGAAGCAGTGCGACGGCAATTTCCTTATCCCCTTTTGCCACCGCGATTGCCGCGTCCACTTTATTAAAGAAAATGAGATCAAGTCGCTTTATCATTTCGGACATCGCGGCGAACTGCTCAGGCGGCATCTGCTTTGCCATCTTTTCATTTTCTGCTTCCGCTGCTTCCGAAAGAGCCTTACGCTCGGCCTCCGCCGCAGCGACGTCTTTCTTTCCAGCAAATGCGAGCGCCCGGGCCCAATGCAGAAGTGAGTCTTTTTGGGTGACAGGTACTTTTAATACATCATCCCACTTTCTGAATCGAACCTGCTGAACGAGGTCACCCGGTCGATACGTTGCCTGTTCAGAAGTCGGCCCTGGACTAAACTTGGATCCGCGGTTAAGAGCGTCCCGCACCTTCGCGTAGTTTCCCTGCATACTGTACGAGTAAACAAGGAATGAATAGACGTGCCCGAAATGCCACTGCTTAAATTGTTCCGTTGAACCTTCCGTCGATTCTGCTGCGGTTTCCTCATTAGCTTCTGCGGCAGTCTGAAAATCTCCTACCCGCAGGTAGATATGGGACGGCATATGAACAAGATGCCCGAGTTCGGGGCCAGAGATCTTTAGCGATCGAAGCATATTAGCTGATGCCAAAGCACGTTCTGGAGCAGCCGAATCCTCAACCGCATGGATATACATGTGGTTCAAACCCAGGTGTTTCGGATGCCGTTTAAGTCCGGCTTCGAGTACGTCGACCATTTCCTGGGCATTTCCGATCGGTTTTCCGTCCTTTGTCCATTTGTTCCAAAAGACTCCGGTGTTCCCAATGCTGATCGCGTACAAGGCTGCCGCATCAGGGTCATTCGGGAAACGCTTGTAAACGTCAGCCATCGCATTTCTATAGGAAATGTAGAGATCGCGAGGCTTCGCGTCGCCAGCCACCACTAAACGCTTGGCTAACGCTTCGATGTACGTGCGTTCGGCTGCCGGCGAGTTCAATGACATCGCCTTGTCTAAAGCGGCTCGAGCCGCCTTCATGTCCACAACGGCACCGGATTTGGCATTGCCGTAACCGCTTTTCGAGAGGGCGATGCCCCACCAGGCGATCGCCAGATTCGGATCGAGTTCTGTGGCCCGTACGAAAGAACGCGCGGCATCGACCTCGTTGAAGGCGTAGTAAAGCGAAAGGCCCTGGTCAAAGTATCGCTGTGCCTCCTGATTCGAGGTGGATACCTTGTGATTGACGAAGCCTCGGCTTTGGATCAAACCGATCGGCCTCTCTGATGCCGGTGCTGAATGCGAATTGTGTTGTGCGTGGACATTTACGCCAAAAACGAAAATGCCAATAAGCAAAGCAAAATAGCGTTTCACGAATTCTCCTTCGAATGTTTTTGTGCACTACCGCTCTGGCGGTGATGTACACGCTTCCGCATTCTCCGGGATTCCTGTCCGCCGCATCATTGCGGTTCTGTGCGGCGCGTGGACGACCGAATCCGAAACGTCATTTGCCCGTGTATTAAAACTCTGGCGGGCTGAAATCGACAGAAGTCTATCACATCTCAGCGGAGGTGCGTAAGGGATATTGGGTCGGGCACGCAAAAGGCCGGATTCGATTGGCTGCCTTCATTGAATTACACCAGCGCTCAGATCGCGGCGGCTACCCGGACTCGGCAACCTATAAGTCGGCGAATTACCCCTGCGGCGGAGTGTATTTGTGAATTTGATCGGTCAGTAACCCGCAGATGGTCTTCGATATGTAGGGTTACGTTTCAGTTACACACAATATATTGTGCTTGCCAGAAATCGTATTTTGATATTAAAGTAAAACCTGAATAAGGGAGGAGGTTAAGTTTGCTTACAGGAAGAGTATTGCTTTTGAACTTTTCTTACGAGCCGCTTGGCACCATCGGTGTTGCCCGGGCGGTGTGTCTGTGGTTTCGCGGCGCGGTCTTCATCGAAGAGCACGACGGCGACAACGTTCTCCGCTCTCCCTCGACGACGTTCCGTGTCCCATCTGTTATTCGGCTCCGGCATTATGTGAATGTGCGACGCACGCGTCGTGAAACGACAATGAAGCGTGCACGGATCTACATCCGCGACCGCTATCGCTGCCAGTACTGCGGCGACCATCGGCTTGCCAAGGACCTGACGCTCGATCACATTCTCCCGCGGGCTCAGGGCGGCGAGAGCACCCCGGCAAATTTGGTCACGGCCTGTGTCGCCTGCAACCAGCGCAAGGGCAACCGAACGCCGGAACAGGCCCGCATGCCGCTCCTGACCTCGCAAAAACTGCTGAGGCTCGGGCTCGACCACGTTCTGCTCTGCCACTATGCCGAATCGCGGCCGGAGTGGAAAAAATACCTGTTCATGGACGACCTTGGCGAAGAGCAAGTTCGGGCCGCGGCCTGACATCGTTCGCTATCGTCTTTTACTCGCGGCCGGTCATTTCGTTCGGCCGTTTCCTTTTGCGGCGGAGTAGTTTAACTGGACAAAATCCCGGCCTCATAAGCCGAAGACTGCAGGTTCGAGTCCTGCCTCCGCAACCATTCTTGCTAACGGCTATTCGGTTGCGTGACATTTGTCCGCATCCGAGTGTAAACTGCGTCTTTCAAATCAAGCGAGAGCGTCTGCAATACATTCGGACGCTTTCGCTTTTTTGCATTGGAGAATTTTGTTATGCGTTACTTTAGGAATGACAAAGAAGTACTCGACCTGGTAGCGGCCTTTGAGTCAGCAACTGTTTCCCGAGATGAATGGCGGCACGCCGAGCATCTTGCGGTCGGGCTTTTCTACGCCGAAAAGCACGGCCTTGAGGAAGGCACAGAGATGATGCGTTCCGGCATAATGCGGTTGCTGGAGAAAGGGTTCGGCGTCGATCTGTCGAAAGAAATGCCGTATCACGAGACCATCACGGTCTTCTGGATGCGGACGGCGTGCGCGTTTCTGCTGATGACCCGCGGAGCCTCGCCGGTCGAGCGGACAAATGCCCTGATCGCAGCATTCGATAAGGACTTCCCGCTACGGTTCTATTCCCGCGAGCGGCTATTTTCGGAAGAGGCCCGGGCCGAATATATCAGCCCGGACCTTTTTCAGGAGGGGTCATTGGAAGAAGAGATCCATCGGTCGCTGATGCCTGCCGAATCCTACGCATGATCCCGCGGCCTATACGGCGGCTGCGGCGGGGCGGGCAGCATCTTTCATAGTCTCGGCAAGAATCGTATATGCGGCGGCCCACGCTTCCTCGGTCTCGCTCGTGAAATCCGGCCCGAGGCCTTGCCCGAGTGTCCAGAGCAATGCCGATCCGACCGTTTCGTAGTGCGAATCTTCGACGCCGTAGCCGGCATGCCGTGCCCCGAGAGAGCGAACCGCCGGGACGATCTCATCAAGCCGGCCAAGTCCCCGGACGGCGACGCCGATCATCTGCATCAATTTAGTTCCCTGCTCGGCGAGATCGCCTTTGAATAGGAAGCGAAGGCCCGGATCGAGCTCGAACAACCGCCCGTAGAAGAGTGCCGCTGCTTCGTCCGCCCGCGGGGCGATCTTTTCAAAGCTTTCCGTTACTAATTCGATCTGTTCGTTCGTCATTTTCTTCTTCTCCCTATTTGCCTAGACTATGCGGATGATCACACGCATATCGACGATGTTTCGCGTCCTTTGCTTGAGGCTGTAACCGCGATTCATCTGCGACTGGTTGCCGTCAACCGTATGCACGATGGTCCCCGGCCCTTGGCTGACAACGATCCCGATATGACCGTTCTTCATCACGTAAATGTCGCCGGGATAGCAAGGACTCGTTCGGACGATGCAATCCGGATTTTCATTCGCCCACTTCGTCAGCTTGTAACCGCTCCAGAGTTTTTCGGGGATGAACGGCAGCGGCACGCCGAACTTGTTCGCCGCTTCGCTCAAGCAGTAATAGACAAAAAAGCCGCACCACTCATGGTTTGCCGACTTGGGCGAATGAGCCCGTGCCTTGTAGATGTCGATCTGCGGACCGCGGTTCTGTGCCCCAATTTCCTTGACGCCCTTTGCTTCCTCGCGGAGAGCAACCACGGCCGCCTCGTATCTAACAGGTTCGTATCTGTCCACCACTGTCTCCTATTGCCTACGGTTACGAACTATCCGAGATCCGGCATCGGGCCACTGAGAATGTTCGTGAGCTCGACGGGGACCATCGGATCCATTCGGATGTCGTCAAACCATTGCGGATGATCGGCATTGTAATCACAGTTCATTAGGAGAATTGTGTAAACCTTTCCTTGTTTCGGCGTGTAAAACCGAGTTCCGTTGGTGGTTCCAACCGCACCGTCATTCACCGGCCATCCGCGCCAACCCTGATAGTTTTTGATCATCCGCCACGTTTTCCCACCGAACTTGCCGTCC
>CAZGLZ010000140.1:0-8675 GCA_964526245.1 uncultured Chloracidobacterium sp. | reverse complement strand
CGGTCTCGCCGGCTCCGGCGGGTTGGCTTTTCGGCAGGCAGGTCGAACTGGACATCCCGAGCGAGATTTCGTTCTTCCAGCAGAATAACCGCAAGTTCGTGACCTGGCAGCGGCTCGATAGCGACGGCCAGGGCAGCACGGTGACGGCCGACCGCAATGCGACGCCGGGCAACTGGGTGATCTTGACGCGGACCAACGTCTCGAAGCCTGTCGATGGAGAGGAGCCGGACTTTGACGGCATTCTTGTTCTAGCCTTCGATAAATATAATCAGAGCTTTTATACGGTCTGGCGTTCGACAGGCGAGGTCTGGGGAACGCTTCCGCTCAGGGTCGAGGGCTCGGGCGATAACAAGACGTTTTCGATCCGCATTCGGCACCCTGAGGGAAGAATGGACGAGAAGCGATTCGTCGTCTTCCGCGACCGCAACCGCGTCCGCGTAACCCAGCCGGAGGACATCGCTCAGTACTACACGACGCAGGGCCGCTAGAAATGGACGAGGACCTTGAGAACCCTTTCCCGGAGACGGTCGAACTCGAGATCACCGATTCGCTCGACCTCCACGCTTTTCATCCTAAGGACATCAGGGCCGTTACAGCAGCTTATCTGGAAGAGGCGCGGAAGAAGGGGTTCCGCCTTGTACGGTTGATTCACGGCAAGGGCATCGGCGTTCAGCGTGAGATCGTAAGAGGCGTGCTCGCCGAGACGGATTTTGTGAAGAGCTTCAAAAGCGGCGACGAGATGTCCGGCGGATGGGGAGCGACCATCGCCGAGCTCGATACCGAGTGAACCGGGCTATTCGATAACGTCCGCCCAGTTATCTTCTTCCTCAGGAACAACTCCGAAAGCATCGAGCATTGCGTCCTGTTCGGCGATGCGTTCTTCTGCCCGCTCAAGCCGTGCGGTCAGCGCCCGGCAGCGGCGTTCGAGCTGGCGAAGCCGCCGTTTGCGTTCTTTATCGAGCCGGTCGAGGTAGAACATGTATGCCATCTGCAGGCCGGCGATGCCGGTCAGGACAAGGCAAACACAGATAAGCGCGTAGTAAAGCATTTCAGACCCCTTGTGCTGGTTTGTCGGAAAAGCTCTTCCGGGCGGAGGTTTTTTGCACTTTTCCGATAAAGCCGGATTATACTCTTGACCTCTGCGAGATGAAAGGCAAGAATCATAAGCACTCCTGATCTTGCGGTAAAAGAACGGAGTGCCGAGGGGCGGCCGATAACGATGAACGACCTAAAATTGGTTTACACGCTTTTATGTGACGATGTCCGGATCGAGATGGGCAACAAGATCTCGCTGATGGGCATTTTTCAGAACATCATGGTCGAGAAGCTGCCCATCTCGCTGATCAAGTTTGCGGTGATAAACCACTGGACCGGCAGCGGCCGCTACGACACCGAGGTCCGGATACTCTCGCCGGACCGGCAGCGGGTCGTCGTTAGCTCGCAGCCGACCAAGATCGAACTTGCCGCCGGCGGATTTACCGACAACGTCAGTTTCTTCGTCAATATAATGCTCGAAAACGCCGGAACGTATTGGGTGCAGACCCTTGCGGATGGGCAGGTGATCGAGGAATTTCCGCTGATGGTGGTCGACCAGAACGGGCTTCACGCCTCGGTGGCTCCGGACGAGATCTCAGAAACGATCAACTAGCGGTCGTTGCGGGAGATGTCGAGTGTGATGGCGGTACGATAGATGGCTGCCGACTCGACCTCGATATCTTTTGAAGCACTTGCACCCTTAAAGCTTGCTGTCACGCGGAGTTTTGCCGGGCCTTCCGGGCGCCGAAAAACGAATTCGCCGCTGAGGCTCGTGAACGCCTGGCCGAGCTTCTTCAGCGAGCCGCCGCTGCCGACCTCGAAAAGCTCGATCTTTGCTCCCTGCAGGCTGTTGCCTTCCTTAAAGAAAACGCTTCCGCGAATGATGACGAGCGTGCCCTGATCTACGTTGAGGATCAGGCGGTCGCCGATATTGCGGACGCCGTCCTTGACCTCGACGCCGTAGCGAATGCCCGAGGCATAACCGGCCGCATCGACAACGACATTGTAGCTGCCGGGGCCAAGCCCGCGGATCTCAAAGCTGCCGCTGCTGTCGGTCTTTGCCGAGCGGACGTCGTTGCCGTCGAGCCGGGCGGTCACGGTCGCGTTTGCGATGCCCTTACCCGAAGCGGTTCGGACGCGGCCCTTGATGCCGCCGGATTGAGCCGCGGCCTCAGCAGGAAAAAGCAACAAGAGAAACGCCGCAAGCGATGCGGCGGCAAGCATTGAAATTGCGGTACGTCTAAGCATTGGTCGAACCCGCGGCGGAAGTTCCTTTTGCCTCGCGGATAACATCATTGATGATGTCAGCCAGGCTTCGGGTTGGCTGGTAGCCGACAAGCCGCTTTGCTTTATCGAGGCTTGGGACACGTCGCTGCATGTCCTCAAAGCCCTCGCCATAGACCTCATCATAGGAAACGAAGTGGAGTTCGCTCGAGCTGCCGGCGAGCGCGATGGCCTTTTCGGCAAGCTGTTTGATCGAGGTCTCTTCGTCGTTGCCGAGGTTGATCACCTGGCCAAAACATGCCGGAGTTTCGAGCACTCTTGTCAGGCCCTCGACCACATCGAGCACGTGGCCGAAGCAGCGTGACTGCGTCCCGTCGCCGTGAATGGTGATCGGCTCGTTCTTCATAGCGGCGTGGACGAAACGCGGAACGACCATTCCGTATTGCCCGGTCTGCCGCGGGCCGACGGTGTTGAAAAGCCGGACGACGACGACCGGGAGCCGAGTTTCTTTCCAGTGGGCAAGTGCGAGAAATTCGTCAAGCGTTTTGGCACAGGCATATGCCCAGCGGTGCTTGTCGGTCGCGCCGGTGAGCAGGTCGTCCTCCTCGCGGAAGGGAACCGAGGCTCCCTTGCCGTAAACTTCGGACGTGCTCGGAATAAGCACACGCTTGCGGTAACGCGAGCAGAATTTCAGGACGACGTCCGTCCCGTGGAAGATGGTCTCGATGGTCTTGACCGGCTGTTCCATGATGAGCCGGACGCCGACGGCGCTTGCCATGTGGAAGACGCGGTCGGTCTCGCGGACGAGTTCTTCCATCAGTTCGGCATTGAGCACCGTGTCGATGATAAGCCGGAAGTTCGGGTTACCCTCAAGGTGCTCGACGTTCGAATAACGCCCGGTCGAAAGGTCATCGATGACCGTGATCTCATGTCCTTCGGCGATGAGCTTGTCTGCAAGATGGCTGCCGACAAATCCGGCCCCGCCAGTAATTAGAATTTTCATAAGGTCAGTTGGTTCTTCTTTCGCTGTACAAAATCCGAACAAGATGCACAGGATGGTCAGGATAAATTTCGTTTCGTTCGGCAGAGGTCGATAGACACTGCGATCCTTCGGCCGGCCGATCCTGTTTATCCTGTCGATCCTGTTTGAATTTCTCTACGCACTCGCCGAGTTGCCGATCGAGGCTCGGAAATACTCGACCGTTTTCTTCAGTCCCTCAGCCAGCGGCACTTTCGGTTCCCAGCCGAGTAATTTTTGTGCCCGCTCGATGTTCGGCTTTCTCTGCTTCGGGTCGTCCTGCGGCAGCGGAAGGTGCTTGATCTCGATCTGCTTTCCGGTCGCCTTGCCGACCTCATCTGCCAGTTCGTTCATTGTAAATTCGCCGGGGTTGCCGATATTGACCGGCAGATGAATGCCGTCGGCCTCGGTGTTCATCAGGCGAATGATGCCATCGACGAGGTCGCTGACGTAGCAGAACGAGCGCGTCTGGCTGCCATCGCCGTAGATGGTCAAGGGCTCGCCGCGGAGCGCCTGGACGACAAAGTTTGAGACCACGCGGCCGTCGTTTTCCATCATCCGCTCGCCGTAAGTATTGAAAATACGTACGATACGGGTATCGACATCATTTTGCCGATGATAGTCCATCATCAGCGTTTCGGCTACGCGTTTGCCTTCGTCATAGCAGCTTCGCGGGCCGATCGGGTTGACATTGCCCCAGTAATCTTCGGTCTGCGGATGAATGAGCGGATCGCCGTAAACCTCGCTCGTCGAGGCCTGAAGGATCCGGGCTTTCACGCGTTTTGCCATCCCGAGCATATTTATCATGCCCATCACGCTCGTCTTGACCGTTTTGACCGGGTTGAACTGGTAATGGATCGGCGAGGCCGGGCAGGCGAGGTTATAGATCTGATCGACCTCGAGCAGGATCGGTTCGGTGACGTCGTGGCGGACGAGCTCAAAGCGGCGATCGTCGAAAAGATGCGCGACGTTCGCCTTTCGCCCGGTAAAGAAGTTATCGAGGCAAATTACCTCGTTGCCCTCGTTGAGCAGCCTTTCGCAAAGGTGCGAACCGATGAATCCGGCACCGCCGGTGACCAATATCCTCATTGTTCGTGATCGATAAAAGGGACGTGCCCGCACAAAACGGCGGCAAAAGGAGATTATCACCGAACTCCGGCGAATTGGCAATGGTGTTTTGCTCGGGCAGAGCTGAAACACTTGCATCTGCCGGTGCGTATTTAGCATCGTAATCTGCATACTTCGCACGACAGCTACTTGCCCTCCTGCGGCGCAATCCAGCAAAATGGTCTGCGAAACACACTTTTAGGAGACGATTGATGTTCAAGAGAGAAAGACTCGCATTTTTATTGGTTTTGACGATGGTCGCGCCCGGGCTTGTCCTCGCACAGCCGGCACCGGCCGTCGAACGCCCCGCGGTTGACCGCATCCGCGACGAGGGTATGAACCGTTCGCAGGCAATGGCGACGATGAAGTATTTGAGCGACGTCATCGGCGCACGGCTGACCAACTCGCCGGCACAGCGTCGGGCTAATGCCTGGACGAAAGAACAGCTCGAAAAATGGGGCATGAAGAATGCTGCCATCGACCCTTGGGGCGAATTCGGCAAGGGCTGGGAACTGAAGCGCTTTACGGCCTCGGTCGATGCGAACGGCGAATTCGTAGCGTTCCGCTCGTACCCGAAGGCATGGTCGCCCTCGACCAACGGAGCGATCACCGGCGATGTGGTTTACGTTGACGCAACCGACGAGGCCGGCCTTGAGAAATACAAAGGCAAGCTGAAAGGTGCGATCGTCTTTACAGCTCCGGAACGCCGGGTCGAGCCGGGCTTTGCTCCGGTCGCAACGCGGACCTCGGATGACGAACTCGCCAAGCTCGATGCCGCAAAGCCGCAGGACAACGTCCAGCAGAACCGCGGCCGGCAGGGCGGCGGTGCAGGGGCCGGCAATCAGTCGTTCAACCAGCGGAAGTATCGTTTCTACTTTGAAGAAGGTGTCGCGGTTCTCGTTGAGCCGAGCCAGGGCACGGATTCGGGAACGATCCGCGTAATGGGAGCCTCGCCGGCTCCGACCGCTCCGGTCCCGGGCCAGAGCCCGTTCGCAGGCCCGCGTGTTTATTCAAAAGGAGCTGCTCCGACCATTCCGCAGCTCGTTGCCGAAACCGAGCAGTACAACCGCGTCTATCGGCTTCTGAAGCAGGGAATTCCGGTCAAGATGACGGTCGATCTTGCGGTTCAGTTCTTTGAGGACGACCTGCAGGGCTACAATACCATCGCCGAGATCCCGGGAACGGACCTTGCCGATGAGGTCGTAATGATCGGCGGCCACCTTGATTCGTGGCATGCCGGCAACGGCTCAACGGACAACGGTGCCGGCGTGACTGTTACGATGGAAGCGATGCGCATCCTCGCCGCTACCGGCCTTAAGCCCCGCCGCACGATCCGGATCGCACTCTGGACCGGTGAAGAGCAGGGACTGCTCGGTGCCCGCGGTTACGTTGCCAAGAACTTCGCCCGCATCGGCGATGGCTCGGACAACGCAGCCTTTGCCGCGATGGCTGGCGGCGGACGCCCGGCGTTGACGAAGCTGCCGGCTTACGACAAGTTTGCGGCTTACTTTAACCTCGATAACGGAACCGGCCAGATCCGCGGCATCAATATGCAGGGCAATGAAGCTTTGCGTCCGATCTTCCGCGGCTGGTTCGAGCCGTTCCATGACCTCGGCGCCAAGACCGTCAGCATCAATTCGGTCGGCGGAACCGATCACCTTGCCTTTACGGCGGTCGGGCTTCCGGGCTTCCAGTTCATTCAGGACCCGATCGAATATTTCGGCCGCACCTGGCACACAACGCAGGACGTTGCCGACCGGACGATCGAAGAGGACCTGAAGCGTTCGGCGGTCATCATGGCGACCTTTGCCTATAACGCCGCGATGTCCGATGAAAAAATGCCGCGTCAGCAAATGGCCGGCGGTGTCGCATCGCTGATCCCGGGCTTTGACTACCGTGCACTCAACGACGAGCAGGCATTCGCCGCTCTCGGGCTCGGGCATCAGGTCTGCGGCTATCCGGTGCGTCCGGAGGAACTGCCGAATGGCTTCCCGTCGATGTTTGCCGTAAGCACTTTCTTCCGCGATGGTGCCGAGGCAACCTCCGGCGAATAAGGCTGTTTCAGTGTCATAAAGGGCTGCATCGCTTCGCGGCGGTGCGGCCTTTCATCTTTTGCCGAACCCGAAACAAAGGAATATCATCGAACGTATCAACTTCTGTTATCCGCAAACATTTTCGGGAGCCATCAAAAATAAGGAGCACAATGATGAAGAGACTGCTTTCATTTGCGACAATAGCACTACTTGCGAGCAGCGGCCCGGCCGTACTCGCTCAAAAAGATATGAAACCACCCGTAGCGAAAAAGGTCCCCAGCGTCCTTAAGATCCATGGATACGAGATCACGGACAACTACGCCTGGATGCGTGACCGCAACGAGAAAAAGGACCCGGAGATCATCAAGTATCTCGAAGACGAGAATGCCTACGTTGAGCACCACATGGGCAAGCATCAGCCTTTCGTCGATTCGCTTTACAAAGAAATGCTCGGCCGCATCAAGCAGACCGACCTGAGCGTGCCGGTCAAGCGGGGCAACTACTGGTACTTCACAAAGGTCGAAGAAGGAAAGCAGTACCCGACGTTTCTCCGAAGCAAAACTCAGGACGGAGCAAACCCAGAAGTCCTGCTCGACCAGAACAAGATGGCCGAGGGCTTCAAGTATTTCGCCATCGGTGCATTCGAGCCAAGCGACGATGGCAATCTGCTTGCCTATTCGACCGATACGACCGGCTACCGCCAGTATGAATTGCAGGTGAAGGACCTCCGCACCGGCAAGGTGCTCCCGGACAAGATCGAACGCGTGACGAGTCTTGAATGGTCTCCGGATGGGAAGTTTCTTTTCTTGGGCCAAGAAGACGCAGTCTCCAAGCGTTCGGACAAGATATGGCGGCATGAACTCGGGACGAACAACACGAAGCTGATCTTTGAGGAAAAGGACGTCTTTTTCAACACCGGTGTTGGCCGCTCACGCGACAAGCAGATGTATTTCATCGCGTCGTATGCCAAAACCTCGACCGAGTTTCGTTACCTTCCGGCCAATGCGGTCAATGACGGCGTCTTCAGCGTCCTTTCGCCGCGGCGTGAAGGGCATGAATATTCGGCCGATTTCAATAACGGCGAGTTCTTTATCCGGACGAACAAGGACGCCGAGAACTTTAAGGTGATGCGCGTCGGGCAGGAAGACCCGAGCGAGCAATATTGGAAGGATTACATCCCGCACAACCCGGCCGTAAAGATCGAGGGAATCGATTTCTTTAAGGATTTCGCCGTCGTCTCTGAGCTTGAGAACGGACTAGAATATCTGCGGGTGATGGACCTCAAGACCCGTCGGGCTTCCGTCCGCATACCGACGGACGAAAGCGTTTACACGATGGGCCTCGGCTTCAATCCGGAATACGATACGGACGTCATCCGGTTTGGCTATTCCTCGATGATCACGCCGCAATCGACCTATGAATTCAACCTTCGGACGCGGCAATCGAAGCTCATCAAGCAGCAGGAGATACCGAGCGGCTACGACAAAACGCAATATGAGACGACGCGCGTTTGGGCCGATGCCCGCGACGGCGTAAAGGTCCCGGTCATCCTGATGATGAAAAAGGGCACGAAGCTAGACGGCAAGTCGCCGATGCTGCTCTATGCCTATGGTTCCTATGGTGCCTCGATGACGCCGAATTTCTCGACCGCCCGGCTTTCGCTGGTCGATCGCGGAATGATCTTTGCCCTTGCGCAAATTCGTGGCGGCGGCGAGCTCGGCGAGAAGTGGCGGCAGGACGGCCGAATGTTCAAGAAGATGAACACCTTCAACGACTTTGTCGATGCGTCGAAGTGGCTGCTCAAGAACAAATATACATCGAGCGACCGGCTTGTTATCCAGGGTGGCTCGGCCGGCGGTTTGCTGATGGGGGCGGTGATGAACCAGGCCCCGGAGCTTTATAAGGCGGCCATCGTCCAGGTGCCTTTCGTCGATGTGATGAACACGATGATCGACGAAACGCTTCCGCTGACGACCGAAGAGTGGGATGAATGGGGCAACCCGCGGGACGACAAGAAGGCCTGGGACTATATGTACAGCTATTCGCCCTATGACCAGATAAAGAAGATGGCCTATCCGAATATGCTGGTCGAGGTCTCGCTCAACGACAGCCAGGTGCCGTATTGGGAGGGAGCAAAATACGCGGCCAAGATCCGCGAATATAAGACGAACGACAGCGTCGTCCTGCTCAAGACCAACATGGGTGCCGGCCACGGCGGTTCCTCGGGCCGCTACGACCGCCTGAAGGAAGTGGCTTTC
>CAZGLZ010000139.1:0-8757 GCA_964526245.1 uncultured Chloracidobacterium sp. | reverse complement strand
CCCGAGCCGCATCCCGACATCGAGCGTATCGAAAACGAAGGTCGAAAACGCCATCGCCCCGAAAGTGATCGCGAAGGGCAGATTTTCTTTTCCGATCAAAAGGGTCAGGAATTCGCCGATGCCGTTGCCGTAGATCTTGCCCGCCGCAAATGCCTTGCCGTCCGGCCCGTAGAGCAATTCGTTGCTGGCGATCATCACGATGACAAGAGCCATAAAGGCCACGAAGCCTTCGGCAAGCATCGCACCGTAGCCGATCGGCCGGGCGTGCGATTCCTTATCGAGCTGCTTTGAGGTCGTTCCGGAGCATACAAGGCCGTGGAAGCCCGAGCAGGCTCCGCAGGCGATGGTGACGAAGAGGAACGGGAAAAGCAGGCCGGTCATTCCGCCGACGTCGAAGGACTTGAATGCCGGCTGCTGGATCGTGTATCCGCCGAAAAAGATGCCGATGATGCCGAGGGCGATCGCTGAATAAAGCACGAAACCGCCGAGATATCCCCGCGGCTGGAGCAAAGCCCAGACCGGAACGAGCGACGCGGCGATGCAATAAAGGAGAATGATCATTCCCCAGGTCTGATGGCCGAACGCGAAGACGTTAGAGAAAATCGTCCCGAGATAAGCGACGCCAAAGTTCGCCGGAACAAAGATGACGGTCGCGAGCCAAAGCGGTGGCTTGAGAAATCGCTCAACGAGCCCGAGCAGGATCGATAGGCAAAGATATGCGACCGAAGCGAATGCAACAGCTCCGCCGGGGTTGAACACCGTCGAACCGGCAAGTGCCTCATCGCCAGAGACGAACGTACCGGCCGTGATGTCCGTAAAGGCGACGATGACGTAAACGAGTGCGAGCCAGATAAACAACATCATCGCCCGGCCTGCGGCTCCGCCGAGTTTGTCGCGGGTGATCTCCGCGATGCTTCCGGCGCCGTGGCGGACCGAGGAAGTAAGAGCCGAAAAATCGTGCACGGCACCGATCAGCACAACGCCGAACGCGATCCAGATAAGACACGGAAGCCAGCCGAAGGCCATTCCGGCGATGATCGGCCCGGCGATCGGCCCGGCGGCAGCGATCGCCGAAAAGTGCTGGCCGAAAAGATAGAAAGGGGCCGCCGGAACAAAATCCTGCCCGTCCTCTAGCCGGTTGGCCGGCGTTACGCGGGCATCATCGAGCCGAAACTGGCTTGCGATCCAGCGGCCGTAGCCGAAATAACCGAATACGAGCCAGGCGATGAAAACGACGGCAAGAAGTGTAAGCATAGGCTTTCGCGGGCCGCCCGTAGGCGAGTGAGGCGTCGATTGAATCTACACGAGGAGGCGGCGTTAATTCAAGCCCCGCGAATCTTGACAAATATTTCTTGATTCGTTATCTTTCTACCTGACAATTAGGCAAGGGGAGTAGATAGCCCTCCAGCGGTCCTTCAGGTCGTCAATACGAGCAGCGATGCTCCGGCCCGAAGGCAAAGTATCAAGACCTTGCACGACGTCACGTTTGATGTCCGTGTGAGGTTTTTTCTTTTGCGGACGTGAATTCGCTCGTTTATTGAGGATCACGTATGAGTCTATTTCCGTTTGCTGAGTACTGGTGGTTCTATCTTGCATTCACCGGTTTCGTCCTTTTGATGCTAGCACTTGACCTCGGTGTTTTTCACCGAAAGGCACACGAGGTCTCGTTCAAGGAAGCGACGACCTGGAGCGTTGTCTGGGTCACGCTTGCTCTTGTCTTTAACTATCTTCTTTACCGCTACACGCTCTGGAAGTTTCCGCAGGACGAACGGTTGATGGCCATCCCGGGTTTTGTCCCGGACGCCGCGGCCTGGACCGTCTCGCTGGAGTTTCTGACGGGTTACATCGTCGAGAAATCGCTCTCGGTCGATAACATCTTCGTCTTCGTGGTGGTTTTTGCATACTTTGCGATCCCGCCAAAGTATCAGCACCGAGTGCTTTTCTACGGTATTCTCGGGGCTTTGGTCTTCCGAGCGATCTTTATCGGAATGGGATCGTGGCTGATGCAGTTCCACTGGGTCATTTACCTCTTCGGAGCATTCCTGATCCTGACGGGGCTCAAGATGATGTTCGGCCCGGAGAAGCCGATCGATCCGGAAAAGAACCCGGTCATCAAGCTCTTCAAGAGGATAATGCCGGTCACACCAAAGATCCACGGCAAGAACTTCTTTGTTAAGGAGCACGGCCGATGGGCGGCGACCCCGCTATTCATCGCTCTGCTCTTCCTTGAGATGACGGACATCATCTTCGCGGTCGATTCCGTGCCGGCGATCTTTGCGATCACGGCCGAACCGATGATCGTCTTTACCTCGAACATCTTTGCGATCCTCGGCCTGCGGGCAATGTATTTCATGCTCGCAGGCGCGGTCGGAAAGTTCTATTTGCTTAAATATGGGCTTTCGATCGTGCTGGTCTTCGTCGGGCTCAAAATGGTCTGGCTCAATGACCTCTACGGCGGCAAGTTCCCGATCACCTGGTCGCTCGGTTTCATCCTTACGACCATCGCGATCTCGGTCCTGGCTTCGCTGATGTTTCCTCGCAAGTACGAAGAAGCATTGGACGGCGATCCGCTACCATAACGATGCGTTCCTTAGGCCGCGGCCAACGCTGTGCTAAAATTCCGCCGAGCTATGTACAGCGAAAGATCGGTACAGGAAATATATTCGCCGGGCGGGATCTGTTTTGGCTGCGGCCCGGCGAATGAGAAAGGGCTTCATATCAGGAGTTTTGAGGAGGGCGACGAGCTTGTCGCCGAGTGGCACGCCGAGCCGCACCATCAGGCATTTCCCGGCGTGCTGAACGGTGGCATCATCGGCGCCCTTCTTGATTGTCATTCCAACTGGGCGGCGGCCGTTCACCTTATGAAAAAGCGTGGCGAGGACGCGGCTCCGTGTACGGTAACCGCCGAGTTCCACGTCAAGCTGCTCCGGCCGACGCCGGTCGACGGGCCGATCTCGCTTCGCGCCCGCGTCGTCGAATCGACCGAAGACCGGGCGACGGTTGAGGCCGAGCTGATCGCGGGCGGCAAGGTCTGCGACACCTGCCGCGGCGTTTTCGTCGCCGTCACCGAAGGCCACCCGGCATATCATCGTTGGTAAGTTTCACCAGACCGAAATGGACAAGGCAAAGATCATCGAAGAACTGAAGAGAACATACTTCGGATTCATTGCGTTCGTCGACCCGATGTCGGAGGCCGACTTTACATACTCGCCTGATGGTGTGAAGTGGACGGCCGGCCAGCAGGCAGATCATCTTTGCCGTTCTCTCGCACCGCTCAACAAAGGAGCCGGAGCTCCCGAGTTCGTATTAAAGTCGATGTTCGGAAAGGCGGATCATCCTTCGGTCGGCTATGACGAACTGGTCGCCCGATATCAGGCGGCGATCCCGGGGGTTGTTGCTCCCGATGCGTACAGACCGGAAGCGATCCCATTCGAGAAAAAGGAAAAGCTCTTGAATGATCTTCGCGGGCATGTGGAGGCTCTCTGCAAGAAAGTCGAAAAATTTGATGAAGCAAAGCTCGACATTCTTGTACTTCCGCATCCGCTCCTTGGCAAGCTTACGATTCGCGAGATGCTTTATTTCACGATATATCACGCCGAACATCATCACCGGCATGTTGAGCAAGGTCTCGCCCAGCGTTGATCATAAGGGTCGCGATAAGTTCATGGTATCGCGGCAATAGCCCCAAACGTTCAAGCCACTCATTTTGCTCGGCCATTAATCGCGGGAGATGGACGACGTCCGAGAGGGCGTAATCGACTAGTTCATCGGTCCAGATGCCGTCCCATTTACGGGTAAATTTTGCCCGCTGCGTTTTGTCCAGATCGACGGCGAAATAGCGGTAAAGCGTTTCGGCGAGCGAGGCGGATTGGTTCGCGCCGCGGGTCAAAACCTTCTCGGCGATCATCGTATCGAAGACGTTGCAAACCCGAAGCCCGGCGGCAGAGAGAAAGTCGAGGTCAAAGCGGGCGTTGTGGAAGATCTTGATTATGCCTTCGTCGGCCAAAATGTCCGCCAGCGGCCCGAGCTCGACGCCCTCGCTTAAGGGGACGAGAACGTTGAACTCGCCATCAGAGAATTGCACCGAATAGAGCCGGCCCGACGTAGGGCTCAGCCCGGAGGTCTCGGTGTCGCAGCCGAGCGCCGCGGCCGTCCGTAGCCGCTCGAAAGCCTCTGCAAATTCAGTTTCGGTCCTCGTTATAAAAACGTCCATTGCTAAAAGGTATAGTCTCACGTAAAGCGGTGGCGGACGCAATCGGGACGACACGGGGAAGAGGAGACGCGGGGACGCGGGGATTTGGGGAAACGGTGTATGATTTGTATGGACTAGAATTGAGATTTAGAGCTTTTGCGGGAACATATGGCTGTGATAAATGAAATTGAGGCGAGGGTTTTGGGGAGCTTGGTCGAGAAGCAGTTGACTACGCCGGAGTATTATCCGCTGACGCTGAATTCGCTGGTCGCGGCGTGTAATCAGAAGTCGAACCGCGATCCGGTGATGTCGCTCGGTGAGTCAGAGGTGCTTGCGGCCGTTGATTCGATGCGGGACAAGAACCTCGTTTATCTTTTTCATGGCAGCACGAGCCGAACAGTGAAATACAAGCATATGCTGCCGTCGGTCTTTGAGCTCGACGAATCAGGTGTGGCTGTGATAACCCTTTTGCTTCTCCGCGGGCCGCAGACCGCGGGCGAGATCCGCGGACGTGCCGACAGGCTCCATGAATTTGGTGCGATCAGCGAGGTGCAGGAAACTCTCGATGCCTTGGCTCGCCGCGATGAGCCGCTGGTCGTAAAGCTCGAACGCCAGCCGGGCCAAAAAGAAGCCCGCTACGCTCATCTGCTCAGCGGCCCGGTCGATGCCGCAGCTTTCGTCGAGACCCGCAGTGCTTCGCCGTCGCCCGCCGGCGATCGTTTGGCCGAAGTTGAGGCGCAACTCGCCGAACTCCGACAGGAATTTGCCGACTTCAAAGCGATGTTCGAGGAGTTTCGCCGACAGTTCGAATAAGCCCGCCTCGAACTATAAACTTGCACATGACAAAGCCCGGAATGCTCTAGGCCTTCGTTGAGAAAGAGCATCCCGGGCTTTCGCATTCCGCACTGCGGTATTCGATATACCGCTGCTCGTCTAGTTTACCCAAACGCCGATCTTCTTATTGACGATTTCGCCGACGCTGATGTTCGGGTTCTCGGTTCGTGCCTTGCGGACAAACTCGGCATCGACCTTGAAGATGCGAAGCTTGACGACCTCTTCGGGGGCGAGGTTGGTCAGCCCCTCGTTGCGAAGCGAGTTGAGATACTCGGGCGTGACCTTAAAGATGCTGTACTTCACAAGGTGCTCGAAGTTGTCCGCGCCAAAGCCCATGTCCTTGATGCCGCGGACGAAATCGGCATCGATCTTGAAGATGCGAGCCTTGACGAGGTCGTCCATTGAAAGATTCGGGAATCCGGTCGCCTTCATCTCGGCCATGAACTTGCCGTCGATCTTAAAGATGGCGGCCTTGAAAAGATCGTCGAGGCCCAGTTTGCCGAAGTTTGCCGCAGCAAGGTCGTCAGCAAGTGCGGTTGTCACATTGAGCATTGCGGCCATGAAGAGCTTTTCCTCAAGGCTCGATTCACGCTTCGAATTTCCGTCCGAATCGAGGTCGAAGCCGCGTGCCCGAAGCCCATCGGCAAAGCCATAGTTCGGCGCAAAGCGATAGGTTCCGCTGCCCTTGCCGTCCGTAAACGTGCCCTCGCATTGGATCGTCCCGGCTTCGCGTACAAGCGAGAAATTAACGCTTCCGTTCTGCAGGGAACCGGAGCTAAGGCCGTTGAGTTCCGAAATGTCGTATGTCGAACCGTTCTGATACTTGCCGCCGCGTTCGCCCTTGCGCTCAAAGGAAAGGTTGATCTTGCCGGAAGCGGCATCTTTGACCTTCGCCGTCCAGTTTCCCGAAACCGAATCCTGTGCGGCGATGATCCAATTGCCGAAAATGATGATGATAAAAAGTGCGGCCGCTCGGCCAAAATAAGTAGAAAAATGCTGCATTAATGCCTCCAGATGAAATGTTTGTTGCCCGCAGGGGGTATTCAACGGAGAAACACCGAGGGTGATCGATTTGTGACACACGAAAACAATGAAAAGAAAAAAGCCGGCCATCGCGACCGGCTTTCAGCGAGATCAAAACCAGCTTTACTAGTTCCTGCGGCGAGTGCTCGGGCGGGTGGACCGCTGCGGTGTGATGTTCTTATCGGCCTTGAGTGCTTCGATAAGTCCCGCCGCATCTGCTTTGTAGCGGTGGTTCGCCGGGGCCGCTTCCGCAAACTTTTGAAGCAGGTTGGCTCCTTCCTGAAGTTGAGTGTCGTTGCCGTTGAGGTAGCCCGCGTTAACAAGGCTAAGCCCTGCACCGGCCATCGCATCAACGTTATCCGGAGCAGCTTCAAGCACGACCTTGTAGGCCGTTATCGCATTGTCCGCATCGCCGGCAACACGATAATAGTCGGCAAGTATTAGCTGTGTTTCGAGCTTACGCTTGTCGTCAACCTCGGCTGCGAGGTTTGCGTCGAGAAGGGCCTTTACCGATGCGCCGGATTCGGGCATGGCCTGCTCGGTGCGAACCATCAGGCTAACTGTCTCACGAGCGCCATCGAGCGTCTGTTTCTTGAACTGTGCAACGACGTTCGCATCCGACGCGGTCGCCTTGGCGGCGAGGTCCCAAGCCTTTTGATACGAATCGATCGCATCCGAGAAATCCTGCTTGACCTTGGTCATCGCCGGGACCTTTTCGGCGGCCGGCTTGTTGGCGTTCTCATTGAATGTTGCGACCGCTCGTTGGCGAAGCGAAAGTGCTTTGTTGTTCAAGAAAAGAGGGGCAGCACCGGCAAATTCCGGATCGACCTGATAGCCTTCGTCAAATTTTGCGATGGCAAGATCGTAATTCTTCGCCGAGAATGCATCGCTGCCTTCCTTCAGCGTCCGCTGACGAACCTCATTGCCGGTCTTGGCGCGTTCGTTCGCGGCCTCGACCTCTTTCCGCTTTGCATCGAACTCGGCCTGCTCCTTCTCGAGCTGTTTACGCTGCTCGGCGCTCATTTCAGCCGTTGGGGCCGGGCCGGCCTGTGAGGCTGCGGCACGAACCTCTTCCTCGGTCAGAATGCGGCCGTCACCGGGCGAAACGACGATCTCGATATTCTCCATTCCGGGTCGAACATCCGGAAGATATTTCGGCGAAATGCCGGGGCCGCCGACAGCAAGGATCAGCCGTGCTCCGAAAAGCACTCCGGCGAAACTAAATTCGCCGCGGCGATTCGTCTTGGCCGAAGGAAGCTTACCTTTCGAGATATCCGAACGATATGCCTCTACGACGACATCGACCGCCGGGGCCTTGGTGCCGTCCGGTTGTTCGATGACGATCTTGCCGCGTACCGGTGCCGTTTGGCCAAAGGCCGTAAAACCAAGCGAGAGAACGAAGGCCGCAACGGCCATCGAACCAAAAAACTTTCTCTTGAACATAGCGATTTCTCCGATCTATTGGTCCTGATTCCTTCAGATCGCAGGACTAGGATGCAGAACCCGAGATTTGGGTTTATATTGGAATAAAGTTTACCCGAAAACTATCGGATTTTCGAGAAGATCGGGATGAAAGGTGCGGGAAACCTAAAAAATTCGGGCCGCAGGTTCAACAGGCGACCTTAGGGCCTTTATTTTGATGAAGATGACGAGCCGTATTTTCAATTTCAGTGCCGGGCCGGCCGTAATGCCCGAACCCGTGCTTGAGCGGGCTCGGGAAGAGCTTCTCTCGCTCGGCGGAGCCGGCATGGGCGTGATGGAAATGAGCCACCGCTCGCCGGAATTCGAGAGCGTTCTCCACAAGGCGGAAGCGGGAATTCGAGAACTTTTGGGCCTGCCGGCAAATTATCGAGTGCTATTCACCTATGGCGGTGCGACAATGCAGTTCTCGATGGTGCCGATGAACCTGTTAGCCGGCGGCCACGCCGACTACATCACCACCGGAGCCTGGAGCGAGAAGGCGATCGCGGAGGCCCGCCGTTTCGGCCGGGTGAACGAGATCTTCTCGACGAAGGGATCGGGTTTCCGCTCGGTGCCGGCAGATGAAGAAATTGTCGTTTCCGCCGGTGCGGCCTATGTTCATTACTGCTCCAACGAAACGATTGACGGCGTCGAGTTTCACTACGACCTTGATGTTGGCGGAATTCCGGCGGTTTGTGATGCTTCATCAAACATTCTTTCGCGGCCGATAGATGTTGAGAAATATGCGTTGATCTATGCCGGCGCCCAGAAGAACATCGGCCCGAGCGGCGTTACGGTCATCATAATCCGCGAGGACCTGCTCGAACGCATCCCGGATGGCCTGCCGTTGCTGCTCGATTACCGCACATACGCGAGTGCGGACTCGATGCCGAACACGCCAAATACCTGGGGGATCTATCTCATTGGGCTGGTCACCGATTGGCTAAGAGAACAGGGCGGGCTCGCGGCAATGGCCGAGCGGAACCGCGAAAAAGCAAAGCTGCTTTATGAGGCGATAGATGCGAGCGACGGCTTTTACCGCGGCCACGCCGAGCGGGCGGCAAGGTCGCTGATGAACGTCACATTCCGCCTGCCGAGCGAAGAGCTTGAGGAACGCTTTTGTGCCGAGGCCGAACGCCGCGGGATGAGCGGCCTCCGCGGCCACCGCTCGGTTGGCGGCATTCGGGCCTCGATCTACAACGCCTTTCCACGAGAAGGTGTCGAAGAACTGGTCGGTTTCATGTCCG
>CAZGLZ010000138.1:0-8884 GCA_964526245.1 uncultured Chloracidobacterium sp. | reverse complement strand
ATGTTTGCGGATATGGATGGGCTAAAGGCGATCAACGACATCTATGGCCACGAGGCGGGTTCGGAGGCCATCGCCGCTCTTGCCGGTATATTTAAGGCCGCTGTGCGAGGTGCCGACATCGTGGCCCGCTGGGGCGGCGACGAATTCGTCGTTCTCGCCATCGGTTCGCCGGAAGAGAACTCAGAGAAGCTGGTCACCCGTATCGAAGATGCGATCGAAGAATATAACCGGACGAGCGGCAAGCCATACGAGATTGCCTGCAGCATCGGGATTTCTGCGGTCGAGGTGACCTCACCCGAGGCCTTCGAGGCATTTTTGCACGAGGCCGACCTGCGGATGTACGAAGAAAAGAAGCGGAAGAAAGGCGTTGTGGCACTCGGCGGATTGCCGCCTGCAGAGGCCGGACTGCATTTAAGTCACTGATCGACCCTCAAGTCTCTATGCCTTGCGGGCCTGCGATTGGACGGCGGTGATGGCGACGGCATCGACGATGTCCTCGGCCTTGCAGCCGCGGGAGAGGTCGTTGCATGGGCGGTCAAGGCCCTGGAGGATCGGGCCAATGGCGGTTCCGCCGGTCAGGCGCTCGGTCAATTTGTAGGCGATGTTCCCGGCGTTGAGGTCGGGGAAGATGAGGACGTTCGCACGGCCGGCGACCTCGGAGCCCGGAGCTTTTGATTCGGCGACCGAAGGAACTATCGCGGCATCTGCCTGAAGCTCGCCGTCGATGATCAGTTCGGGAAGCCGTGCCCGGACGGTCTTCGTCGCGGCGATGACCTTATCGAGCAGCTTGTGCTCGGCGCTGCCCTTGGTCGAGAAAGAAAGCATCGCAACGCGCGGTTCAGCCTCGAGCAACGCACGGCACGACTCTGCCGAGGCCATTGCGATCTCGGCCAACTGCGCCGCATCGGGGTCAATGACGACGCCGCAATCGGAATAGATCATCGCACCGTCCACGCCGAATTTGCGGTCGGGCACGACCATCAAAAAGAAACTCGAAACTGTCTTAAAACCCGGTTTGACGCCGATGCACCTCAGAGCTGCGGCGACCGTGTGCGCCGTGGTATTTGTCGCTCCGGCAACGGAGCCATCGGCCCGGCCTTCGCGGACCAGAAGATTGCCGAAATAGAGCGGATCCTTTACGGCCTGTTCGGCCTCTTCAAGCGTGACGCCTTTTGCACGGCGGAGTTCGTGGTAAAGCCTCGCGAGCCGCTCGCGGTCGTCGCTCTTGCGGTGGTCGATCAAGCGAATGCCATTGAGGTTCACACCGGTTTCGGCGGCAAGCGTGCGGATGCGGTCTTCATTGCCGAGCACGGTGATGTCCGCAATGCCTTCGCGGGCGCAAATTTCCGCGGCAGCGAGCGTCCGGGCATCTTCGCCTTCGGGCAAAATTATGTGCTGGCGGTCGGCCGCGGCTCGGCGGCGGATCTTTTCGAGGATCATATTCCGTTAACAGGCTAACGCTTGCGAATTTAGCATACAACCCGGCGGCAGGAAACTTGCACAAACCGGCACGGCTGAATAGACTTGGGCTATTCCGAATTCGAGTGTTATGAGCAAGAAGACGATCACACCCGCCGGCGATGCACGGCCCGTTAAGCGTAAACGCGAGGCCAAGGGCCGGATGCGCAATTTCCTGATGTTCCTGCCGAACATGGTCGTTCTGCTCGGCCGGCTGCTGAAGGATGCCCGAGTTCCGACCGCAGAAAAGGCACTCTTCGTCGCGGCGATCGTTTATGTTATCTCGCCGATCGATCTGATCCCGGACATTTTCCCCTTCATCGGCCAGGTGGATGATATCTACATGGTCGCTCTCTCCTTGCTGCGGCTGGTCAACCGAACGGACGAAGAGGTCGTCCGTCGGCATTGGTCGGGCGGCGGCGACATCGTCTCGCTGGCGGATTCGATCGCCAGTATCGCTCCGATGCTTTTGCCGAAGCGCGTTTCGCGGGTGCTGACCTCGCGGGTCGAGCTTGCCTCAAGCGGCAAACTGCTTGGCAACATCGCAAAGAAGCACGAGGCAGTGATGGTCGAGGTCCCGCAGGCCGAACCCGATGGCCGCCCCGTGGTCGAAGCGGGCTCGCGAATACCAAGCTAGAGCGAAAAAAATAAATCTGGATTTATCCTTTGTTTGTAACTATATAGGGCTAGCTCGTTGATCTTAATCCAATAAACGATTGCCGATCCCGCCGGTCCATCCGCTATAATTGCGGAAACCGTTTCGGCCAAGGTCCATCTTATGTTCGAACGCTATTCAGAACGTTCACGCAGGGTGATCTTCTTTGCCCGTTATGAAGCACTTCAATACGGGTCGCAGGTCATCGCCCCCGAGCATTTACTGCTCGGCCTCATGCGTGAGGATAAAACCGTCGGTGCTCGCTTCTTTCCTTACCGAAGATCGATCTCCGTGGACGCGATCCGCCGCGATGTAGAAGAACGGATCTCCGTCCGCGAACGGATACCGCAATCGGCCGAGCTTCACCTCTCGCCCGAGGCAAAGAAAGTGCTTTTTTGGGCGAGCGAAGAAAGCCGCCATTTGAAGAGTACGAAGATACGCCCCGAGCATCTGCTCGCCGGAATGCTTCGCGAGGAAAAGACCGTTGCCGCGGAGATACTTTTCAAATACGGCGTCCGGGTCGAAGATGTCCGCGAGGAAATTTCCCGGCAGATCGCCAAGCCGAAACCGGCCGCTTCAGCAACGGCACAATCCCAGCCCGGCGAACAGAAGCAGGCAGGGCTTGCCGAATATACCCGCGACCTGACGGCCGAGGCCGAACAGGGCAAGCTTGATCCGCTCGTCGGCCGCGGTCCCGAGACCGAGCGGTTGATCGAGATACTCTGCCGCCGCACCAAGAACAATCCGGTGCTCATCGGCGAATCCGGCGTCGGCAAGACGGCGATAATCGAGGGCCTTGCTCAGCGGATAATCGACCGGACCGTTCCAACCTTTCTTGAGAACAAGAAGATACTTTCGCTCGACCTCTCGGCCCTTGTTGCCGGAACCAAATACCGCGGGCAATTTGAAGAACGGCTAAAGAAGGTGATGGCCGAAGTTCGGCAAGAACCGGACGTGATCATCTTTATCGACGAGATCCATACGCTCGTCGGTGCGGGCTCGGCCGAAGGAACGCTTGACGCCGCGAACATCCTCAAACCGGCTCTTTCCCGCGGCGAGATGCAGTGCATCGGTGCTACGACGCCCGCCGAATATCGCAAATCGATCGAACGCGACCGGGCCCTCGAAAGGCGGTTCCAAGCCGTTCAGGTCGATCCACCGAGCGAGGCCGAAGCGCTTGAGATAATCCGCGGCATCGTTGACCGCTACGAAGCGTTTCACCAGGTCCGTTATACGCGTTCGGCAATTGAGGCTGCGGTTTCGCAATCGAACCGCTACATTACCGACCGCTTCCTGCCGGACAAAGCCATCGACCTGCTCGACGAGGCCGGTTCGCGTGCCAAGCTCCGCTATCAGCAGGAAAGCTCGGCCGAGCCTTCATGGAAGGAAGCGGTCGAGAGCTGGAAGCGCGTCGCGGCGAATGAGGATCAGCTTATCTCCTACGAACTTCGCAACATCGAGCACTCGCTCGGTGCGGTCGAGGTGACAAAGGACGACGTTGACGACGCCATCGCTCGTTGGACGGGCATTCCGGTCGCGTCCATTCGCGAAGAGGAATCGAAGAAGCTGCTTGAGATCGAGGCCGAGCTTCACAAACGGGTCATCGCTCAGCGGCCGGCGATCTCCGCACTTGCAAGGGCGATCCGCCGTTCGCGGGCGGGACTGAAGAACCCGAGCCGCCCGGTCGGTTCGTTCCTTTTCCTCGGGCCGACCGGCGTCGGCAAGACCGAGGTCGCCAAGAGCCTTGCCGAATACCTTTTTGCTTCGGAGCGTTCGCTCATCCGCTTTGATATGAGCGAATTCATGGAGAAGCACTCCGTCTCGAAATTCATCGGCTCGCCTCCCGGATACATTGGCCACGAAGAGGGCGGGCAGCTTACCGAAAAGCTTCGCCGCTCGCCTTACTCGGTAGTGCTCTTTGACGAGATCGAAAAGGCCCATCCGGATGTCGCGAACCTTTTGCTTCAGGTCTTTGAGGACGGAACGCTGACCGACGCACAAGGGACGGTGGTCGATTGCCGCAACGCAATCTTCATTATGACCTCGAACATCGGTGCCCGTTCGATACAAAAACGCGGAAATCTCGGCTTTCAGGCCGGTGCTGATGCCTCACGCGAGAAACTTGAGGAACAGGTGATGAGCGAGGTCAAGCAAGCATTTGCACCGGAGTTCATCAATCGGCTCGATGAGATCATCATCTTTGACGAACTTACCGACGCCGACCTTGAACTTATCATCGAGCTCGAGATCGACCGGCTCAATCACCGGCTCGCCGGCCGCGATATGACACTCCGGCTGACCGACGAGGCCCGCCGCTGGTTCATCGACAAGACCTGTGCCGACCGCAGTTACGGTGCAAGGCCGCTCAAGCGGGCAATCCAGCGATATATCGAGGACGAGCTTTCCGAAGCTCTGATCCAGGGCGAGATATCAGAGATGAGCGATGTTGAGGTCGCGGTCAAGGACGGAGCTTTGAACATCCGCGAGGTGCTGCCCGCCGGGCTTGAAGAGCAATTTCAGCGAGCCGGAAGGCCCTGACCCTTGCCTCCGCAATTGAACCGAATTGCCCAAGCTTTCGTAAAAGAAACGCTTGGGCTTTCGATTTTCCGTGCATTTCCCTGTATAATTCGGGGTTTTGCCGACGCTATGCGATGAAGGCAACCTGACACAGCCCGGTCGAATCAAACGACGCGTATTTTACCGTCATTGAAAAGCCGAGAGTGTTTGGATATCCTAGCGAGTTAAATTGTAAACACTGAGGCTTCTGCCGGCTCCCGGGCCTGCAAGATAGCATTATTAAGGAATTCCTATTTTTATGCAGAAAGTGAGCGTGTTCGGACTGGCTCTTTTTAGCCTGATAATCCTGGCTCTCCCGCTCAGAGCTGCCGCCGGCGACGCCAATGGTGCGGAAACGCCTGTCTCCGCCGCGGCAAACGAACAGCAGATCATCGAATCGGTAGATATCCAAGGTAACCGCCGTCTTCGCGATGAGGACCTGCTTTATTACATCCGCACTCGGCCCGGAGACGTTTACGACCCGGCCGCTCTGGAGCGCGACCTTCGCGAACTGCTCTCGCTTAACTTCTTTGACAAAACTGCAACCCGAGTCCTGACGACTGACGGCGTTCGCGGCGGCATTAACGTCATCTTTGAGGTCCGCGAATGGCCGATCATCCGCGACCTGCAGTTCCGCGGGCTAAAGGCCGTTCAGGAATCGGACGTGCTCAAGGCCTTCCGCGAGCAACGGGCCGGTATTTCGAAAGAATCCGTTTACGATCCCGTAAAGGCACGCGGTGCGACCCGCATCCTTCGCGAACTGCTCGCCTCACGCGGCTACCCGAACGCGACCGTTAAGATCGAGGAAGAGGAGGTTTCGGCCACCTCGATCGCCGTCACATTTGATGTGGATCAGGGCTTCCTTTCCAGGATCGTTGAGATCGACTTCGAGGGCAACGAAAACTTCAAAGACAGCGAACTGCGTAACGCCCTGGAACTGGTAAAGGAGACCGGCTTGGTTTCCCGCTTTCAGAGCCAGGACATTCTGGACATGCGTAAGCTTCAGTTCGACCTGCAGAAGAATGTTCGCTCGTACATGTTCTCGAAGGGCTACTTCCAGGCCCGGATCGGTGACCCGGTCGTCGAGGGTCTCGGAGTAAAGCGAACGAGCTTTATCCCTTTCATTGTTCTGCCGCTCCCGCTTATCTCATCGAAGGATGAGACGCTCAAGATCACGGTTCCGGTCACGGAAGGCAAGATCTTCCGCGTCGGCGAACTAAAGGTCGAGGGCAACTCGATCTACTCCGAGGAGCAGATACTCGGTGCGGTCGGGCTTAAGAAAGGCGAGATCGCTGACGGTAAACGGCTGCAGGACGCCGTTTACGAAGACCTGAAAAAGGTTTACGGCGACCAGGGTTTCGTTAACTACAACGCCGAATTCGAACCGAATTTCCGCGACAACCCCGACAACCCGAACGAAGGCATTGTCGATATCACCATCGTTATCGAGGAAGGCAAGCAGTTCTCGCTCCGCCGGCTTGAATTCACCGGAAACACCTTTACCCGCGACCGCGTCCTCCGCCGCGAATTTCTCTTGAACGAAGGCGATATCTACAACCAACGAGCACTTGAGATCTCGCTCGCCCGCATCAACCAAACGCAGTATTTCGACCCGATCGATAAGGATCAGGACGTAGAAACGCGGACGGACGAGGAACAAGGCGACGTTGACCTCGTCGTAAAGGTCAAGGAAAAGGGCCGCCAGCAGATCTCGTTCAACGGCGGTATTTCGGGCATCGGCGGTTCGTTCTTCGGGCTTGAGTATTCGACCAACAACCTCGCCGGCCGCGGTGAGATACTTTCATTCGCTTTCGGTGCGGGTAACCGCCAGCAGAGCTTCCAGCTTTCCTATCAGGAACCGTATTTCCGCGACCGCCCGATCTCGGTCGGAGTTTCGCTTTTTGCCTCGCGATACAAATTTTTTGGCGAGGGCACGTTCCTGACCCAAAATGCCAACGTACTCGAGGACCTTTTCAATCCTTTCGGCCAGGTCGTAACGGACGAGAGCAACCTGTTTACGCAAACGACCATCGGCGGCACGCTCTTCGCGACCGCGCCGCTCTCGGAGCTCTTTTTCAAGAAGCGACGGTTTACGCAGTTCTCGCGTGTCGGGCTTTCGTATTCGCTGACGAATACCTCGATCGCCGACCCGCCGATCAATGAATCGGCAGATCCGGCAGCACGAATCCCGATCATCTATCGCCAGCCCGGCATCCTGACGAGCCGCGTGACCGGTTCATTCGTTTACGATACGCGGCAGCCGGCGGCCAACGGCATTGACACCAATAGCGGAACGCAGCTTTCGCTTTCGATCGCCTTTGCCGGCCTCGGCGGCGACGTCCGCACCTATCAGCCGAACATCAGCTATTCGCAGTTCATCCCGGTTCGCCGCAAGCGAAGCCGCAACCCTGAGGTCTTCGCTTTCCGCATTTTGGCGGGAACGGTCGGAAGCTGGTCAACGAGCAACGCGGTCCGCGACGCGAACTCGATCTCGTTCATCGGCGGCGTGCCGATCTTTGAGCGGTACTTCCTCGGCAGCGAGAATGACGTCCGCGGCTACAATTCGCGGGCCATCGGGCCGATCGCACCGTTCGATACGTACGTAACGACACGGAACGTTTCCGTCGCGACCAATGCGTTCGGTACGCCGACGCCGATCACGGGCTTCCCGACCGGATCGCCAATTCCCGGACAGATCGCCGCCATCGGCCAATTGACCGGACCGGATGGAGCAAATCCGGCTCTTTTCTCACGCAACTTCCGCTTCATCGGCGGCGACACGCAGCTTCTCGGTAATTTTGAGTACCGCATACCGATCTTCGGGCCGGCGACGCTTGCGGCATTTGCCGATATCGGAACGGTCTTCAATCTGCGCAATTCGGGAACGCAGCGGATCAACAGCGAATTTCTTAACGACGACGTCTTTCTCGGTGCAGGCCGGATCACGGCGCTCGGGCTGATCAATACACCGGTGCTTGAGAGCAGCTTTGGCAGCATTCTTTACTACCGCGGACGAGTGATGACTAAGACGGACTTCGTTAACGAATTCTGCCGCGGCAACCGCTTCGGCTGCCCGACGTCGCTCTCGCCCGAGGTGCAGCAGTTCTATCTCCGCGGCGAAGCTCAGCAGAACTCGCTTCTCCGGGTTAACGATGCGGCGTTCAACAAGATCGGCGACTTCAAGGCTTCGGTCGGGCTGGAGCTTCGGGTTCAGGTTCCGGTCGTCAATGTTCCGTTCCGGCTGATCTATTATTACAACCCGAACGGCAAATTCGGATTTACGCAGGAACTGCCGGGCATCTTCCTGCCGGGCCAGCGGAGCGGCTTCAGGTTCACGGTCGGGCGTACGTTCTAGCCCGGCGGGAAAGGCGGCCGATTTCGCGAGTCGGCCGTTGTTTGACTTAACATTCGCGGATAAAATAATATCGTAGTTCTTTTGCCTGCAAGCGATCACGTTAGCAACGCATCGGGCCTGTTTCGTTTCTAAGCAATTATACGGAGAGCAGGACGACTTCCGGGCAGTAAGTAGGAGTTAGTTTAAGCAATGAAAAAAGTACTATTTTTAGCAGTGACGTTGGTTTTTGCGGGTGTTTTCGCGGCTCCGGCCCTGGCTCAGGGCAACACGGCGGCAGCCGGTGGTGCCAAGATGGGCTGGATCGATACCCGTTTCTTCGGTGATGAGAAAGAGGGCATCAAACGGCTGACGGCCGCCTATACGGCGCTCGAGCGTGAAGCTCAGCCGAAAGAGCAGGAGCTTGTCGGTATCCAGAATCGCCTTCAGACGATCGCGACCGAGATCGATAATTTCAGAAAGGCGGCAGCAGCTCCGAATGCTCCGCCGATCAACGCCAAGACCATAACCGACAAGCAGGACGAAGCGGCCCGGCTCCAGCGTGAAGGCGAATTCAAGAAGAAAGAATTTGACGCCTTTATCGAAAAGCGTTCGAACGAGCTTCTCGGCCCGATCAACCAGGACATCGTCCGCCAGATCAGCGAATTTGCTAAGCAGAAGGGCTACTCGGTCGTCTTTGATATCTCGAAGATGGCTGAGGCCGGTGCTATCCTGCACCTTGATCCGACCGCCGATATCACGAAGGAATTCATCACCTTCTACAACGCACGCCCGGCAACGGCACAGCGGTAGCGGTCCAGGGCTTCTGCCCTGAAAACTTGAACAGCAGGCGGCCGGCGGGAACTTGCTCCTGTCGGCCGTTG
>CAZGLZ010000137.1:7645-8911 GCA_964526245.1 uncultured Chloracidobacterium sp. | reverse complement strand
CGGTCGTCAGCGTGCGGTCAAGCCCGAACGGATTGCCGATGGCGAGCACCTTTTGACCGACCTCAAGCTTGTCAGAGTCGCCAAGAGCGACGACGGTAAGGCCGCTCGCCGGCGGGTCGATCTTGATCACGGCAAGGTCGGTGTCCGGGTCGCCGCCGATGAGCTTTGCCGGATAAACACGCTCGCCGCCAAAATTGACGGTTATACGTTGTGCACCTTCGATGACGTGATAGTTGGTGAGAATATGGCCTTGAGCGTCGATCACGGAGCCACTGCCGTTGCCGCGGCCTTCCTGGACATCGCCCCACCAGCTCTGCGTGTAAGACGTCGTGTTGATAAAGGCAACGCCCGGTGCGATCGCTTTATAGACCTCGATGTTGTTTTGTTCGTCCGAGACCGCCGAAGGGTCAGAAATGCCAGTCGGCGGAGCCTCGGCAAAGCTTACAGCCGAAGGCGCGTTCGACTGCCAGTAGCTGTAGCCAAAAAGGACGACCGCGGTGATGCCGACGGCCGTGAGGGCCGTGACCACTCCGAGCAGGATTATCTGACGTGCAGAAAGCTGATAGACCGGTTTAGTGTTCATCTTCGTATGATTTCCAAATAAAAAATATGTTACGCGTTTGATGCCAAAAGCATAAAGCGGCGTTGTGCGATGGATTACGAAAATGATGCGGGATCGGTTTCGGCGTGCGTGACGGTGATCAGCCAAAGAGCACCGCGATGAGAGGCTTGAAGGCGGCGAAGGTGCCGCTTACGATTCCGTTCGAGACGATCCCGGCCGCGGTCAGGCCGGTCAGAAGATGAATTCCCATCAGCCCGACGTAAAGCACCAATGCGATCGCGACGCCGACCTTCGCGATGCGATAATAGCCCCACTTGAGCAGGACGATCGCCGTAAAGAGGCCCATTGCGAGTTTCGCCGAGAGGAAGGCGATATCGTTAACGTTAAGCAATTCCGCCATCAACCGGTTGCCTTCCTCGGCAACGCCGTTTCGTACCCAGATCAGCGTCAAGAGCGCATCTAGAAGATTCAGCCCGAAAAGCAGAACGGTTTCACGGACAAGGTACATAAGGTCGTCGTCGAAAAACGAGGTTTAAACCTCGGTCCTTAGGACAAACCCCCGGCTTATCAGGCCGGGGGATCGGAGCGTTGTGAAATGAATCGAACTTCAGTTGTCGTTCAGATCATACACGCAATCCGAAAAGTTTCCAGAAAACTCCCCGACAAAAAATCACATCGCAACAGCGGATATCTGGTAAAATACC
>CAZGLZ010000137.1:0-7545 GCA_964526245.1 uncultured Chloracidobacterium sp. | reverse complement strand
CTCAGCTCGAAAACGGCAAAACGCGGCGACACGTTTACCACCACGGTTCGCGAGCCGGTCTATTCGAATAACGGCGTCGTGGTCATTCCGGTGGGGAGCGAGGTGATCGGCCGCGTGGATGCGGTAAGGAAGGCAGAACGCGGCGGCGACCCGGGCACGATCGACGTTAGCTTTACCGAAGTTAAATTGCCGAATGGAACGCGGCGGGCGATCAACGGCTCGCTGACGGACCTCGTAAGCGATGACGCGAAGAGCGACACAGAAGGTACCGCAAAAGGCGACAAGATGAAGAATCGCAAGATCATCTTCATCGGCGGCGGCGGTGCGGGCGGTGCCGTGCTCGGTGCGGCGATCGGCGGCGGAAAGGGAGCTCTGATCGGCGGCATCATCGGAGCCGGAGCCGGTTTGCTCGGCGAGCGGCTAACAAAGGGCGAAGATGCCGAGGTGAAGTCGGGCACAGAGTTCGGGGTTTACCTGAACCGTGCGATCACGCTGCCGCGGTTCACGGAGGTCGGAACCGACGATGACCGCTACGAAGCTCCGCCGGCGGGGGCAAGGACCTATATCGTTCGGCCGGGCGATACGCTCGGCACGATCAGCCGCCGGTTCTACGGGACCTCGGCTCGGTACATGGAGATCTACAACGCCAACCGCGACCGGCTCTCGAGCCCGAACAGCGTTACGGTCGGGCAGGAATTGATCATTCCGTAGTCTTCGGTCGATCTACAAATGAGAAGGCCGGGTTCGTCGCCCGGCCTTTCTTTATTTGAGCCCCATATTTTTCTCTTCGTCGGCCCCGAGCGATTTGAGCCGCTCGACCACCCGTTTTATCAGCCACTCGGGCGTTGAGGCACCGGCTGTGACGCCGACCGTTTTCACGCCCGCGAGGTCATCGGGGTTGATGTCGTCCTCGGTTTCGATGAGGAAGCTCCGTTCGCAATTTTCCTTGCAGACGGCGTGGAGCTTGACGCTGTTCGATGAGTGCGTCGCGCCGATAATGTAAAAGGCATCGACCATGCCGGAGAGAGCTCTGGCGGCGTCCTGGCGGTCGCGGGTCGCGGAGCAGATGGTGTTGATCACCTCGACCTCGTCGTCGGTCTTGGTCTTAACGGCCTCCGCCGTATCGAAAAAGGTCTTTGCCTTGATGGTCGTTTGCGAGACCACCATCGGATTGCGGAGCCGCGGTAGCGAGGCGACCTCGGTCTCGTCCTTGATGATGAAAGCGTGGTCGGGTGCGTAGCCTTTGACGCCGATCATCTCCGGGTGGTCGGCGCTGCCGACGATGACGACGTGGCGGTCCTGTGCCGCCGCCCGCGATGCCAGCCGCTGAACGCGGGTGACAAACGGGCAGGTTGCATCGACGACCTTGCCGGCCTGTTCCTCTAGAGCTTTCTGAACCTCGGGCGTTACGCCGTGGGCACGGATAACGGCCGTTTCATCGCGGGTGATCTGGACCGGCTCGCTGATGGTCGCGACGCCCTCGGTCGCCAGCCGCTTCATTTCCTGCTCGTTATGGATCAGCGGCCCGAGCGTCCGGACCGTCTCGCCCTTCTGGACAGACTCCTCGACCATCTCGACCGCCCGCTCGACCCCAAAGCAAAACCCGTATTCGTCCGCAAGTAGAACTTTCATACCCATTGTATTCGCCGGCCCGGCCGACACGGTTTTTAGTTTAACAAACCCCGCGTGGAATTCCAGATTCCAAATCATCTATTCGTTTCACGTGCTCCACGGGGCTTTAGCTGCTTCTCCGTGGTGTCAAGGTATTCGATAAAATGCCGTTCGGCCTCGCTGATCTCATTCTTGCTAGCTTCGCGATACTTTTCATATTCGGCACGGGCCTTTTCGAGAGCCTGGTCATGACTGATGGTTCCCGCGTGCTTCAAAACGTCGTTGCCGGCCATTTTCAGGAAATCGTCGAGCCGCTTGGCCCAGTCGCTCATATACATCGGCTTGCGGTTAAGGGCCTGCAATTCCGCAAACTCAAGATATGCCGTGACGATCCGGTTGAGCAGGTTCAGTTCGTCCTCGGTCAGATAGTTTTTGGCGATCTCGGTCTCTTGTTTTGTCGGCCGTGTTCCCTTGAAGTTCGTCAGCCCGAGGTTCGGTTTGCCGGCATCGATACGTTTGTAAATGACCTCGGCCGCGGTATTGCCGTGTGCCGCCCAGTGCATTTTGTTCTGGACCGTTTGAAAGAAAAGCGTTGCAGCATCGGACCGCGGATCGTAGTCGATGCTGGTCGAGAAAATATCGAGGACCTTTCGCCAAAAGACCTTTTCCGACGAGCGTATGTCGCGGATGCGGGCCAGAAGCTCGTCGAAGTAATTTCCGTTGCCCGCATTCTTGAGCAGCTCGTCGTTCATCGTAAAGCCCTTTACGATGTATTCTCGCAGCCGGGCCGTCGCCCAGATGCGAAATCGGGTTGCGACATGACTCTTGATCCGATATCCAACAGAGATGATGGCATCCAGATTATAGAATTTCCGTGGCCTTTCAACCTGGCGAGACCCTTCCATTTGAACTTGTAAGAAATCCTTACACGTTGCCGATTCGTCCAGTTCACCTTCCGCATACACGTTCCGGAGGTGCATAGTTATGTTCTGCGGCGTGACCTGAAATAGCTCCGCCATCGCGGCCTGTGTAAGCCAAACGGTCTCGTCCTCGAGCCGCGTTTCGATCCGCGTACTCCCGTCCTCGGTTTGGTAAATTATTAGTTCGCTGTTGCTCATTTTCAGCTCCCGAACCTGCCCCGCACTCAAGATTATAGCTTTCAATTATCGAAATTCGCATTTGTGGGCTGAGACCCTCCCTACGGGTCGGGTTTCTGCCTGGGTGGCTGACGGATGGGTGAAATTCAAGTCGGATGAACCGCCCTTACTGACGTGCGGGCTTCCGCATTCCAGATTCCAGATTTCGGATCCCAGATTCGCTCTCGTCCCTCGACCCTCGCCACTGGTCACTGGTCACTGAGTAACGCCCTTGCTTACGCGCGGGCCTCTGACATGGAGATTCATCATTCGTCATTCATCGTTCATCGTTCAAAGAACGCCCTCCCTTACGGTCGGGCTACTGACACGCGCGGGCTTCAGCATTAACCACTCACCATTCATCATTCACCATTCACCATTCACCATTAACTCATCGAGGTTTTTGGAATGGGCGGGGGTTGGTGTATTCTCTCGGTGCAGTTCTTTTCTCTCTTGATCCGGATATGTTGTTTGTTACAAAATCGGCCGCGGTTTATGGGATAGATGCGCTTGTGGTCGATATTGAGGTGAACCTGCGGCCGGCGAGCGGCGAGCAGGACCAGAACAACATAACCATCGTCGGGCTGCCGGATACGGCGGTGCGCGAATCTCGCGAGCGGATCCGTGCGGCGGTCAATAATAGCGGTTTCTTTTTCCCATTTCTGAAGACAACGGTTAACCTCGCTCCGGCGGACGTCCGCAAGGAAGGTGCGAGCTTTGACCTGCCGATCGCGCTCGGCGTGCTCGGGGCCAATGCCGACCTCGGCGGCGGCGAGGGCCTCGTGGATACGCTGAGCGTCGGCGAGCTTTCGCTCGATGGGCGGGTCCGGCCGGTTCGCGGTGCGCTCTCGATCGCCTTGACCGCACGTGAGCAGGGCTTTGCCAACCTGATCGTCCCGGAAGAGAACGCCAAGGAGGCGGCGGTCGTCCGCGGGGTGAATGTTTTCCCGGTGCGGAGCCTGAAAGAGGCGGCATCGCTGGCGGCGGAGCTGCTTGCCGGCCAGCCGACCCGCATCCCGCCGATGGTGCTCAGCGAGGAAGAGCTTCGCGGCGATGTGAACGCCTACCGCGCCGATTTTGCCGAGGTCCGCGGCCAGCAGACCGCCAAGCGGGCGCTCGAGGTGGCCTCGGCCGGCGGGCATAACATACTCTTCATCGGCCCGCCGGGCTCGGGCAAAACGATGCTCGCCAAGCGGCTCCCGACCATCCTGCCGCCGCTCGAATTTGAGGAAGCACTTGAGATCACGAAGATCCATTCGGTCGCCGGGCTGACGGGCCGGAGCGGGCTCGTCACCGAGCGGCCGTTCAAGTCGCCGCACCACACTGTCTCGCAAGCGGGGCTGATCGGCGGCGGCTCGGTGCCGCGGCCGGGCGAGGTCTCGCTGGCACATCTCGGCGTGCTTTTCCTCGATGAACTGCCCGAGTTCGACCGCTCGGTGCTCGAGGTGCTCCGCCAGCCGATGGAGGACAAACAGGTCACCATCTCGCGGGCCGCCTCGTCGCTGACCTTCCCGGCAAATTTCACGCTCGTCGCCTCGATGAACCCGTGCCCGTGCGGCTACTTCGGCTCGGGCCGCGAGTGCAAGTGCTCGCCGATGCAGATACAGCGCTACGTCGGCAAGATCTCCGGCCCGTTGATGGACCGCATCGACATCCACGTGGACGTGCCGGCCGTGAAATTTACCGAACTCCGCGGCCGCTCGAACGGCTCTGCCGAGCCCTCCGCCACCATCCGCGAACGCGTCATCGAAGCACGCCGCCGACAGCTCGAACGCTTTCGCGGCGAGGGCGTCTTCTCAAATTCCGCGATGTCGCCCGGCCAGATCCGCAAGTTCTGCGGCCTCGATGCCCAGGGCGAAACGCTGCTCGAACGGGCAATGACCCGCCAGGGCCTCTCCGCCCGCGGCCACGACCGCATCCTCAAGGTCGCCCGCACCATCGCCGACCTCGCCGCCGCCGACTCCATCGGCCCCGAACACCTCTCAGAAGCCATCAACTACCGCTCGCTCGACCGCGACTATTGGACTTGATCGGGTGATTTTGTGAGAATGTAATGTTTTCGTAATTTTTGGGGAATTGCCTTGTGTTTCAGGGGGAATGCCCGGTCCTGATCTAAACCGATGATCGCTGAGAATCTTATCGGGTTTGATGCATTGCCGCAGACCGTGCCGCATTACTGCATCGAATCTTTCCGCCGCAATAACAAACCGGACGCGTTGTCTTTCAAGATCGACGACGTGTGGCACAGGGTTTCGGGCGCCGACGCCATTGAACGCATCCGGCGGATCGCGCTCGGGCTCTCGCGGCTGGGCGTAAAGGCCGGCGACCGCATCGCCATCATCTCGGAGAACCGGCCGGAATGGTCGTTCACGGACCTTGCGATCCTCTCGCTCCGCGGCGTAAACGTCCCGATCTACACGACGCAGGCCGTCGATCAGATCCGCTATATCATCGAGAATTCGGGTGCGAAGATGCTTTTCGTCTCGGGCAAAAAGCTCTGGAAACACGCCGAATCGGTCATCCAGAGCATCGAGACGCTAGAGAAGCTGATCTTTTTCGACGCCGATTTTCTGCCCGAGGACAGCCGGGCGATGTCGCTCAAGGACCTCGAGGCCGAAGGCAGCCGCAAGGACGAGATCGATAATTTTGACGAGCTTCTGGCACAGGTCAAGGCCGACGACCTGGCGACGATAATCTACACCTCGGGGACGACCGGTGAGCCGAAGGGCGTGATGCTGACGCACGAGAATTTTACGTCGAACGTCGCGGCCATTTCGAAGGGCCTGCCGATCCGCAACACCGACCGCTCGCTCGCCGTGCTGCCGCTTTCGCACATTTTTGAAAGGTCAGTTTTTTATGTGCTTTGCGCCAATGGCGTCGCGATCCACTACTGTGCGGCGTTTGACCAGATCGCCGGCCATCTGCAGGAAGTAAAACCGACGATAATGACGGCGGTGCCGCGGCTCTTCGAGCAGGTCTATCACAAGATAGTCAAGAAGGGTAAGGCCGCGGGCGGCTGGAAAACGAAGCTCTTTGATTGGGCACTCGGCGTCGGGCAGGACTACTGGCGGGCGAAGGATATGCACGAATCCGTGCCGGCGACGCTCGCCGCAAAACACGCTCTGGCCTCGCGGCTCGTCTTCTCAAAATGGCGGGCGGGCGTCGGCGGGCATCTGCGTTTCTTTGTCTCGGGCGGTGCACCGCTTTCAAAAAAGCTTTCGTATGCCTTCTGGGCGGCGGGCATCCCGATCCTTCAGGGCTACGGAATGACCGAGGCTTGTATCACCTGCGCGAACCGGCCGGAGGACAACAAGGTCGGCTCGATCGGAACGCCTTTCGACGGCATCGAGATGAAGATCGACGAGTCGAACGGCGAGATCCTCATCCGCGGCAAGAGCGTTATGCAGGGCTACTACCAAAAGCCCGAGGAGACGGCGAAGGTCATCGACAGCGAGGGCTACTACCACACCGGCGACGTCGGTTATGTGGACGAGGACGGGCACTTTTACGTCACGGACCGGATCAAGGACCTTTTCAAGCTCTCGAACGGCAAATACGTCGCTCCGCTGCAGGTCGAAAGCCTGCTCAAGCAGAGCCCGCTCGTTGCTCAGCCGGTCGTTGTAGGTTCGGGCCGCAAGCAGGTCGGAGCGTTGATCGTTCCGGACTGGGATGCCTTGAAAGAAACTCTCGCGGATGAAGGCATCGCCGTCGAAGGCAGCCGCGACGAGCTCTGCGAGAATCCGCACGTTATCAAGCGTGTTCAGCGGGATGCGGTCGAACTCACGCGCGAGCTTTCGGATTATGAAAGGGTAAAACGTGTATATCTGCTGCCGAGAGAATTTTCTATCGACAAGGGCGAAATGACCCCGACGCTCAAGATAAAGCGGTCGGTCATCGACGAAAAATACAGCGATGCGATAGATGAGATCTGCGGAGGATAAATAGGAAAGACCACCGATCAATCGGGCTTAACTTGAGACCGAGTCGATCTCCTTGATCAAGCGATCAAGAGTTCGGCTCGGTTCTTTTTTGCTCAGAATTGCCTCTGCAAGTTCGAATAGCGGCTCCGGGATCGCAGGGCTGCTGTCCTGTTCGTATGTGTCGCCGAGGATCGGGTAGTGCTCGTAAAACTCTGCTTCGGCCGCACAAAACTCACACGTTCTCAGGTGCGATCGAATATATCCGCCATCAGCAACGGACATTTCGCCCGTCTGAAAAGCCAGGAGTTCCTGTGAGGAAGGGCAATCGCCCTGTTTTCGAAATTCAGACATTCCAATAGTACAACGAGGGCCGCGAAGCCGAACACGATCGGGAGCGTTCAATTTGCACAGTTCAATCGTTCATTTTGAGTAAATCGTTAATTATCAGCACCTTCCAGAATCTCAAGTCTCACCCAAGTACCTCGAAAAGGGAAACAGCCTGTCGCGTGTTTAACATATAAAAAAGATGTTGCTCAAATGCTGAAATACTGCTAGTATTAAAACTGTCGGCGAATTGCTCTTTTGCCGGCAAGCCCGCCTTTCGACCAAATCCGGCAGTTGGGACCGCGGACAAGTGACCACCACACATAACTTGAGACAGTATCCAACAGATCGGCTCGACCGAGTTCCCGATCAGAAAAGTTAGGGAAGAGCCTTCGCGGTTTCATTGCATCTTCAAACTTTGCTATGACAACACCCTCATCACAAGACTCCCAAGTCCGTTCGCTCTCCGGCCGGCCGATCAAGATCGGTAAGTGGAACGAGAACCTTGAAGCATCGGACGTAAACCAGATCTGGATAGAGCTTCACCGGATCGT
>CAZGLZ010000136.1:0-8941 GCA_964526245.1 uncultured Chloracidobacterium sp. | reverse complement strand
AAGGCGCCTTTAGGCGGCGGTTAGGAATTGGTAATCGGCGTCGGTGATGCCGGCGATGGCCTTGTTGATCTGTTCCCAGGTGAGCCACATCTCGGTGCCGCGGTGCATCGGCTCGGGGTCATTGATGAGAACTCCGGTATCCGCGACGCCGAAGATGACGACGACGTGGCCGTGGCTATGGCCGCCCCAGTTTTTGCGGAGCCCGGTCCAGATGGGGCCGTGGGTCGGCAAGAAGCTATTAAGCCCCGAGAGCGACATATCTACTTTTGAGTGGGTCTTCATCCCAAAGGCCGTGGCGAGCATGCCGTTTTGCCCGGACCACCAGTCGCGGTTGGTCTCATATCGCCACTTGAAATCGGCGACGGACATCGGGTCTTTCATCGAGCCCTTTCCGGTCGCCTTTGACCAGGCATAGACCATCTGTGCCGACTTGAACCAGCAGACTCCCGTGGACGGCTGCGAAAGCAGCGGCACGTTCTTCAAACGAGTAATTGACATTGTTAATTGTTCCTAAATTAATGTGATCTAAATACTGCAAAACACCGACGAAGCTTTACGACAAATTTGCAGAATTGTTCATGGGAAAGTTGAACCCGTGCGGAGGGTTGAAAGGTAAGAACAACTTGATCGAATGAACCGCCTCTTCAGTCAGGCTATGCCTGTCTATTTGCGGTGAAGCTCGGCTTCACCCTCGCGGCTGCAACATCATTTGAGGCTCCGCCGCCGGCGGCATAGCCAGGCTTTTCCGCACGTCTTCACAGTAAGCCAAGCAACGGTTGCGCAAAGCGTAACACGGGTATAACGTATTCCTGTTTCGTTCCAGGAGGCGAACACATGAAGAAAATGATCACCATTTTAGGTTTTCTCTTTTTGTTGAATTTGCCCCTATTTGCTCAGGAACCGTGCAAAAGGCATATCGAAACGGCCGGCAAGTTTTCGTATTGCCCGCCGGCCGGAGGCGTAACACAAGATTCCTCCGGCAAATTCAACGAGTTACTGGGTAAACCGCCTGAGGCCGCTTTTATTTGGCACCTTAATTTTGGTGATGAGGTTACGACTATTTCAAACAGTGAATTCTTAGCCGCTGGCATCAAGCTGATTTTTTCGGGCGAGGTGGACAAGAATGTTAAAGATACAAAATTGATCTACTGGAAGGATTTCACCACAAGCACAAACATCGGGGGCAGTAAGTTGATCTTTGAATCGGTTCTTGTTAAAAACGGCAGCTCACTTATCACCATTCAATACGTATTCGATCTTCCGGGAAGGAAACTGGTAATGACCGCAACGACGACTGCTGCAAATAAAGAAAGTGCAGACAAACTCTTCGACGCCGTCGCGAAATCGATACAGATCGTCCATTGAACCAAACTCAGCATTTGCCGTTCGCTAAAGGAAAGGAAAGCCTTCCGCAAACAGAGCGGCAAAGCCGCCTGAGCCCGGGCAGGTTTGCCGGGGTTCGGGGTTTTTAATATGATTCAAGACGAACCCGCGGACTTTAGAATCATCAAAGAACACATTATGAGACGACCCTTTTTGCTTGCGGCAGTTTTGTTTGTTTTGGTTGGGGCGGCGGCGGCGCAGGACAAGCTGCTTACGCTTGACGCGATCTTTGGCCCGGACCCGGCGGTTCAGGTCCAGTTCAGCGGAACGCCGAGCTTTTTGCAATGGGCGCCGGACGGGCGTTCGTTCAAGCGGGTCGAGAACGGGCGGCTGGTCCGCGTCGATGCGTTGACGGGCGAGTCGCGGCCTTACTTTGATACGATGCGGTTCGTTTCGGCGCTCGCGACCGTCGCCGGCATCGGCGCCCGCGACGCCGACCGGATAGCCAATTCGCCCGGCCTGCTCTTCAATAAGGGCGAGACGGCGATACTGCTCAACCACAACAACGACCTCTGGCACTACGACATCGCCGCCGGAATGCTCAAGCGGCTGACAAGCAATGCCGATGAGGAACTTGAGGCCGACTTCAGCCCCGATGGGCGGATGGTCAGCTTTGTCCGCAAGAACGACCTTTATGTTGTTGATATCGCAAAGGGCGGCGAGAAGCGGCTGACCCGCGATGGCTCCGAGCGGGTGCACAATGGCTATCTCGTCTGGGTCTATGAAGAGGAGCTTTACGGACGAGGCCAGAACCGCGGCTATTGGTGGTCGCCGGATTCGAAGCACATCGCTTTCCTCCGGCTTGATGATTCGCCGCTACCGGAGTTCGTGCTTTCAAATGAGCTGACGAACGATCCTGTCCTCGAGAAAACACGCTACCCGAAACCCGGCGACCCGAACCCGCTCGTCCGGCTCGGCATTGCGGATGTGACGCGGTCAACCATCGTTCCGCCGGTCGGCCGCGTTCCGGGCGTTGGGCGGCGGCTGCCCGCCGGAGTTCAGCGGCTCGGCGATGCGGTCAAGTTTGTTGACCTCGCCCGCTATAAACCCGAAGACCTGCTGATCGGCCGCGTCGGTTGGACGCCGGATTCGAAGCAGGTACTCTTTCAGGCGCTCAATCGCGAGCAGACCTTTTTGGACGTAAACGCCGCGACGCCCGACGGGAAGACGAAGAAGCTCTTTACCGAGACGACCGCGGCCTGGGTCGAGGTTTATGACAACCCGGAGTTCCTGCCCGACGGCACGTCCGTTTACCAATCTGCCCGCAACGGCTGGCGGCATCTTTATCATTACGACGTCAACGGCTCGCTCATCCGCCAGCTCACGGACGGCCGCTGGGAGATCCGCAATTTCTACGGCGTTGACCCCGAAGGCCGCTATGCGTATTTTTCCGCAACCCGCGACAGCCACATCGCCGTCAACGTTTATCGGGTGCCCATCGCCGGCGGCGACATCGAACGCCTGACCCAAGGTGAGGGCACGCATGCAGCTTCTTTCAACCGGACGTTCACGCACTTTGTCCATACCTGGAGCGACGTGAACACACCCTCGCAGCAGCGGCTCTTCCGCTCGGATGGCAGGCTCGAACGCGTTATCAACGAGAACCGCGTCCCGGCTCTTGCCGAATACAAACTCGGCACGCCGGAGTTCATGAAGGTGAAGACCCGCGACGGCTTCGAGATGGAAGCGATGATGATCCGCCCGCCGGATTTTGACCCGAACAAGAAGTATCCCGTTCTGCAATATACCTACGCCGGGCCGCATGCTCCGCAGGTGCGCGACGGCTGGGGCGGCAATCGCTATATGTGGCACCAGATGCTTGCCCAAAAGGGTTACATCATCTGGGTTTGCGACAACCGCACGGCAAGCGGCAAGGGCGAGGAATCGACCTGGCCGGTCTATAAGCAGATGGGCACGCTCGAGCTTCGCGACATCGAAGACGGCGTCAATTATCTCAAGTCGCTGCCCTATGTTGACGGCGACCGGATCGGCATCTGGGGCTGGAGCTACGGCGGGTTTATGACGAGCTATGCGATGACGAACAGCAAGCTTTTCCGGGCGGGCATCGCGGGCGGCTCGGTAACGGACTGGCGGCTTTACGACTCGATCTACACCGAACGGTACATGATGACCCCGCAGAACAACCGCGAGGGCTACGATAGGACGTCGGTCATCCGCTCGGCAAAGGACCTCCACGGCCGCATTCTGCTGATCCACGGCATTATGGACAACAACGTCCATATGCAGAACACCATCCAGCTCGTCAACGAACTGCAGAAGCACAACAAGCAGTTTGACCTGATGCTCTACCCCGGCCAACGCCACGGCATCGCCAACCGAGCCCAGGTCCGCCACTGGTACGAGATGATGACGAACTTTATAGTGAAGAATCTCTAAGCAGAGCGATCATCACCCGAAACTAAAGGCGGCTCACTCGGCCGCCTTTTCATTTGCAACCACAACCTCCGGGAATTCGCGGGCGAGGTCGGCGGCGGGTTTGGAATCGATGGCGGCGCGGACGGGGCGGGTGCCGACGTTCGGTTTGAAGTTGCCGTTCTCGTCATAGAGCCGGCGGTATTGGGCGGTGTTGCGGATGATGCCCTGGACGTAGCCGCGGGTCTCGCGGAAGGGGATCGCCTCGACAAATTCGTCCATCTCCATCGGCAATGTCCGGCGCCAGGTGACGACGCGGCCGGGCCCGGCGTTGTAGGCGACGGCCATGAATTCGATGCGGCCGTAGCGGTCGAGTTGTTCGCGCATATAGGCGGTGCCGAGCTCGATGTTGAGTGCCGGGTTGAAGAGGTCGGCGGCCGAGCGGACCGGCGACGCCGAGCCGAACTTTCGGGCGGTCTGCTGAGCGGTCGGGAGCAGAAGCTGCATTAGCCCGTAGGCATTTGCCGAAGAGCGAGCGGACGGATTGAAGACCGATTCCTGCCGAATAAGCCCCGCCACCTTATAAATATCCAGGTTCCTTGCCCGCGACCATTTGGCGATCTGGTCCCAGGCCATGTGCGGGTAAAATATCTCCCATTCTTCGCGGCCCATTTCCTCGGGGAACATCTGGGCATAGTCCGGATAGCTCTTCGCAAGGACGAGCAATGCCGAGACGTTGTCAAACTTCATCTGGTGGTGTTTGGCCAGCGAGAGGTTGATCTTCGGCGAGTTCTGCGCCGTCTTTTGAGCTTCCTTCAGTTCCTCGATGGCCCAATCGAAAAGCCCGACGGAGCTGAGCTGCTCACCCTTGTCGGCGCGTTCAAGCTCGGCGGCACCGGCGGTTTCCGGAGCTACGGTGATGCTTTTTAGGTTCGCGGCGGCCTGCGGCACGAGCGAATCTGCCGGGAAGCTTACCGGCGACTGGCACTGCCCGCGCCCGCGGAGTGCGGTCAGGCGTTCAAAGCCGATGTGGCCATACCAATTGGCGTTGTAGCGGTAAACGAGGGCGTCGTAAAGCGTACATGCCTCGGCGATGCGGCCGGCGCGTTCGGCATTTCGAGCAGCCCAATATCCCGCACGTCCGCGGTTCGAGGAATCGCGGTCGGCATAGCGGGCGAGGTGCTCGGTCAGCATATCGGCGGCACGGGCGTGGTTGCCGGCCTCGTGTTCGAGCCATGCGAGTTCGAACTGGGCGCCTGCGACCTCGACCGCCTGCGGATAGGCGGTCAGCGCCGTCCGCAGAAAGAAATTCTCTTCGCCCTTGTTCTTTGCATCGCGAGCCGCATAGCCGGCCTCGACCCACGCCTTGACCGTCAGCGGGCTTTGCGGATAGGCACGCCGCATTTCGTCGGCGGCGGTGCGAGCACGCGGCCAGAGCTTAGATTTCGCGTAAGCGTTGATCAGGTCGCGATAGGCCTGATCGCGGCCGGGCATCGTTGCCGGGATGGCGTCAAAGGCAGACTGAGCCTTTACGGCGTCGCCCATCCGGGCGGCGGCCGAGATGCGGCTGAGATGGATCTCGGGCGTGACATCGGCCGGAAAACGGTCAATGAAACGGGTATAAGAATCATACGCGAGAGTCGCCGCCCCCATCGAAAGAACACGATCGGCGCTGACCTTTAGGGTCTCAGGGGTTACGTCCGCAAAGGGATCGATATTCAGTTCCTTGAGCTTGGCCTCGGCCTCTCTTCCATCGTCACTGTAAGCGCCGTAGAGAGCTGCTTTCTTAAAGTATTCGGTCGCTTCGGCTTGTTTGCCTGCGGCAAAAAGGGCCTTCGCGGTCGCAAGCTGAGCGCCAGCGTCATTTACTCGGTTGAGCGGTTCGAGAAACGCACGAACATCGGCCGCACGCCCCGATGCCATTGCCGATTCGGCCCAGAGCAGCCGGGCATCGCGGACGCGAAGCGAGGTCGGATGCGAAGATACGAGCCGTTCGAGGTCGGCCATCGCCGCCGCATGGTCGCCCGTTCCCAAATGCGAACGGGCACGCAGCCAAAGGACGTAGTCGGCGACCTTCGTCAGGCTTTCGAACTCATCGGAATTGAGCACGACGGCGGCACCGCGAAAGTCCTTGTTCTCAAACCGAACGCGTGCGCGCAGCAGGCGAGCAAGCGCTCCCGTCTCGGTCCCGCGAAAACGGCGTTCGACATCCTCGACCGCCGCTTCGGTCGGCATCCTGCCGCCCTTCGTCAGCTCACGAAGCTGGCGCAATGCGTCCGCCTCCGCCATCGGCTGGGCTGAACAGGAAACCGTGAACGCCGCAAACAGCGAGAGGAGAATAACCACTGCCGAGAGATTGATACTGACCTTGTTGAAGCTTTTCATCTTGATAATTCCGAAATGTCTGATGCCGGCGGGGCGAAAAACTCTGCCCGCTACACGGGGCCCGAGCTGCGGACCGCAAATTCTGAAACAGCATTATAGCAAATCCGCTCGGGCGGGCTTTTTGGAATCTGCACGGGCCAAAAGTGCAGCGTATTGCATTTTCGCAGGGATGTAACTAGATTGTTACCTTTGCCGCCATTATGCTTATCAAGTCGATAGAACTCATTGAGATCAACCTTCCGCTTGTTCATTTTTTTGAGACAAGTTTTGGCCGGACGTATGAACGCCGGATCATTTTGGTGCGGGTCGAAGACTCGGACGGCGCCGAGGGCTGGGGCGAGATAACCTGCGGCGAATCGCCGGGTTATTCGGACGAATGGACCGATTCGGCTTGGGTGACCGCGGAAAAGATACTTGCGCCGATGGTGGTCGGGAAAGAGGTCGCGGCGGCGGCGGACGTTTGGAATCTCATGAAATGGGCCCGCGGGCACCGGATGGCGAAGTCGGGCATCGAGACCGCCTGCTGGGACCTCGAAGCCAAGAAGCTCGGCGTTCCGCTCTGGCGGCACTTGGGCGGGGTGAATCAGGTGATCGAATGCGGTGTTTCGATCGGTATTCAAGACTCGATCGCCCAGCTTTTGGAGAAGATCCGAGTTGAGGTCGAGGCGGGCTATAAACGCATCAAGATCAAGATCTCGCCTTCGTGGGACTACGATGTGATCAAGGCCGTGCGGGCCGAGTTTGGCGATATTTTGTTGATGGGCGATGCGAATTCGGCATACACGCTTGCGGATATCGATAAGCTGAAATCGCTTGACGAATTCGACCTGTTGATGCTCGAGCAGCCGCTGCCTCACGACGACATAATTGACCACGCAAAGCTCCAACGTGAGATCAAAACGCCCGTCTGTCTCGACGAGCCGATCAAATCGCCCGAAGACGCCCGCAAGGCGATCGAGCTCAAGTCCGGCAAGATCATCAACCTAAAGAACGGCCGCGTCGGTGGACACACTCAGTCCAAGCAGATCGAGCAGATCTGCCGCGAAGCCGGAATGCCCGTCTGGTGCGGCGGCATGCTCGAGAGCGGCATCGGCCGCGCCCACAACATCGCCATCTCAACCCTCGCCGGCTACACAATGCCCGGCGACGTCTCCGCCAGCAAACGCTACTGGCACGAAGACATCATCTCGCCCGAGGTCGAAGTCTCGCCCGAAGGCACCATCACCGCCCCCGAAGGCCCGGGGATCGGGTTTGAGATAGAATCGGTTCGGATCGCGAAAGCGACCGTGCGAACAATAAGGATAGATGGCCAAGTGTAGTTACCTCATTTTAGTTGGTTTAACCGTGTACCAGATCTTGTGTGCAGGGTGTGCCGTGCAACACTTGGATGCTCCATCTCAGTCAGCCAATGCAGCTGACATCGTTCAGATCGAAACATCACCGACCCCACCGCCTCCGATCGATCCAAGTTTGATATCGTTGCCTGCAAAGGAACTCTGCGATCGACTTCACGAGATCGAGGTCATCGGCCATCGCGTGCTCGATGAAAGCGATGACCTTTACAGAGCGATACTGGCTAAGGGTAAGGAAGTCTTGCCGTGTTTGATCGAAAGGATCGACGACCGCACTAAGACGCCGGATCCAAGGTCCGCACCTAAGTGGCAGCACTACGTTGTCGGGGACACGGCAGTATTCACGGTGCTTTATATTGTCAGTCAAGATGATGGCGAACGCTGGGAAGAAATGATGCTTGCGTCTCTTCCGGAGAAATCGCAAAACGAATGGAAGACCAACGGTGTCTACGCATATTTCAATTATGTTTCTGAACCAAAGAATCGCAAGGCCCTCAAGAATTGGTGGGAGAAATGGTTGAAGGAGAACACGAGGTGAGACTGTTCGTGCGTTTTACCCACTGCTAAATTCAATTTGCCGCTACGCGGCGAATGGTCCTATTAGGGCTGCAAAATGGACGAATGAGTTATCAAAGGTGTCAACATTCTTAGCCGAAGTTCCGATCTTTCACGCGTAGTCCGATAAGAGAATTGACCACCGCGAACACTTCGGCGGAACAATAAACCAATGAAAAAGCCCAACACAATTCTGACCATTCTCTGTTTCCACATTTTCTTGACCGCCGCCATTTCCCAGACTGCGAAGTTCGACATTGTTGCCTACACGCCGCCAGCCGGATGGTCGGTCGAGAACGATGCTGATTCGATACGATTTACGAAGGAGTCAGGCGGGGAATATTGTGTGATCTCGCTGACACGTGCGGTTGAAGGTGTCGGCGATTCCGTCAGGAATTTTGATGTGCTTTGGCAGGCAATGGCCGTTGAAGGCCTGGGTGCGGGACAACCTCAGCGCGAAAAGGCCGGTGAAAAGAACGGCTGGCAGGCGGAAGTTGGCATCTCGCCGTTCGAAAAGGAGGGCCTGAAGGGAGCGGCGTTGCTGACGACCTTCACCGGAGACGGTAAGGTCGTAGCGATCCTGGTTCTGACAAATTCCGAATCGTTTCAGCCGAACATCGAGGCATTTGTCGAGAGCGTCAAACTGCCGCCGATCGCAGCTCCAAAGGCTCCGGCCGTTTCGCCCGCGGCGGCTCCTTCGGGCGATGCCGGAAAGCTCATCGGCCGATGGCAGCGTTCGAGTTCGAGCAGTCCGGCCTATGCCGACCCCGCCAGTTGGGGAACAGCGGGTTACACAACGAGTCGCTACGAATTCAATTCCGATGGAACTTATATCTACACCGAGCGGACGTTCAGGATGACGCATCCGCGGATCTTCATCGTCAAGGAAAACG
>CAZGLZ010000135.1:0-9264 GCA_964526245.1 uncultured Chloracidobacterium sp. | reverse complement strand
CTTCTGGCCGATGGCGACGTAGATACAGATGACGTCCTTGCCCTTCTGGTTGATGATCGTATCGATCGCGACGGCGGTCTTGCCCGTCTGGCGGTCGCCGATGATCAGCTCACGCTGGCCGCGGCCGATCGGCACCATCGCGTCGATCGCCTTGAGGCCCGTTTGGAGCGGCTCTTTCACCGGCTGGCGGTCGATGATGCCCGGAGCGATACTCTCAACCGGATAGAATTGATCCGTTAGGATCTCGCCCTTGCCGTCAATGGCGTTGCCGAGTGCATCGACCACGCGGCCGATCATCGCATCGCCGACCGGCACGCTCATGATGCGCTTGGTCCGCTTGGCTTCGTCGCCTTCTTTGATCTTTTGGAAATCGCCGAAGAGCACGCAGCCGACCTTGTCTTCCTCAAGGTTGAGGGCAAGGCCGCGGACGCCGTGGTCAAATTCGAGAAGTTCGCCGGCCATTACCTTTTCAAGGCCGTAGATCTCGGCAATACCGTCGCCGACCTTGATAACGGTCCCGACCTCGTCCACCTTCATGCTTGCATCGAAATCTTCGATCTGGGCACGAATGATCTCACTGATCTCGTTAGCTTTAATCGCTTCCATATTTGATTAACGTTTCAGCCGGTCGCGTTTATTTGCACCAGCCGATGAACACCTATTTTTCTAAAAGTCTGTCTTTTAAAGTCTCAAGCTGGGTCTTGACCGAGCTGTCATAAACCGTCGAGCCGATCCGGGCAACTACGCCGCCGATCAGATCTTTGTCGAGTCCGAACGTAAGGTTGACCGTCTTGCCCGTCACCTTTTCAAGAGCGGCCTTAAGCTCCGTCTTCTCCGCTTCCGAAAGGTCATGGGCCGAGGTGACCGTGCCGTGGACGATGCCGCGGCGTTCCTCGATGACCGAATCGAACTTCGTGCCGACCTCGCCGAGTTCATTGAACCGGCCGTTCTTCAAAAGCACACGAAGAAAATTCGAGGTCGTCCGCGAGGAACCGGCCTTCTCGATCAGCTTTTCGAGCACGGCCTCTTTTTTCAGGTGGGCGATGGCCGGGTTGCCGAAGGCATTTGCCAGATCGGCGTTCGAGGCGATCATCGCTTCCCAAGTCTTCAGCTCCGTGCGGACCGAATCGGCCTCGCCGGTCTTTTCGACCACATCGGCAAGGGCTGTCGCGTAGCGGCGTGCAACTGTTTCAACACTCATCTCAGTTCAAACCTCCGATCGCGGCAATTCCTTCCTTAACGAGCCGGTTGTCGGTCTCGGGCGTAACGCGTTCGCGAAGTTTCTCTTCGGCGACGCGGAGGCTTTCTTCTGCAGCAAAGCGGCGAAGCTCAAGCTGAGCGACCTGGTGAACACGCACAGATTCGTTCTCGGCCTGCTGCTTAAGCTTTTTGGCCTCGGCATCGGCCTGTGCCATCAGCCTCGCCTTCTCTACCTCAATGTCGTTCTTTGCCTCGCGGTTGATCTGGTCGATCTCGGCATCGGCACCGGCAAGCTTCGTTTCAACCTCGGTCAGCTTCGCGAGAGCAGCTTTCTTTGCCTCTTCGGCCTTGATCAGCTCGGCCCGAATGATCTCGCGGCGTGCCTTGAAGGCCTCCGAAAGCGGCTTCTTGAGGATATAGATCAGAACGCCGACGAAGATCGCGAGATTGACAAAACGCCAGATCTCGAACCCGGGAAAATTAATGTACTTATCCCACCACTCGGGCGAGGCACCCGTGCCGCCGCCGCCCGCAAAAAGCAATAAACCTGTAAGTAAAAAGGAAAACATACTATCCCTTCAGGATCGTCCCCGTGATCTGTTCCGCCATCTTGTGAGCATCAAGGGCGACCTTTACCTTCGCTTCGGCACGCTCTTTCTCAAGGTCGGTATGCTCCTGAGCGAGATAAGCCGAAGCTTCCGCCTTGGCCTTGTCGATCGCGGCCTGCCGGGCGGCAACTGCCGCTTCACGCTCCTGCTCGATCATCTCGTAGCTCTTGGTGCGGGCCTCGAGCAGCTTCTTGTCGTACTGCTTGTTCTTTTCTTCAACATCGCGCAGGATATCGTCGGCCTCGCCGCCGCGGCCGGCCTTCTGGCGCGAGCGCTTGGCAATGACCTCGTTAATGGGCTTGAAAAACGTGCGGTTAAGCGCCCATATCATCACGAGTATGAGCGCGATGTGGATGAAAAGAGTGCCGTCCGGAAAAAGCTGGATCCCGGCTAGTGCCAGCGTCAACATATTAGGTATTAAAACGAACTATTAAATTACAGGACAAAATCGCGTCCTTGTGCTCAAAAGAGTTAAGGTTATCACGCGCCCGAAACGAGGGTCAAGGAGCGGTTGGCCGCCCGATTTGCACGGCAAACCAAGGTTGAAGTATCGTAGAAGCACCTTTAATATCCTGTTGCTTTTATGAAACAAGAACTCGCAATTTTCGAAGGCTTCAAGATCCGCCGAATCTACGACGAGGAGACCGAAACATGGTACTTCTCGGTTGTCGATATCATCCGCGTCCTTACTCAGCAGCCTGATTATCAGGGCGCACGTAACTACTGGAAAGTGCTGAAAAACAGGCTTTCAAAGGAAGGCAGTCAAACGGTTACAAATTGTAACCAGTTGAAAATGCCCGCTGAAGACGGAAAGATGCGGCTGACCGATACCGCTGATCCCGAAACACTTCTTCGCCTGATCCAGTCCGTTCCGAGCCCGAAAGCAGAGCCAATAAAGTTATGGCTTGCAAAGGTTGGATACGAGAGAATGCAGGAGATCGCCGACCCGGAGCGATCGCTTAACCGTGCCCGCGAGAACTGGCGAAAACACGGCCGCAACATTGTGGTAAGATTTGGAAATTATGGCCCCTGGAGATGAACCAAAGAACAATCGAGCGCCTCGGAACAGGACTCTTGACGTTCAGGAAGCGGAAGTTTCAGAACTACGGTCCAAGATTCAGTTTTTCGACCGTTCGATAGCCCCGAGTTTCACTGATTGTGTAATTTGTGGCGATGCTTTCAAAGTAATACCTGAGCTTCACGAAGCGTCTTTCGATGTACTCTTCGCCGACCCGCCCTATAATCTAACTAAGGATTTCGGCTCTGAAAAGTTTAGAAAAACATCTCTCGATTCTTACGAGGAGTGGCTTGACTCGTGGCTCGCTGGCTGTTCCAAACTTCTAAAGACGACTGCCTCTATTTATATCTGCGGCGACTGGCGATCTTCATCCGCTATTCAGCGTGTTGGAATGAAGTACTTCAAGCTGCGCAATAGAATTACATGGGAACGTGAAAAGGGGCGAGGGTCGAAAACGAACTGGAAAAATGCCTCAGAAGATATTTGGTTTTTTACAGTTTCCGATGAATACACTTTTAATGTCGATACTGTTCAGTTAAAGCGCAAGGTGATAGCCCCCTACACTGAAAACGGGGCGCCTAAAGATTGGGTCCGGTCGGATCAAGGGAATTTCCGACTTACGCATCCGTCCAACTTATGGACTGATCTAACGGTACCCTTTTGGTCGATGCCAGAAAATACGGACCACCCGACCCAAAAACCGGAAAAATTGCTCGCGAAAATTGTTTTGGCGAGCAGTAACGAGAATGACCTTATTCTTGATCCGTTCTTAGGTAGCGGAACTACTGCGGTGGTGGCCAAAAAGCTAAACCGCAGATACGTCGGGATAGAAGCAGACGAAAAATATTGCCTGCTCGCACAAAAACGGCTTTCCCTTGCGGAGAAAGACAAAACGATTCAAGGATATTCCGACGGAGTATTTTGGGAACGAAATACGCTGAGTGCTCAGAATTCCCACGCCCAAGTCAGTAAACCAACGAACCCAGTTTCTCAACCCTCTTTACTCTAACTTTTTATGCTTAGCAACATTTTTTATTCAACCTTACGGCTAGAAATAGAAGAAGCAGCGAAGGAACTCTTGAATTCACAAGAGGATTACATATCTAGAACATCAATTGAAAGCACACGCGCAGTCGGAGATTCTATTCAGCATGTGATCGAAGAACACTTTCAAAGCCTGCTGGGTGAGTACTGCGGTGAGTATTCTGCGAGTTTTGCCAGACGTGCAATGGCCGACCTTGCGTTCAGCGACCGCGAGGGAATGTACTATGTCGTGGACGTGAAGACCCATCGCACAGACACGAAATTCAACATGCCAAACCTAACTTCCGTCGAGCGATTGGCACGATTTTACGAAGAGGATTCGAATTACTTCGTCTTGCTTTTAGTAAGCTATCATGTCGAAGAAACGAGAGTAGTAGTTACGAAGGTGAACTTCGTTCCAATCGAGTTTTTGGGATGGGATTGTTTGACCGTTGGCGCACTCGGATGGGGACAGATTCAGATTGCAAACTCGAATATTGTCACGATCAATGACAGTTACCCTCGTCGGAAATGGATGATTGAATTATGCGACTTTTTGCTCCAATTTTATCCGAAGGAGATAGCAAAAATTGGCAAACGAATTGCTCACTTCGAGAAAGTTAGAGAATTTTGGGTGGGAAAGGCCTAATAGAAAGCACAATCTGTAATATGACCCATCGAAACACGTTGTGAGACTTCTGGAAGTTCTGATTGAGCCGAAACCGACACCTCGATCCAGGGCCTCACCGACGGCATCTTCTGGGAAGGCAACTCGCGATAAGACACGATAAGGCCGATCTCTGTGTTCTTCGTGTTCTCTGTGGTAAAAGTAATGAAATGAAGATCGCGACCTGGAATGTGAATTCGATAAACGCGCGGATGGAGCATTTGCTTGACTGGCTTGAGCGGGCCGGGCCGGATGTTGTTTGCCTTCAGGAGACGAAGTGCGTTGACGAGAATTTCCCGTTTGCCGCGATCACCGAGGCGGGCTACAAGGTCGAGTTCTTTGGCCAAAAGTCTTACAACGGCGTCGCCATTCTCTCTAAGCACGAGATCTCTGACGTCGTAAAAGGGTTTCCCGATGACGACGGGGAATCGCCAAAGCGCTTGATCGCGGGGACCGTCAATGGCGTCCGCATCGTCAATACCTATATCCCGAACGGCACCGAGCTTTGGACCGACAAGTTCACCTTCAAGCTCGATTGGCTTCAACGGCTTCGGCGGTTCTTTGACGATAATTGCTCTACGGAAAGCGACGTGCTTCTCTGCGGCGATTTCAACGTCGCGATGGAGGACCTTGACGTCTGGAGTGTCCCGCAGTGGGAAGGCAAGCTCCATTTCTCAAAGCCCGAGCGAGCCGCGATGTACCACGTAAAGCAATGGGGCTTTGTCGATACCTTTCGGAAGATCAACGGCGACGCTCAGGAGTTTTCGTGGTGGAATTACCGCGAGGGCGCATGGCAGCGGAACCGCGGCCTGCGGATAGACTACATCTGGACCTCGCCCTCACTTGCGGCAAAATGCACTAACTGTGTGATCGACCGCTCGACCCGCGACCTTGAGCGCCCAAGCGACCACGCTCCGGTCATCGCCGAATTCGCTGTCTGAGCGCCTCGGTTGTGCAAAAGCTGCTAATTCTGGCCGTCATTCTCTTAGCCAATTCTTACGGAGGACACCAATGGGATTCAGTATATTTGCAGCAGGCACAAATAACTTTCATTATGCCAAGGACGATTGCCTGGACGACAGCGATTTCAAGGTCGTCGAGGTTTTGGGCAAACTACAGGCCATGGAGCCGACCAAAATGGGTGCGGTGGCGACCGGCATCGATATCGCACAGCCCTCGGCCGGCATTATTGACGCGATGCAGGCAATGGCGACGATGCAGTTCCTGCATCTGCTGAACAACGCCGTTTCGTTCTTGGCGATGAAGCCCAAGGCACGCGAAGGCTGGATATTCGTTTCTGCCCGCGAGTCGCACCTTCTCTGGCCCGATACCGGCGACAACGGCGAATACAAATTCTACCCGGGCGATAACCCCGGCCATGAGTTCATGAAGAAGATCGGGCCCGCACTCAAGGCGGCCGATATGGCAAACTGGGGCGTTCTTCGTGAGCTTGTCATCTGCCTATCAAAGTTTGAACGCAAGGTCGGCAATGCGGTTCCGGCTATAACCATCCAGCTTTCGCATTAATGGCAGGTGTTGTTGAGACCGAATTCAATGTCTTGGGGAAGGGTCAGCGGGAAGATCGGCTGATCTTTTCATTTCAGCAGGTCGGGTTGTTTTGTGGTACTTACTGAAGGATCGCCACGCACAAACGCGCAACTCACAAACTAAAGACACAGATGCGTCGTCAGGCGATCCCTTATGGAGTCAACCTTACCGTCTTTCGTTGTGAAACGGATGCTCGTTGGCCGCGTCCCGGCATTGCGGATCTGAGCTGTTTTCGCAGTTTGTGAGGTTATCGAGTATCAGCGAGCTGACGAACTCTACCGTCCGAAAGACGGCCACGCCCAAAAGCAGGCAAAGCGTGATTGAGATCACGGAAAGTACAAGGTTTTTCTTCATTTCTCAGGCTCCTCCTTCCCAGAACAACGGATATGAGTAAGATTGCGGGGCGGTATTTAGCCTGAGCTGTGCGTAAGAATTGTCGGTATCTTAGTCGCGTTCGCCAGGCAAAGTCAACTTATTTCCGGCTGCTGCTGAAACCAAACCCCGCTCCTGCTCGTAAATACACGTTCACTGTTGCGAACATACCCTCGCGAGTGCTATACCTCGCTTTTACCCGCAAAGGCCGGAGTGGCAGCAGCTTTCCGCGGCAAGTTGCCTTGAGAAAGCCGGGCGGTATGCAGCTTCATCCATGCAAAACTAGTTAAGGAGCATCACTAAATGAAAAGGACCACACTCGCTTTTCTGCTGATCGGGATGATCTCGCTTTCCGGCAGCATCAGCGTTTATGCCCAGGACCCGCCGCCGACCCCGACGGAAACGCCCGCCGGCCCGCAGCGTCCCGGAATGCCCGGAGCACGTCCGGGCGGGGATTCTCAAGACCCGAAACCCTATGACCAGGTGATAACCAAAGATGCCGTTTCTAAAGACGGCGTCTTCAAGGTCCACAAGGTCAAGGACAAGTATTTCTATGAGATCCCGGCCGGCGAGATCAACAAAGAGTTTTTGTGGGTGACGCAGATCGCCCGCACGACGCTCGGCGTCGGCTATGGCGGCCAGGCACTCGGCCGCCGCGTCGTACGTTGGGAGCGAGTCGATAACAAGATCAATCTCCGCAGCATCAGCTACGACATCGTCGCCGACCGCAGCCAGCCGATCGCGCAGGCCGTCTCCGCAGCGAATGAGGACGTTATCCTGATGGCGTTCCCGGTCGCGGCTTGGGGCCCGAATGAAGCGGCCGTCATCGACGTTACGCGGCTCTTCACGACCGACCTGACGGAGCTTTCCGCCCGCCAGCGGCTGCAGGCAAATACGCTCGATTCCTCGCGGACCTACATCGAACGCATCGCGACCTACCCGACCAATATCGAAGCCGTCGCGACGCACACCTATGTTCGCAACCCCTCGCCGGCCGGTGCTCCGGGCGGTGGCGGCGGCAACCCGTTCAATCAGGGAATGCGTCCCGGTTCGGCGACCGTTGTACTCAACCACAGCATGGTCAAGCTGCCTGAAAATCCGATGCAGCCGCGGCTCTTTGACGAACGCGTCGGATATTTTTCGGTCAGCAATATCGACTACGGACGGACGGAGCACAAAGCGACCCAGCGTCGGTTCATCACCCGCTGGCGGCTCGAGAAAAAGGACCCGAACGCGGCTCTTTCGGAGCCCGTAAAGCCGATCGTTTACTACATCGACTCGGCAACGCCGAAATGGCTCATCCCGTTCACCAAACGCGGCGTTGAGAAATGGCAGAAGGCATTTGAGGCCGCGGGTTTCAAGAACGCGATCATCGCCAAGATGGCGCCGACCCCGGCAGAAGATCCGACCTTCAGCCCCGAGGACGCCCGCTACAGCGTTATCCGCTGGCTGCCCTCGACCATTGAGAACGCCTCGGGCCCGCACATCAACGATCCGCGGACCGGCGAAATTCTTGAGTCGGACATTCAGATGTATCACAACATCATGAACCTCCAGCGTTCGTGGTACTTCCTTCAGGCAAGCCCGAACGACCAACGTGCACAGCGGCTCCCGATGCCGGATGACCTGATGGGTTACCTCGTCGAGTACGTCGTTGCCCACGAGGTCGGCCATACGCTGGGCTTCCAGCACAATATGAAGGCGAGCTCGATGTATCCGGCCGAAAAGGTCCGCGACCGCAACTGGGTCAAGCAGAACGGCCACGTTGCAACCTTGATGGACTATTCGCGGTTCAACTACGTCGCCCAGCCGGAAGACAAGATCGACCCGGTCGATCTCGTTCCGGGCATCGGGCCGTATGACGTTTGGGCAACGATGTGGGGCTACAAGCCGATCCCGTCAGCGAATAGCTCTGATGCCGAAAAGGCGACGCTCGATGAATGGGCACGCCAGCAGGACCAGACGCCCTGGTATCGTTTTTCGACCGCGGGTTCGGCCGGAAGCGATCCGGGCGAACTGACCGAAGCGGTCGGCGATGCCGATGCGATCTATTCGACCGAGCTCGGCATTCGCAACCTGAAGCGGGTTGCGAGCTACATCGTCCCGGCAACGACCACTCAGAAGGGCGATCCCTACAACGACCTTTCCGAGCTTTATGGGCGTATGCTCGGCCAGTGGACGCTTGAGCTTAACCACGTCGCGGCGATCGTCGGCGGCTATAACTCGCAGCAGCGGCACATCGGGCAGAACGGCGTCAGGTTCGAGTTGATCCCGAACACGCGGCAGAAGCAGGCCGTCGCGTTCCTCAACGAGAACGCCTTCAAGACCCCGACATGGGCTCTCGATAAGGAGATACTTCGCCGTATCGAGCCGCTCGGTGCACTAAATCGCGTCCGCAACGCTCAGAACAGCGTGCTTAACAATCTGCTTTCAAGCTCGCGGTTTGCAAGGCTCGTCGAGCAGCAGGCGCTTGACGGAGCTGCCGCTTATCAGCCGGCCGATTTCCTGGCGGACGTCCGCAACGGCGTCTTCTCCGAACTTTCGGGACAGAACGTCATGGTCGATGCCTATCGCCGTAACCTGCACCGTGCCTATCTTGATATCGCAAATAACAAGATCAACGGCACGACCTCGGTTCCGGCCAACCTGCCGCCGGGCTTTGCCGCGATGTTCATGACGAGCGGCGATGAGCGTGCGTTCTATCGTGCCGAACTTCGCGAGATCAGCGCGATGGCCGAGCGGGCGATGGCAAACACCACCGACCGGACGACCCGCGTTCACCTCGAGGGCATTCGCGACCATATTGCGAAGATCCTCGACCCGAACGA
>CAZGLZ010000134.1:0-9323 GCA_964526245.1 uncultured Chloracidobacterium sp. | reverse complement strand
TATGGCGAAGTCTAATTTGGCAAAGGTAGAAAAGAACGGATCGCCGCCGCGGCTTTCGGTGGCGAAGGCGGCCGAGACCGTCTCGAACGATCTGGATAAGGTGATCCACGAGCGAATGCGGCTCGGCATCATCAGCGCGCTCGCGGCAAACGAAAAGCTAAGCTTTGGCGAGCTGAAAACGCTCCTCGATACGACCGACGGAAATCTTAGCGTCCACGCCCGCAAGCTTGAGGACGCCGGATACGTAGCGATGAAAAAGTCATTTGCCGGCCGCACGCCGCTGACCGAATACAAGATAACCGCCGCGGGCCGCAAGGCCCTGACCCGCTACCTCGACCACATGGAAGCGCTGATAAAGGCGATGAAGGGGAGATGAACTTGAGGGACGAGGGACGAGGGACAAGGGATGAGTGAAGAGGGACGAGGGAAGAGCCACAAGGGAAGAGTCGCGTGGGCGGTGTCAGAGGCCCGCGCGTAAGCAAGGGCTGATTGAGCAAGCCCGCACGTGAGTAAGGGCGGTTCATTCAATGTGGAGAGTGACGAGGGACGATGCGATTGAGGAAACAGCAATATGAGTACTGTGAGAAAGGTAATAGAGAATATGTCCAAAAGCCAAAAACTTGCGGTTATCACGAGCCTTGTTTTCGGATACCTTGCGCTCCCATTTCTATTCGCATGGTATATGTATTACCTGCTTTCGATAGGCACATTTCCACCTGAATCTGATTCGATCGGTATTCCGATCGCCGGGTTTACCTTCATTTGGCTCGTGTTCGGCATAGCGATTTTCTTAGTGATCATAGCGATAAAGGTGTTAAGAAACCTTTCGAGACTGAAATGACCGGGAGTAGATTCTCAGTGCAGAGGCGAATTCGTTGCGGACACCGGAGTCCCATACACAATCTTGGCGAAGATGTAGGTTTCTCATTTGTTTTCCCGCAAGTTATGGCGGGGTTTTCGTTCAGAAGTAAAACGACCTAGCGAGGCATAAAAATGAACCCACGGACACGGACCGGGCTTGAGATCCTTCTTATAGCGATGCTTTTCGGCGTTTTCGGCAATGTTATGTTGCGGGAGACGCCCTGGGGGCTGAACGCCTTTCTTTTCGTGACGGTCTTTACGGCCGCGATGGCGGTGATTATGCTCCGCAATCGGCCGGAGCTTATGACCGCACGGACGCTGGCGCTTCAGGCGGCGATGCTCTTTTTCGGGGCGATGTTCGTCGTCCGCGATTCGATCGAGCTGCGGGTCTATGACACCTTTGCCGTCATCATCATAATGGGCGTGCTCGTCCTGCCCAATTTCGGCATCAATCAGCGGATCGCCGGCGTTTTTCACTACGGGGCCGGGTTCGTTTGGTCGGGGCTTATCTCGTTTCTCGGGCCGTTCTTTTTGATCGGAGCGGATATCGACTGGAAAGAGATTCCCGGCAATCGGCTGAGCAAGGGCATCTTCTCGGTGCTGCGGGGCTTGGCGGTCGCATTGCCGCTGGTGCTTATTTTCGGTGCGTTGTTCATGGCGGCGGACGCGGCGTTTGAGGATTTCGCGAACCGGGCCGTCAATTTCGACATGGACACCGTGCTCTCGCACGTATTGCTTTCGTCGCTTTTTGCATGGCTCGCGGCGGGATATCTTCGCGGTTCGATAATGGAGCATGCGTTTGCGGCGGCGGGTGCGGCCGCGGCCTCGCCGATCCCGGCCTCAGAGGAAAAGAAACCCGCCGAGCCTTCGGCGGCCGAAGGCGAAAAGAGCTATGTTGATAAGTTCACCTCCGAGCCCGCCGAGGACACTTCGCTCCCGAACAATGCGACCATTCTTGAGCACATAAACATCAGCGACCCGCCGAATGCCGATCCGGGCTCCCCTCCTTACGAAGGAGGGGTGGACGCCCCTGTTTCTCAAGGGGCGGACGGGGTGGTTCTCTCCTCCGACAAAGCAAATGCAGATGAAAAAGCTGCACGCGGAAAACGCGACTGGCAAAATTGGGACAACACGAAATTTCCGAGTGTTTTCACGCTCGGCCGCGTTGAGACGACCATCATCCTCGGCCTCGTCGATCTGCTTTTCCTTGCGTTCGTCGTCTTTCAGCTTCCGTATCTTTTCGGCGGGATGGACCTTGTGCAGACGACGCCGGACCTAAAGCTGGCCGACTTTGCCCGCCGCGGCTTTGGCGAACTGGTCACGGTCGCGTTTCTTGTCCTGCCGCTGCTGCTTGCCTCGCATTGGCTGCTTCGCCGCGATGAACGGCGGAACGAGGCGGTCTTTCGCGTGCTTGCCGGCGTCCAGATCGGGCTGCTTTTTGTCATCATGGCCTCGGCGATGCAGCGGCTGGTGCTTCTTACTGGCGAACTCGGCTATGGCTGGACGACCGTCCGCTTTTACCCGATGGTCGTGATGATCTGGCTCGCCGTCGTGTTCGTCTGGTTCGGCTGGACGGTGCTCCGCGGCCGGCGAAATAACTTCGCCTGGGGTGCACTCTGGTCGGCGATAGTTATTCTCGCCGCGACCAACCTGATGAACCCGGACGACTTCATCGCCCGCAAAAACATCCAGCTTATGCAGCACGGCCGGGAATACGACGCCTGGTACCACACTTACCACCTCAGCGATGATTCGGTCCCGGCCCTAATCGAGAGCCTGCCGGCGATGAATGCCGAGGATGCATGCACGACGAAGCAGAATCTTTATGACCGGCTTGTCGATGCCCGCGGCGAGGGCGACGTTCGCTCGCTGAACTGGTCCCGCGAGAGAGCCTTCCGTCTGCTCGAAGGCAACTCCGGCTTGCTCATCAACCGCCCGGAGTGCGAGGTGCCGAGTGCCGTTGGTGTAAAATAGGAGGCATGTCACGAGACCTAATCCGCGAGTATATTTCTTTTGTCCGGGTCGAGAAGGGCCTGGCGAAGAACTCTCTGGCGGGTTATGAGGGTGACCTGCGAAAGTTCGAGGCTTGGGCGGAGAAGAACCGGATCGAGCCTGTTGCGGCTACGCGGGAAGACCTTCGCGAGTTTCTGATCGACCTGACCAAACAGAAGATCTCCGAGAGTTCAAAGCGGCGGATGGTCAGTTCGCTTCGCGGTTTTTTCGGCTTTCTGGCGATCGACGGCCACTTGCCCAAGAGCCCGGCCGAGGACCTTGAAACTCCGCGAAAGAGCTTTTATCTGCCGCGTTTCTTGAATCAAGCCGAGATAGAGCAGCTCCTTGCCGCACCGGACATTGAGAGCGAGGCCGGCCTCCGCGACCGGGCGGTGCTTGAGCTGATGTATGCCTGCGGGCTGCGGGTTTCCGAGCTCTGCACGCTCCGGATGGCCGATGTCGATCTCGAATCCGGCATTTTGACGACCACCGGAAAGGGCAGCAAAACGCGCAGAGTGCCGATAGGCAAAAGCGCGGTCGAATGGCTGCGGAATTATCTCGCCGCCCGACGCGAGAACGAGCCGCAAGACAAGGACCCGCATCTTTTCATCAAGCCTAAGGGCGGGCCAATGACGCGGCAGATCGTCCACGGCTTTATCAAGCGATATGCCGAGCAATGCGGGTTCAAGGGCGTTTCGCCGCACACGCTCCGCCATTCATTCGCGACGCACATGGTCCAGAATCGCGCCGATATCCGCAGCGTCCAGCAAATGCTTGGCCACGCCGACATTTCGACCACACAGATCTACACTCACATAACCGACGCCCACCTCAAAAAGGCATACGAAAGCTTTCACCCGAGGTCGAAAAAGTAGCAATGAGCGCACGACATCGCATTCTTAGTATTTTTTTCGGGATCTTCGTTTTCGTTGTCGCGTTCGTATTCGGTTATTCGTTCTTCATATCTGTAGAAGAGCCGTTTGCGACTTTGCAGTCGCCGGCAGGAACCTATCGTGTCGAGCTTTACGGTCATCCGGAACGACCGTATTGGTTCACGTCTGAAGTAGGGTCGGTGGTAAGGAAAGAAGGAGAGATCTTTTGGCCCTATGAGACGCTCCATACCGGCGACGCGATGGATATCTCATTTGAACTCCGCTGGCCGAATTACCGATGGGTTCAAGATAACATTCTTGAGTTATATTCAGAGGAAGAACTGTCCGATCCACGTGGGCAAAAGATCGCTGTCGTGAACGATTCGGATGAGGTGATTCCACGGCTCATGATCTTCTGTACCGATAAGTTCCTAGTGTTTGATTTTCAACCGGAATCACGTCTTCAACTCTCATGCAGCCCGCCAATAGGCGATTCGGAAGACGTATACGTTTCGGCGGAACGGAACGACGGCAAACAGTTAGAGGGCAGTGCGGTTTTTGATGTTAAAGATTCAACAGACGCACTGAACTATACGATCCATGTTGCAGTGGACGGCATAACCCTTCACCCGCAGGCTGGGCGAGAATTGGAGCGAAAGCGAGAGGGCAATCAGAAATGACCCAAGACCACGCACCCATTGGCGACAGCCGGTTTGTCTACTCGAGCAATAGATTCCTACGCCGGACCATTGCAATTGGTCTGCTATCAGTTGCAGGGATAGTACTCTTCGTCATGTTCATTCCGACGTTATTGGTACTGATATTTCTAGGGCCAGGCGTATTCTTCTACCAGGACAAGTTCGAGCACAGCTCTCCTGACGGGCGATTTAAGCTAAGAATTCGGAAACGAATGAATTTTCCCGTAGACGGGATTATAGATGCGTCGGGCACCGTCTCGGTTCAGGCTAGAGATCTGGAAACTTCGACTCTGTTAGATGAGAAAACATTTTGGATTCATGAATATCCGGAACTAAAGGACCCAACAGTAGAATGGCTTGAGGGGACGGTAGCGATCCGCGAAATTGAGAACCATAATCAAATAGCCTTTGAACTCAAACTTCATTCTCAATGAGGTTTTTGCGCAGGGTGATTCAGCGTTCTGATTGCATTAGCCCTGTGATAGAATTTCAAATCCAAATTAAAAACTATGCTTGACGAGATAAAACCTCCTGAGGAGCAGGGTCTTTCTATCGATGGTTCCCGCCGCGATTTTCTTAAGAAGAGTGCGGTTGCGGGTGCCGGGGTTGCAGCGATAAAGCTTGGCGGTGCGGTTCCGCTGGTGGCGAGCGAGCCGGCGGTCGAAGGCGGCATTCCGGTCGAGAAGCTGACCGTGCGGCTGAGCATCAACGGCAAGGAGCACACGCTGCCGGTCGATACGCGGACGTCGCTGCTTGACGCGCTTCGCGAGCAGCTTGAGATGACCGGTTCAAAGAAGGGCTGCGACCACGGCCAGTGTGGTGCTTGCACGGTGATCATCGACGGCCGCCGGCAGCTTTCGTGCCTGACGCTCGCCGCGATGTGCGACGACCGAAAGGTGACGACCATCGAGGGGCTCGCCGAGGGCGACAAGCTCCATCCGATGCAAGCCGCCTTTATCGAACGCGACGGGATGCAGTGCGGCTATTGCACACCGGGCCAGATCTGCTCGGCCGTCGCGATGCTTGAAGAAGCGCGGAACGGCGAAGCGAGCTTTGTCACAGAAAATCTCAACGCAGTCGCCCGCGGGCAGAAGCTGACAAAGGCCGAGATACAGGAGCGAATGAGCGGCAACATCTGCCGCTGCGGAGCTTACCCGAACATCGTCGCCGCCATCGAGGACGTACAGGCAGGAGGTGCGAAATGAGGCCATTTGCTTTCAAGCGTGCCGCCGCACCTGCCGATGCCGCAAAGCTCGTCGCCGCCAACAAGGACGCAAGGTTCATCGCCGGCGGGACAAATCTCATCGACCTGATGAAAGAGGGCATCGACCGCCCGAACGAGCTGGTCGATATCTCGCGGCTTTCGCTTTCGGTGGTTCGCTCGCTCGCGGGAGGCGGAGTTTCGGTCGGCGCACTCACTCGGAACACTGACACGGCAAATCATCCGCTTGTAAAGAAAGACTTCCCGATGCTCTCGCAGGCGATCCTTTCCGGTGCCTCGCCGCAGATACGCAATATGGCGACCAACGGCGGCAACCTTATGCAGCGGACGCGGTGCGCATATTTCTACGACCTCGGGACGCCCTGCAACAAACGCCAGCCGGGCTCGGGTTGCGGTGCGAAGGACGGGCTCAGCCGCTACTCCGCCATCTTCGGATGGAGCGAGTCGTGCGTGGCCGTGCATCCTTCGGATATGTGTGTCGCACTCGCCGCACTCGATGCGGTCGTCAATGTCCAGTCGCCCGATGGCCGCGAGCGGAAGATCAAGTTCACCGATTTTCACCGTCTGCCGCTCAATTCGCCGGAGAAGGACAACGCACTGAACCACGGCGAACTGATCACTTCGATCGACATCCCAAAGAACAACTTTGCCGCCAATAGCTATTACCTCAAGATCCGTGACCGCTCGAGCTATGCCTTCGCGCTTGTTTCGGTTGCGGCCGGGCTTGAGATCGACAAAGGCGTCATTAAACAGGCCCGCATCGCCCTTGGCGGCGTCGCTCATAAGCCCTGGCGAGCCTCAGAGGCCGAACGTTTTCTTGTTGGCAAGAAGGCCGAGCCCGGAGTATTCCAGCAAGCCGCCGAGCTCACACTCCGCGGAGCAAAGCCGCTCTCTGAGAACGGCTACAAGGTAAAACTAGCCCAGCGGGCCATCGCCCGGGCACTCAGGAGGGCAGCGAACGTATGATGCAGGACGACCTAAAGAAACAACCGAGCCGCGTTGATGGCCGGGCGAAGGTGACGGGCAAGGCGACGTACATCGCCGAGTTTCGCTTTCCGGAACTGGCGTATGGATACCTTGTCCAATCGACGATCGCCCGCGGCACGATCCGAGATATCGAAACCGCCGAGGCCGAAAAGCAGCCCGGCGTCGTCAAGATCCTGACGCACAAAAACGTTACGAAGCTTGCGAACCCGCAGGCCGATGAGGACTTTGGCGAAAAGAGCCGGCCGTTCTTTGCGTTGATGACCGACCGCGTGCTCTTTAGCGGACAACCGGTCGCGGTCGTCATTGCCGATACGTTCGAGCAGGCCCGCTATGCGGCGTCGCTCGTAAAGGTCAGCTACAACGAGGAAAAGCCCTCGACCGACATCCGCAACGTTGCCGATAAGGGCTTCGCGTCGGGAAGGCCGCGGCCCGTTCGCGGAACGCCGGACGAGGCATTTGCAGCGGCTGAGGTAAAGGTCGAGGCCGAATACACGATCCCGATCGAGCACCACAATGCGATGGAGCCGCACGCAACGGTCGCAAATTGGGACGGCGAGCGGCTGACGGTTTACGACAAGACGCAAGGCGTTACCGGCGTTCGCAATTACCTCGCGACCAATTTCGGCATCGACCGTGAAAAGATCACCGTGCTTTCGCCATTTGTTGGCGGAGCGTTCGGGGCCGCTCTTCGGCCAACGCCGAACACTTTGCTCGCCGTATTGGCCGCGAGAGAGACCAAGCGGCCGGTCAAGGTCGTTTATTCGCGCCGCCAACTCGCGACCGCCCACGGCTATCGCCCGGCGTCGATCCAGAAGATAAAGATCGGTGCGGACAAAGCCGGAAAACTCAATTCGATAATCCACGAAGCTGTTCACAACACGTCATCGCACGAGGACTTTTCCGAAGACCTTGTCGGCATCTCGCGGACGCTTTACGCCTGTCCGAACGTCCGGACCGATGCGAAGATCACCCGGACCGACCTGCAAACACCGCTCTGGATGCGTGCTCCGGGAACGGTCTCGGGCGCGTTCGCTCTCGAATCGGCGCTTGATGAGCTTTCTTACAAGCTTAAGATCGATCCGCTCGAGCTGCGGCTGATCAACTATGCCGAAACGGATCCGGACTCGGGCCGGCCATTTTCGAGCAAGGAGCTTCGCGAATGCTATCGGCAGGGAGCCGAAAAGTTCGGTTGGAAGGACCGCAAGCCCGAGCCGCGATCGATGCGCGACGGGCGGTTCATGGTCGGCTGGGGCCTGGCGACAGGAACGTGGGGCGCGTTTCTCGCACCTTCGTCGGCTCGGGTCACGTTAAAGGCCGATGGAACTGCCCTGGTCGAAAGCGGCACGACCGACATCGGCCCGGGAACTTACACGACCATTTCGCTCATCGCCGCCCGCCAACTCGGGCTGCCGCTTGAGAAGGTCACATTCAAGCTCGGCGACAGCAATCTGCCGTCGGCACCTTCGCAGGGCGGCTCGATCACAACGGCGAGCGTCGGCACGGCCGTTCAGGAATGCGCACAGATCGTACAAAAGGACCTGATGGCAACGGAATCGAAACGCGAAGCCTCGCCGTTTTCGGGCGTTCCGTTCGAGAACATCGAGTTTGTCGATGGTTCGGTACGGATCAAGGGACGGCCGGAGACCGCAATGACCATCGGCGAGATCTTAAGCCGCAACGGGCTTCCGGAGGTCACCGCAACGCATACCACCCGACCGGATTTCGGCGAGCGTGCGAAGTATGCGACCGCATCGCACGGAGCTCAGTTCGTCGAGGTGAAGGTCGATGAGGAGATCGGCATCGTCCGTGTTACCCGCGTGGTCCAGGCGACCGCCGCCGGCCGGATAATCAACCCGAAAGGTGCTCATAGCCAGGAAATGGGCGGCGTTGTTTGGGGCATCGGAATGGCTTTGATGGAGCACACCGAGATCGACCACCGGATCGGGCGGATAATGAACCCGAACCTTGCAGGCTATCACGTCCCGGTTAATGCGGACATCGGTTCTATTGAGACGATCTTTGTTCCCGAGGAAGACACGATCGTCAATCCGCTCGGGGCAAAGGGCCTAGGCGAGCTTGGCCTGGTAGGCATTCCGGCGGGCATCGCCAATGCCGTTTACCACGCGACGGGCATCCGCGTTCGCGACCTGCCGATAACGCCGGACAAGCTTGCGGGCTAAATATGCCCTTTGCGACTTGCGCGCTTTGTCGGGCTTGGTTATTATTGGAAATTTGCTAATTAGCTCTGAAAACGGCTAATTGCACTAATTAAAAGTAAGCAAGGGTGGTCGAGCGGTTAATGGCACCGGGCTGTAAACCCGGCGGAGTAACATCCTACGCAGGTTCGAATCCTGCCCCTTGCACCATGAGCGGGAGTAGCTCAGTTGGTAGAGCGTCAGCCTTCCAAGCTGAATGTCGCGAGTTCGAGTCTCGTCTCCCGCTCCATTAAGTTTTGTTGGGCATCCGCCCGAGTAGCTCAGGGGTAGAGCGCTTCCTTGGTAAGGAAGAGGTCACGGGTTCAAATCCCGTCTTGGGCTCCATTGTTTTATTACTCTGATTTGAGCGGAGAGATTTAAGAGAAGATGAGCAAAGAGAAATTCGACCGGAGCAAGCCGCACGTGAACATTGGGACCATTGGGCACGTGGACCACGGCAAGACGACATTGACGGCAGCGATCACGAAGGTGATGT
>CAZGLZ010000133.1:0-9373 GCA_964526245.1 uncultured Chloracidobacterium sp. | reverse complement strand
TACTTTCCGCTCTCGCTCGTGGTCGGATATGCCTTCGCCTGGTTCGCCCATTTCGTTATCGAAAAGAACCGGCCCGCTACCTTCAAAAACCCGCTTTGGTCCTTTATCTCCGATTACAAAATGATGTGGTTCATGCTGACCGGACGAATGGCCCGCGAGGTCGAACGGGTCCGGGCCGGCCGCTAGCTCAAATTTCCGTTAATAATATCCGCCAAGAGCCTATCTTTCGCGCATTCGGTTAGGCTAGAATCTCGAATTATGTTTGCTGGACGTGAAATTGTCGATGTTGACCCGAAGGCTCTGAGCTCGACCATCGAGTTCCTGACGGCGATGATCACACCCGCTCTTCTTATTTCTGCGACGGGCTCGCTCGTGCTTTCCACCTCGACCCGGCTCGGCCGCGTCGTCGATCGCGTCCGGGCACTCGAGGTCCGCGTCGGCGAACTTATCTACGCCCAGGATAAAGATGCGATCCCGCTCTATGAAAAGCGTGTCGAGGTCGTCATCGATCTCATCGATCTCGTGACGAGCCGGTCGCGGCTTCTCCAGCGGGCGATGACGACCTTCTACTACGGCCTGATGTTCTTTATCCTGACGAGCGTCGCGATCGCGATAGTCGGCATCTTCCCGGCGGTCTATCGCTGGCTGCCGATCCCGATCGGCATCGTCGGCATCATCTTTCTTTTCTACGGCAGCATCCTGATGCTGAAGGAAACCCGCATGGCGACCGCGACCATCAACGAAGAGATGGACTTCGTTTGGGAACTCGCCCGCAAGGTCGCACCGAAAGATGTCGCGAGCCGCTACGACCACAAGGGCCGGATCAAGGGCTACAATGGACCCAAAGTATCTAAAACTCTTGGCGGAGAATAGGCTCGCCGAGCGGGTCGAGGCTCTTGAGGCTCTTCTTGCCGCCTGCACCATTTGCCCGAAGGATTGCGGCAACGACCGCCTCGCTGGCGAGATCGCCGCCTGCTATTCCGGCCGGCTCCCGATCGTCTCAAGCTACACCGCTCACTTCGGCGAAGAGCCGTGCCTCTCCGGAACACGCGGTGCGGGCAATATCTTCTTCGGCAACTGCAATCTCCGCTGCGTTTACTGCCAGAACTACCAGATCTCCCAAATCTGGAAAGAGCAGAAGAAGAACGAGGTGACCCTCGAACGCCTCGCCGAGATGATGCTCGAACTTCAGGCCCGCGGTTGCCACAACATCGGCTTCGTATCGCCGACGCACTTCGCCCCGCAGATGGCCCGGGCGATCCTGATCGCCGCCGAAAACGGCCTTCGGCTCCCGATCGTTTACAACACCAACGCTTACGACTCGGTCGAGGTGCTCCGCCTGCTCGAAGGCATTGTCGATATCTATCTTCCCGATCTGAAATATGCCGATGCAGACGCCGGCTTTCAGTATTCAAAGGTCCGCGATTACCCGCTCCACGCCCGAGCCGCCATCAAAGAAATGCACCGGCAGATGGGCAGCGAATTGGTCTTTGACGAAACCGGCCTGCTCAAACGCGGCCTTCTCATCCGCCTGCTCATCTTGCCGAACGACATCGCGGGGCTCGAGGAAAATCTCCGCTGGATCCGCGACGAACTCGGCCCACGGACCGCCATCTCGCTGATGGCCCAATACTACGCCACCAACAAGGCCGCGACCGACCCTCGCTACATCCTCCTCTCTCGCCGCATCTCTGAAGGCGAATGGTTCGAGGCCGTCTCGCTCCTCGAAACCCTCGGCATCGAGGAAGGCTTTATGCAAGAGTACGAATCCGCATCGTTTTACTACCGCCCGAATTTTGAAGATAAGAATGAACCGTTTAAGGATATTCGAGATTTTCAATGACAGAATCAGCGATACAAGAAATCTGGCTCGAAGCTGAGCAGTGGGCCGATGGTGAATGGGATCGCGACGATGATAACTCCGACGTGATCGTTACTTTTGAGAACGGTGAAAAATGGATTGCGTCGTTCTTCACCTATCGGAATATCCAGACGCTCGTTGAGAAATTTAGGGAAAGCGGCGAATGCCTGTCGGGTGCCTACTTCTGGGGATCGGATATGATACTAATTGATGAGTTATCACGATCACGGATTGAATCGGTCATCAACGAGTTGGTGCGCAGAAAAGAGTTTGAGAAGGCATTCGATCGAATCGAGGTGGAACAATGAAGATCAACCAACAAGCTCCGGATTTCAGATTAAGTGACGGCGACGGGAACGATTGGTCGCTCAGTGGTCATCGCGGGCGGGTTGTTGTGCTGATATTTTATCCGGCGGATAATTCGCCCGTCTGCACGGCGCAGCTTTGCTCGGTTCGCGACCATTGGTCGGAGTATCAGGCGACCGGTGCCGAGGTCGTCGGCATCTCGACCGATTCGGTCGAATCGCACAAAGGCTTTGCTGAAAAGAATGAGTTGCCACTCCGGCTGCTATCCGATACCGACCGCAAGGTCTCGGCGCTTTACGGGATGAAAAGCTGGCTGCCCGGCCGCTCGGCCCGCGGCGTCGTCGTCATCGGCCGCGAAGGCCGCATCGCCTACCACAAGACCGAGACCCTCAGCCTCTTCCGCCCCGCCGACGATGACATCCTCACCGCCATCCGCAACGCCTAAGGCTGCAATGTAGCAGCCGAGTGACAATTACTACTTTCCCGGCGGTGTCCTTAGCACGACCATGCGCTCGCGATAAGGATTCAACCGACTCGTATAATTCAGTGTCTCAAGACCAGAGGAGTCTCTGTGGAACCATGCTCCTCTATACTTGTCGCGCACCTTCGCAAAGCGTGAATCAGAACTATCTCTGTATAGGTCCATTTCTTCGGGAGTTTCAATGGTCTCTAAACTTGTGTGAATCGTAATGTCAAGATCATTCGGTTGAGGATATTTTTCCTTGAGGAAAGTAACGATTCCGGTAAGCGATCTCAAGTTAAATTTCGCCGGATCCATCAATACCCATATCCGACGTTCGTTGAGTTGCGTGTCGATCTCATTATAGGTAACCACATATCTAATAGGCGACCGAAATATCACCTCTCGTTCAAGTTGCTTTTCGTCGATCTCGGATTTCTGCTGAGCTTGAGTAGGGGCTGGTAAGAAGACCGCCGTAGTAAAGAAAATAAAACAAAACGCTACTAACTTCCGATTCATAATTGCTCTTCTTCGAAGCCAAGAAATATCCTATTCCGCACAATCTTCGTTACCTGTTCTCCGCTTTTTCCAAATTGAAAAAGAGCGATTGAGGTCCCACATGATCTATCTGAAGTGCTGTCGAATCTGCACTGCAGGTTGAAGGGCTGACACCGGTGGTGTTGATCTTTTCAAATGAGGAGCACCTCTTTTTCGAGGGGAAATACGTGATGCCTGTAACCGTTGCACTTTCTCGGACAACCGTGTAAGTTACACCGACCTCCTCGCTCGTATAGTAATCGTAAATAAGCAAATGAGAGTCCGCCTCCTTATCAAAATACGATAGATCAAGTTTAAACTCTTCCAACTTTCGCCTTTGTAACAGGTTCACAGATATCTCAATAACAGTGTCCTTAGGAACCAGACAATAGCAGGTTTCAATTTCATCACAGCCATACTCAGAGTAACGAAAACGAACGGTCTCATTTGGAAATTCATACCATCCCGAGGCCTGGGGTTTACCGAGCTTTGCTTCCACATCACTGCGTGTTGACTTCAAGGGGAGAATCCCATTCCAATCTGCCCCCTGAGCATAAAGATTCGCACCACTAGTCACGACTGTAACAAAACACAAAATGAGCAACTTAGAAAGTTTTCTCATATTTCGCCCCGAAATAAATTTCGTAGTTTATGACAATCGGCTAACCAAACGATGACATCTCTCAAACAAATAGACGAAAAGCCGGGTTACGAGGATCGCCAGACCTGAAAGAATCAGCATTTGGAAAGAGCCCGCAAAGAGAACTAATGTAAATGTGAAGGCAAGGTCTCCGATGCCATCACTCGGCAACAAGGTTATTGCCAATAAGAATAAGGAGGAGATGATTGATCCCAATATACAGATGTACTTCCAGCTATCAGAGGCTGGCTTGCTTTTAACCTTAAAGTACACCGCGGCGAGCCCGTACGAAACTATCCCGATTGCTGTCACTCGCAAGACCGAGTAATAATTCCTGCTTCCGGTCGTCGAATCAACGCTCACAAAGATATAAGCGTAAAGAAAGACAGCCACAATGCAAGCGGTTAGATCTAACTTCCAGTAGTCAGATGCCCTCATTACTCTACCTCGCAATTTACTCACAAATCTCCGCTCGTACGTTCGAAAGCTTTCATGGACATCTCCGCATCAGTAGATCAGTTGCTCCTGTCAGGACTACGCAGTTCGTATTCGGAAAGGCAATCGACCGGAGGAAGCCAGACGCGTTTGAAACTGTTTCGCGCGTCCATGAACGACCGCCGTTGCTGGAAGTGATTACCGCGGATTCACCTGAAATGCCACCTAATACCCATAAGCGTCCGCTTGGATCAGCGGCGATTTTCGCAAACCAGAATTCAGCAAGATCAGCGGGGAGTAGAGCCCTGTTCCAGGTTTTGCCTGAATCCTTGCTAGAAACGATGGTTCCATTCGAGCCCACCGCCCACACCTCTCGATCCGTAAGGGCGACATCGAATAGCTGTTCCGCCTTACTCTCGTAAACAAGGACCCAGCTTTCACCGCCGTCGGTCGTTTTCCAAACGCCCGTGTTCGATGCGGCGAAACCCGTGCTACGAGACACGAACTCAACCGCAAATATCACACCGGCATTCTCGACCCCTTTATCGATCTGCTTCCAACTTCGGCCTCCATCTACGGTGCGAAACACTATTCCTCTTTCAAGAGGGTCATTTGGTCTCTGTGAGACGCCGACTGCCCAGCCGAGGTCGGCGTCCACAAAATGAACGTCCCAGAGATGACAGGTCCGCGTTCCGCGGGCCCGAGGCGAGACGTCCTCCCAAGTCTTCCCGGCGTCGCGCGTCCGCCCTACAAAGCATTGAAAGTTTTTACCATCTTTGGCATCCCAACCGCCCGCAATGAAGCCAACATCTGAGGTTACAAACTTGATACTCGACAATTTTATCGACTCGAAGTTCTTCGCAAGCGACCACGACAAGCCACCGTCGATGCTTTTCAGAAGAACGCCAAAATGGTCGATGAGCCATCCGGTCGATTCGTCGGAGAATACGACATCTTGGAAGTAATACTCACGACTATCAACCACGCCCGATACCTTAGGCTGAGTCCACTCCGCTTCAACCTGAGAATGGCCAAGAGCCGCGAAAACCCAAAAGCACGCGGCTAGCAACTTGAATCGTCTCATCGATTGATCTCCAGCACCATGATCCGACTTTGGGTGGCAAGCCAAACTTTCTTTCCGCTGATAGTGATGTCGTAGATGTTGGCATCATATTCATTGAGTTCAGACGGGAGCGGGCTCTTTTTCCAGTTGACGCCTCCATCAGTTGTTTGAAGAAGCATGCGATCCTGGCCGATGGCCCAAGCAACATCCGAACCAGCAACCGCCACTCTAATTAAAGAGTTGTCTGTTCCGCTCAACTGCTTCTCCCAAGTTCTGCCTCCATTCGAGGTGTGAAGGATCGTGCCCTTGACCCCAACGGCGTATCCATTCTGGGGGTCGGCGAATGCAACACTGAGAAGGTTTTCTTTTTGTTTCGATTGCTGTGCGGTCCAGGTTCGTCCGCCATCCACAGTGTGCAATATCGCACCATCGCCTCCAACAGCCCAGCCTACCGATTCATTTAGGAAAGAGACGCCAGCGAGGCTATGCTCATTGCTTTCCCAGACCTTTTCCCATTCAATGCCGTCGAGTGTCTTAAGCACATAACCAAACCGTTCGCCATTTCCGACCACCCACGCTTGGTCGCCAATCACCGAAAGATCGTTGAGCGATTGACGCAAGTATTTGTCATCGATGTTCCAAGGGTCATTTGGGGCTCTTGCAGAAAAGATCGCACTGCCCGAGTTTTCCAGTGCGCCAATCGCATAGATCGAGCCAGAGGACGACACCGCCGAGAGAACTAGACTATATTCGCCTTCCTCTGATTCGAAATTGCGTTCCCGGATCTTATGCTTCTTCCATGTCATTCCTCCATCTGCCGTCACAAAATAGTATTCAGATGAACCAGACGCGATTCCATTCATCGCGTCACGAAAGCTGATCGAGAGGAAAACAGTCTGCTCTGATGCAACGGCGGTTTTCCATCCGGCTCGTTGCGATAGATTATCTCGGTTGTCGCTAACTCGCTCTTCGACGGAAAGATCGCCCAAGCTACCAGTCGGATTCCCCACTTCGGTAGTCATGCAAGAAGGACTTGTGACGATAGTAATTAGCAGTAAGGCTCTAACGCCGCAAATAAGTCTCATTGTTTTGTTTGCTCGCCAGTCAGCAAAGATGCTCCGGACCCGGCCGCGGTTGGTTTGCCTGGAGCAATTTTAGCAGGAGTGTCAATACGGAGGGGAAATGGATAGCGGACAGTGGAGAATGGACAAAAATCGTGGAGTTCAAGATTCCCGATTTCGGTGTGAGCTTTCCGCATTCGAGAAACCGCCCGTACTTACGTGCGGGCCTTTGCAAGGCAGACCTCCCTCACGGCCGGGCCTCGGGCCCGTCGGCCATCACACCGGCAGAAACCCGAACGGTAGTGAGGGTGTCGTGTAAAAGGAGAAAGGAGAAAGGAGAAAGGAGAAAGGATAAAGGATAAAGGGGAAGGGAGAAAGTAGATCAGAATTCGGTTTTCTTTTTTTCTTCTTTCGTGGTTTTAAAAGACAGTTGATGAGAAGAATGCCACCGTCTTCGTCGACTTCGGCAGTCCATATCGAATGTTAAGCCCTTGCTGACCCGCGGGCCTCCGCATTTGGTCACGCCTGAAGGCTTAACTCCTACGGCCGGCTAAAGCCGGAACTCAAAACGACGGGCTGAAGCCCGCACTCTGAACTTCGCAACTTTCGAAACTTCGCAACTTCGCAACTCTCCAGAACTTCCATATCATCCATATTTCTCGCATCTCACGGATCGCCGTTCAGTTTCGATCGAAGGACTAAGAGAATAGACAGCGGAGGTTCGTGAATCGTGAATAGTTCTTCGAGAAGAAACCTTGCGGGGCCTTCGCAGCTTTGCGGCTTGGCGAGAAAGACGATCTTAACGCGGAGATCGCAGGGACCGCAGAGGCAGGATAGTTGTAGCGATCAGCTCTAAGCCATTAGCCGTTAGCTGTAAGCCGGAGATCGAAGACCCAAGCTCAAAGCCCAGTGTCCATTTTCAACCAATTTACGATGGTTCAATTAGCAACTGACAATGCGAAGATCCAGATCCAAAGTCCCAAATCCCACATCACAGATCTCCCGGCCCGGCCGCGTGTTCCAGATGTCCCGCTTGTCCCATTCGTCCCATCTGTTCGCGATGTTTCCGTTGTTCGCGATGTTCGCGATGTTTCCAATGTTTCCGGTGTTTTCGATGTTTCCGCGAACGCCCGATGCCCAAAACGAAACAGAACACCAGGGAATGCGAAAAACCCGTGTCGGAGGCCCGCGCGTCAGCAAGGGCTCATCTTCGAGTTCGGAGTGCAAAACCTTCTACCACCCCGTCCGCCGAAGTGGCGTCCACCCCTCCTATTCAAGGAGGGGAGCTTTCGGAATCCGGGATCCTCGAAAGTCGCGACTCGAAACTCAATCCCGTTTCACGCGTTTCAAGTGTTTCAGGCGTTTCATTTCTTTCATTCGTTTCAACCGTTTCAGAAGCGCGCAGTCTCGGCAAAAAATGAAACGCCGAATAGGAATAGCATTAGGGAGTTTGTGCTAAGATTTTTCTATGGCTTTATTTGGTGACAAGTTCAAATGTGCCCGCTGTGGGCAGAAGGGCGAGCCGCTCGGCTATGCGCCGATCCCGACCGAGCTCGGGCAAAAGATCGGTGCCGAGACCTGCGGCGATTGCTGGAAAGAGTGGCTGCAAAAGCAGAACCAGCTCATCAACCACTTCGGTATTGACGTCTCGAACCCCGATTCGCACGAGTTCCTCTTCGACCAGATGAAGATCTTCTTCTTCAATGAGGGAGTCGAGCTGGCTCAGATCGATACGTCGAAAGAAGGCAGCGTTAGCTGGTAGCCCGGCGGCTCTCGCGGCGGCAGCGTTCGGAGCAGTACTTGACCTCGTCCCAGTTACGCTTCCAGCGGGCCCGCCAGGCCATCGGCCTCCCGCATTGACGGCATGGCTTCTCGGGCAGGTTCGATTTTTTGTAACGCACTTGTGTTCCCATGCTGCTTGATGAGACCGGCCTGATCAACGAACGCTTCAATTGCGATTTCGCCCCGGCGGAGGCAATGGATGCTCTTTGGGCCGCGGGCTGGCGGCACTTTGGGCAACACTTTTTCCGCTACAACTTTGGCATCCACGCCGGCAAGGCGATGCGCGTGCTCCCGCTGCGGATCGACCTCGCCCGTTTCACATTCTCAAAAAGCCAGCGACGCAACCTTCGGCGGAACTCCGGACTCGAACTGACGATCGGCCCGCTCGGCGTGACGGAGGAATCAAGGAGCCTGTTCGAACGCCACCGACTTCGCTTTGCCGAAGGCAGGCCCGACCGGCTCGAAGATTTTGTTCCGGCGACCGCTGCGGCATCACCATGCGAGACTCTTCAGCTGAGCGTTCGTGAGGGCGGCCGCCTCGTTGCCGAAAGCTACTTCGACCTCGGCGAGCGTTCTGCTTCGAGCGTCTTCGCGATGTTTGACCCTGCGATCACCGCCGCCGGCCTCGGCATCTTCACCTTACTGAAAGAGATGGAGCACTCGCTCGACCATGGCATTGACCACTTTTACCTCGGTTACGCGTATGAGGGCGAATCCTTCTACGACTACAAGAAGCGCTTTCGGGCGACCGAGTATTTTGACTGGAAAGGCAATTGGCGGGAGTTTCGAAATGACTGAACCGAACAAGATCGACAAAATGGCCGGGCTGATCAGCGGATCAATATCGCGGCCTTCGTGTCGATCTCGCTCTGGTTCCAACCGCTTAACCGATAAGGCTCAGCTCATTCGGCAGGACGCGATTGGTTGCCGGATGATGCTGCTGAAGTGTGTCGGCGAAAGCGGCCTCCATGAACTTCGGGTTTGTTATCTCGATATAGCGTTCGGTCTGCTCAGGTGTCATTACCTCAAGCATCAACGTGTTCTCGACCCAAACCTCAACAAGCTGAAAAAGCCCGCCGCCGCGGTTGCAGACGAGCACGCGCCAGCCCTCGCGTTTGGCCAACTCGCGGATCTCCTCGATGCTCTTTTGGGTATTGATGTTGATATGCGTGGCCACATATCTCGGCACAAACTCGCTACGGACGAACTGGGCTTCGTGCTCTTCGGT
>CAZGLZ010000132.1:0-9376 GCA_964526245.1 uncultured Chloracidobacterium sp. | reverse complement strand
TCAGTGGTCAGTGGTCAGAAAAGACCGAACTGACCACCGGCCACTGAACACTGACCACCGATTTTTATGTTGAACGAAAAAATTCGCATCAAGCTGAAAGCATACGACCATCGCGTTCTTGACGAATCGACCAAGAACATCGTCGAGACGGTCAAGCGCACCGGAGCCCGGCTCGCCGGCCCGATCCCGCTTCCGACGGTCAAGAACAAATGGACCGTGCTCCGCTCGCCGCACGTCGACAAAAAGTCGCGTGAGCAGTTCGAGATCAGGACCCACAAGCGATTGATGGACATCCTTGATCCGACCGCCGAGACGGTCGATGCATTGATGCGGCTTGATCTGCCGGCCGGCGTGGACGTTGAGATCAAGGCATTCGGGAAGAATTAGTCCGGACAGTCTAGGAAGTCTGGACGGTCTTGGAAGTCTGGTAGGACCAAGAAGTCTGGAAGTTCGAAAAGTTTACGAGATTCAGGAGCTTGATCTTCGGACCTCCTGGACTTCCCGGACTGACGAGACTTCCCAGACTCACGAAAGAATATGATCAGTGGAATCATTGGAAGAAAGGTCGGAATGACGCAGCTCTTTGCCGAGGATGGCACGGTGACCCCGGTCACGGTCATCAAGGCCGGGCCCTGCGTGGTCGTTCAGACGAAGAGCGTTGCCGGAAAGGATGGCTACAATGCGGTCCAGCTCGGGCTGGTCGAGGACAACCCGATCAGGCTCAAGAAGGTGACCAAGCCCCTCCGCGGCCACTTTGAAAAGACCGGCGGCGGCCTGCCCCCGACCCGCGTTCTCAAGGAGATCCGCCTCGCGGATGCTCCCGAGGCAACGGTCGGCGACCAGATCAAGGTCGATGTTTTCGCTGACGGCGATAAGGTCGAAGTGGTCGGCCGCTCAAAGGGTAAAGGCTTTGCCGGTACCATCAAGCGGCACGGTTTTGCCCGCGGCCCGGAATCGCACGGTTCGATGAACGTTCGCAAGCCGGGTTCGATCGGCCAGTCGGCATACCCGTCGCGTGTCATCAAGGGGACGAAATCCTCGGGACACATGGGCGATGAGCGTGTGACGATCAAGGGCCTGACCGTTGCAAAGGTCGATGCCGAGAACAATCTGCTCATGGTCCGCGGTGCGGTGCCCGGAGCGAACGGAAGCGTTGTTATTGTTAAAAAGTCTTAACAGTCAGGACAGTCTAGGAGGTCTAGGAAGTCCGGGAAGTTAGGAATTGTTTGATAGTTTAGTTGGTTTTGAGGTCGCGAGGTCGGAAGGTGCTTCCGAGACCTCCTCGACTTCCGAGACTTCCTAGACTGAAACGGAGTGAGAATTATGCCTACCGTAAAGGTTCGCAATTTGAAGAATAAAGAAGTCGGCGAGGTCACGTTGCCGGATGCCGTGTTCGGCGCGGAGTTCAACGAAGCTCTTGTCCACGCGGCGGTCCGCAATTATCAGGCAAATGGCCGCCAGGGAACCTCGGCGACCAAGACCCGCGGCAATGTTTCGGGTTCGGGCCGCAAGCTCTGGAAGCAGAAAGGCACCGGCCGGGCACGCATCGCGTCGCTCCGCTCGCCGCTGTGGAAGGGCGGCGGAAACGTCCACGGCCCGCAGCCCCGCGATTGGTCATATGACCTTCCGAAAAAGATGCGGCAGGGCGCACTCCGCTCGGCTCTCTCGGAAAGGCTTCGCGAGGGCAACCTGATCGTCATCGACGAGTTCAGCTTCGGTGCCCCGAAGACCAAGGACTTCATCTCGGCGATCGAGACCCTGAAGATCCACGAGAACCTCGATGGAGCCAAGACGCTGATCGTCGATTCGCTCGATAATGCGAACCTCGTGCTTTCGTCGCGGAACGTGCCGAAGACCAAGGTAACGAACAGCTTCGGGCTGAACATTTACGACATCGTTTACCACGAAAAGGTTCTCATCTCGAAGGCAGCGGCCGAAGAGCTTGCAAACCTGCTCTCGCCGGCAAACGAGAAGGTCGAGATCGCGGCCGAGCCGAAGGCAAAGAAGCCGCGTGCGAAGAAGGCCGAAGAGAAAGTAGAGGAGGCGACGGAAAATGAGTAACAAAAGCGTTTGGGATATTTTGAAGTCGCCGGTCGTCACCGAAAAGAGCGTTATCCTCAAAGAGGATTCGACCGATGCCGAAGACCGGAACCAGGGTCAGGTGCTTACCTTCCGGGTTGACACCAAGGCGAACAAGATCGAGATCAAGAAAGCGATCGAAGAGATCTTCAATGTGAAGGTCGCCGCGGTCCGGACGGTCAACTACGACGGCAAGATGAAGCGCCGCGGCCGGCAAGAAGGCCGCCGCCCGAACTGGAAAAAGGCATACGTCACGCTCCGCAAGGGCGAACCGATGGTCGATTACGCAGAAGCTATTTAAGCGTGAGCAGTAAGCAGTAAGCGGCGAGCAGAAAAACTGACAACCGACGACTGGCAACTGACAACTGATATATGGGAATCAAGAGATTAAAACCGACATCACCGGCGAGGCGGTATCAGACCTATCTGACCCGCGATGAATTGACGCCGGGAGCAGCACCCGAGAAATCGCTGCTTGAACCGAAAAAGCGGATCTCCGGCCGTAATAACGATGGCCGCATCACGATCCGTCGCCGCGGCGGCGGCCACAAGCGGTTCTATCGCGTCATCGATTTCAAGCGTGACAAGACCGGCGTGCCCGGACGTGTCGCCCAGATCGAGTACGACCCGAACCGCTCGGCGCACATTGCGCTCATCAACTACCTTGACGGTGAGAAGCGCTACATCATCGCCCCGGTCGGCCTCAAGGTCGGCGCAACGATCCTGAGCGGAGCCGATGCGGACATCCTTCCGGGCAATGCTCTGCCGATCAAGAATATCCCGCTCGGCACCGAGGTACACAACATCGAGATGCGGCCCGGCAAGGGCGGCCAGATGGTACGTTCGGCCGGCGGATTTGCACAGATCATTGCGAAGGAAGGCGATTTCGCCCAGCTTCGTATGCCTTCCGGCGAAGTTCGCCGTGTTCCGGTCGTCTGCATGGCGACGGTCGGCCAGGTCGGCAACACCGAGCACGAGAACGTCTCGCTTGGTAAAGCAGGCCGCAACCGCTGGATGGGCAAGCGGCCGAAGGTTCGCGGTGTCGCGATGAACCCGGTCGATCACCCGCACGGCGGCGGTGAAGGTAAGACCTCCGGCGGCCGCCACCCGGTAACGCCTTGGGGACAGCCGACTCGCGGTTACAAGACGCGGCGCAACAAGCGGACCGCGAACATGATCGTGAAGGACAGGAGAAGGAAGTAAAGGATAACGGAGAAAGGATAGAGGATAAATCGGAAAGCAGAGCTCAAAGTTACAAACTTCCTCCTTTCGCCTTTATCCTTAAGCCTTTGAAAAGATATGCCACGTTCACTTAAAAAAGGGCCGTTCATCGACCTCAGCATTCAGAAGACGGTCGCTCGCGTTCTGGAAAGCGGCAAAAAGCCGCCGGCGATCAAGACCTGGTCGCGTCGCTCAACGATCACACCCGACATGGTCGGCTTGACGTTCGGCGTCCACAATGGCAAACGGCACATCCCGGTCTTCGTAACGGAAAACATGGTCGGGCATAAGCTTGGCGAGTTTTCCCCGACGCGGACCTATAAGGGCCACCCGGGAACGAAGGCTGAGAAGGCAGCGAAAAGGAAGTAAGCAGTCAGCAGTAAGCTGTGAGCAGTTCTTAGAACCTCGGCTCACCGCTCACCGCTCACCGCTCACAGCAAGAATATGGAAGCGATAGCAAAGACAAAATATCTTAAAGGTTCGCCGCGGAAGGCGAGGCTTGTGATCGATATGATCCGCGGGCAGAACGTCTCGCGGGCGCTCTCGATCCTTAAGTTCACGCAGAAGCGTGCCGCACAGCCGATCGCCAAGTGCCTGAATTCGGCCATCGCAAACGCGACCTATAACGCCGAGCAGCAGAACATCGCGATCGATCCGGATGACCTCTGGGTAAAGGCGTGCTACGTCGATATGGGCCCGACCAAGCACCGGCGGCGTATGCGTCCGGCTCCGCAGGGCCGTGCCTATCGCGAACAGCGGCACTACTGCCACATCACCATCGAGGTGACGTCGGAAGAGAAGCCGAAGACCGAGAAGGAACTGAAGGCCGAGGCCGCTAAGGCCCGCCGTGCCGAGACCAAGAAGGCCGAGCCGAAGAAGGCAGCCAAGAAGGACGCCGCTAAGGCCCCGAAGGCGAAAAAAGACGAAGCGGCCGAAACCGCAGCTCCGGTTGAAGAGACGGTAGAAGCCGCACCGGCAGTTGAGGAAACGGTCGAGACGGCACCGGCCGCTGAAGAAACGGTTGAGGCACAGGCCGAAGAAGTGGCCGCTGAAGATGCGGCACCGGCAGCCGAAGAGGCCGAAAAGACGGAAGGCGAGACGGAGGCCGAGACCAAGTAGAGATCTGAATTATGGGACAGAAAGTTCATCCATACGGTTTTAGGGTCGGGTACAACAAGGATTGGCACTCGCACTGGTTCACCAAGCAGGACTTTGCGGCCTTCCTTGCCGAAGACCTTAAGCTGAAGCGGGACCTCAAGAAGAAGTTCGCCGGTGCCGGCGTCTCGCACATCGACATCGAGCGTGCGGCCGCAAAGATCCGCATCGTTATCTACACCTCGCGCCCGGGCATCATCATCGGCCGCAAAGGTGCCGAGATCGAAGCTCTCAAGGAGAGCCTCATGCGGAAGACCGGAAAAGAGGTCGAGCTTTCGATCCTAGAGATCAAGCATCCGGAGCTCAACGCACAGCTTCAGGCCGAGAAGATCGCCCAGCAGCTCGAAAAGCGTATCGCTTTCCGCCGTGCGATGAAGAAGACGATGGAAGAATCCATCCGCTTCGGTGCCAAAGGTATCAAGGTGATGATCTCGGGACGCTTGAACGGAGCCGAGATCGCCCGGACCGAATGGTCGCTCGATGGCCGCCTGCCGCTGCACACGCTGCGTGCCGATATCGACTTCGGCTTTGCCGAGGCACATACGACGTTTGGTGTGATCGGTGTGAAGGTTTGGATCTACCGCGGTGAGATCCTCGATGCGAATGCTTCGATGGCACGCGGAACGACGACCGACCCGATCAATGAGGTTCGGGGTGAACGCGGAATGCGTGGCCGCGGCGATCGCCGCCCGCGTCGCGACGACCGGAATCGTTAGTGGTCAGTGGCCGGTGGCCAGTGGTCAGAAAGAATATCTAGTAGATTGGAGCGGTTTGGGTTTGCTGGTCACTGGCCACTGACCACCGCCAACTGGAGACAAATTTATGTTGATGCCGAAAAAGGTCAAGTTCAGGCGGGTCCAAAAGGGCCGGAACCGCGGTAAAGCACACCGCGGCGAGAACCTCGATTTCGGGGATTTCGGGCTCCGCACCCTTGAGGCCGGCTGGATCACTGACCGGCAGATCGAAGCGGCCCGTATCGCAATGACGCGTCACGTAAAGCGCGGCGGAAAGATCTGGATCCGGATGTTCCCGGATAAGCCGATCACCAAGAAGCCGGCCGAAACGCGTATGGGAAGCGGCAAGGGAGCACCGGACCATTGGGTCGCGGTCGTCAAGCCCGGACGTATCCTTTATGAGATCCAGGGCGTTCCTGAAGAACTGGCACGCGAAGCTATGCGGCTCGCCGCACAGAAGCTTCCGATCAAGACGAAGTTCGTCACTCGTGCCGACCTCGAGGGAGGTATTGTCTAGAAATGAAGCGGAAAGAACAGTTGGACCAGCTTCGGGAAATGACTCTCGAAGAATTGAACGATCAGGCAGATGCCCTTAAGGAATCGCTTTTCCGCCTGAAGTTTCGCAAATCGCTCGGCGTTGGTGAGACCATCAGCGACATCCGCCGCGAAAAGCGGACACTGGCTCGCGTTTTCACGATGATCGCGGAAAAGTCGAAAGAGGCAAAGGCAGAGGCTTAATAGGGCCGAAGATAAGAAATGGCTAACAAGAATACAGAAGAGATCGAAGACGCGGTGAACCCGGCGGAAGAGACGGCAGCGGCGGAAGAGCCGGCGGCGGAAGTTGCCGCTGAGGCTTCGGCAGAAACGGCCGAGCCGGTCGAAGCTGCTCCGGCCGAGAAGAAGGCCGCCAAGAAAGAAGCCGCTGCGGGCGAAAGCACCGAAAAGGCCGAGCGTGTTCACAAGCGTGCGGAAAAGGTCGGCGTCGTTTCATCGGACAAAATGACCAAGACGGTCGTCGTCCGTGTGGACCGGCTCGTCAAGCACCCGATCTATCGTAAGTACGTCCGCCGCCGGAAGAAATTCATGGCCCACGACGAGCTCGGTGCCCGTATCGGCGACAAGGTCCGCATTGTCGAGACCCGCCCGCTTTCGGCACGCAAGCGTTGGCGCGTAGTTGAGATCATTCAGAAAGCGGAGATCTAAAAGTGAGCAGTAAGCAGCAAGCGGTTAGCAGTTACGATGAACAGCTTACTGCTTACGGCTAACAGCTCACAGCTCACTGGAGAAAAGTTATGATTCAGATGCAGACCTCTTTGACGGTCGCTGACAATTCGGGAGCCAAGCGGGTCGAGATGATCGCACCGATCGGCGGTTCGACCTCAAAGATCGCCCGCCTCGGCGACAAGATCAAGGTCACCGTCAAGGAAGCTTCGCCGGATGGAACGGCAAAGAAGGGAAAGGTTTACAACGCGGTGATCGTCCGCACGCGAAAGGAGGTCCGCCGCAAGGACGGTACCTACATCCGCTTCGATGAGAATGCGGCCGTGCTTATCAAGGACGACGGCAGCCCGATCGGCACACGCGTCTTCGGCCCGGTAGCCCGCGAGCTTCGTGAAAAGAACTTCATGAAGATCGTCAGCCTTGCTCCGGAGGTGATATAGAAATGAAAGCGGAAAGAACAGGAACCGTTAAGTGCAAGATCAAGCGCGGAGACCAGGTGGTCTTTATCGCCGGCAAAGAATACAACCGCTATGACAGTGCCGGAAAGCGGCAGCCGTTTCGCGGCCGTGTCATCGCCGTCGATGCCCGCCGCGGCAAGGTCAAGGTCGAAGGTGCGATGCTCGTCAAGCGTCACCGCAAGCCGGTGCCGCAGCTCAACCAGCAGGGTGGCATCATCGAGCAGGAAGCCTGGGTCGATGTTTCGAACATCGCGGTGATCGACCCCGAAACGGGCAAGCCGACCCGCATCAAGATCGAAGAGCGTGACGGCAAGCGGGTCCGCGTCGCAAAGAGCGGCAAGGTCATCCCGGAACCGAACGTCTTTGGCAAGAAAGAGGTCAAGAAGGATAAGGAAGAAGAGGCCGAATAGGCATCTTCCGTTGGTTTGGTAACGCACGGATAGCGGGTCCCAAACAAGGAAATATCAGGCAATGGCAAGACTGAAAGATAAATACAGGAATGAGGTCGCCCCGGCTCTGGCCAAGGAATTTGGCATCAAGAACCCGATGGCGATCCCGAAGATCGAGAAGATCGTCGTCAACATGGGCCTCGGCGAAGCTAGCGCGAACGCCAAGATCCTCGACGTCGCGACCGAAGAGCTGAAGTCGATCACCGGTCAGAAGCCGGTCGTCACCAAGGCGAAGAAGTCGATCGCGGCCTTCAAGCTGCGGCAGGGAATGAACATCGGCACGATGGTAACGCTTCGCGGCGACCGGATGTACGAGTTCCTTGACCGGCTCATCTCGGTGGCTCTTCCGCGTGTCCGCGACTTCCGCGGCATCTCGGGCAAGGCGTTCGATGGCCGCGGCAACTACACGCTCGGCGTCCGCGAACAGCTCATCTTCCCTGAGATCGATTTCAACAAGGTCGATAAGACGCGGGGTATGAATATCTCGATCGTAACGACCGCCGGCAACGACGAGCAGGCAAGATCACTGCTCAAGGCGATGGGAATGCCCTTCAGGCAGTAATGGAGAATGGATAATTGACAATTGACAATGGAGAATTAAGGAAAAAGTTCCGGAAATTTTCAACTATCAATTATCAACTATCAATTATCAATTTTTATATGGCAAAGATCAGTAAAGTCGTAAAGAACGAAAAGCGGAAACGCCGCGTTGCCCTCTGGGCCGAGCGCCGTGCCGAGGCGAAGCGGATCATCAATAATCCGAAGTCGACCCCCGAAGAGGTCGATGCGGCCGTAATCCGGCTGCAGAAGATGCCGCGTGATGCGAGCCCGATCCGGGTCCGCAACCGCTGTTCGCAGACGGGCCGCCCCCGAGGTTATCTGCGCAAGTTCGGCATCTCGCGTGTCGCCCTGCGTGAACTCGCCCTTGAGGGACAGATCCCGGGCGTCGTCAAGTCAAGCTGGTAATAAGATCAAGGCAGGGCCCCGCGGCCGGCCAAACGAAAGAGAACGGAGTTTAGAATGACCGATCCAATAGCCGATATGCTCACCCGAATCCGCAATGCCATCGCGGCCAACCATAACCGCGTTGACATCCCGGGTTCGAAGTTGAAGCTCGAAGTTGCCCGTATCCTCAAGGAGGAAGGCTATATCAACAATTTCACGACGAAGGGCGAAGGCACGAAATACGTCATCCGCATCTTCCTTCGTTACGATGCAAAGGGCACTTCGTCGATCACGCATCTCTCGCGTGTCTCAACGCCGGGCCGCCGCGTTTATGTAGGCGCGGGCGAGATACCGAAGGTGCTCGGCGGTTACGGCATCAACATCATCTCCACCTCGCGTGGGCTGATGAGCGGCAAGCGTGCACGTACCGAGAACGTCGGAGGCGAGATCCTCGCAGAAGTTTATTAGTGGAACGAGCGGCCTCGGTGCCGCTCAAGGGATGAATGGCGGCCCGCATGGCCGGCCACATAATCCGATAAATATATGTCACGAGTAGGAAAGAAACCGATCACGATCCCGGCCGGCGTTACGGTCGAGATCAAAGAAGGCCAGCTTGAGGTAAAGGGGCCGAAGGGTACGCTGTCAACGCCGATCCCGCAGGGCATAACCTTCAAGCAGGAAGAAGGTTCTCTTGTCGCCGAGCGCGAGAGCGAGGATCAGCGTGCGTTCCACGGGCTTGCCCGGGCACTCGCCAATAATGCGGTCGTCGGTGTGACCGAAGGCTTCAAGAAGGAATTGGACCTCGTTGGCGTCGGTTATAAGGCCGATGTCCAGGGCAAGAAGATCAACTTCTCGCTCGGTTATTCGCACCCGGTCGAATACGTTCTTCCGGAAGGCATCGAGGCCAAGGCCGAACGCGTTAATACCAAGGCGTCGATCAACCAGTATCAGCTTACGCTGACGCTGAGCGGGATCGATAAGCAAATGCTCGGGCAGGTCGCTGCCGAGCTCAACCGGCTCCGCAAACCCGATGCCTACAAGGGCAAGGGACTTCGCTACGCCGATAAGTATTACAGGCTGAAGCCGGGCAAAACAGGTAAGTAGTAAATCGTGA
>CAZGLZ010000131.1:0-9388 GCA_964526245.1 uncultured Chloracidobacterium sp. | reverse complement strand
AGGTCGCATTTGCCCTTCTCATCGAATGCAACGCCCTCCTGCTCAAGCATTTCCTGTTGAAGGTTGATCGGGATGGTCAGCCGCCCGGTCGAGCACTTTCCCTGCGAATTTATCACCCGCTGCCACGGTACATTCTCCGCATCCGCCGCATGCATCGCATAGCCGACCGTCCGCGGCGTATAGCCCTCGCCAAGCATCGCTGCGATCTGCCCGTAGGTCATCACCCGCCCGCGCGGTATCCGCCGCACGATTCGATAAACCCGCTCGCGATACTTTCGCACTTCGCCGCCCGCTTTTCCCTTACTACTTTTCACCTTGCCTTATTCCGAAACAAGAACGCGATCAGCCGTGGCAGTTCGGCACGGTCGCCGCCGTCGAACCACTCTGATACATCTTCGACCACGAATCCCGCAGCGGCCGCCGCCTTTGTATAGTCGGTCACATGATGCCGGTAACATTCGAGGACCTTTTCACCGCCTTCGAACTCGAACCTCGCCTTGCTCCCGGCATATTGCTTGAAAGGATGCAGCTCGCAAATATAGAAAAGCCCGGCCGGCCTCAGGGCGTTCGCGGCTTCGCGAAAAATGTGGCCGAGGTCCTCAACATGTTCAAGGATCAGGCTGCAAGTGATCAGGTCAAAACCCGTCCCGAACTGCCATTTTTCCCTTACATCGCCGATCCGAAACTCGACATTCGCGGCCGTGACCTTCGCCCTCGCAACCGCCTGCATCTCCCGCGAAAGATCGGCCGAAACGAGTCGTTCGCATCGCTCCGCCAGCCAGCCCGTATTCTTGCCCGTTCCGCCGCCGAGTTCGAGGACGGTCCCGCCGACACGCCCTTGAAGCATTGTTTCGCATGCCTCTTTCTCAAGGTCGCGGGTCGGATTCGCCACCTCGTCATACGTTGCCGCCCATTGGTTGTAGCCTGCTTCAACGCTCATCGCTTCACCAACACGGTCCGAGCCGGGGCTCCGTCGCCGGTTCCGCCGATGAATTTAAGCGGCAGGCAGGCGATTTCGTAATCGCCCGGCTCGATGCCGCGTAGGTCGAGCCCTTCGAGGATCACTATCTCCTTCTCAAGGAGTGCGAGATGCACCGGATGATCCCAAGAGCCGAATGCCTCGATCGAAAGATAATCGATGCCGACAAGCTTGATGCCCGCATCTGCAAGCAGGCGTGCAGTCGCAGCTGAGATCGCCGTAAAGTCCGTCCGAAACCCAGCCTCCGGGTGATTCCAAAAGGCCGAGTTTCGGGTCCGAAATACGACACGCTCAACGCCGTCGAGCGGCCCGAGATGCTCGGGCTCGATCAGCATTATGTCATCCGGAACCCCGACCACGCGGCACGGCCCGATCATCTTCTCAAGCTCGAGCTCATCAACCCTTCGTGTGCCTTCGATAAAATGATTCGGAGCATCAACATGAGTCCCGGTGTGCACACCGAAACACATCCGCGAAACATTTGCCGAGTCTCCGCGTTCAAGGGCTGCGAATGATTCAATGGTCACGCCGGAATCACCCGTGTAGATCGGGACGTCCTCGCTGATCGGGACCGTTACGTCGAAGATCTTCATTCGTTCATTTTAACCCAAGTTCCCTTGCGGCACGCTTTGCGCAAACACTAGTTTGCGGGAAACTATCGTTATGGAGATCAAACGAATCGAAAAGGGCGGCCGAGGTGCGTTCATCATCAAGGGCGAGGACGGCAAGCGGCTCGCCGAGATGACCTATGTTACCGCCGGCGAAACGGGCTTCATCATCGACCACACCGAGGTCGACGAAAGCCTTCGCGGACAGAAGGTTGGCGATAAGCTGCTGGCGGAAGCTGTGAGTTATGCACGCGAGAAAGGGCTTAAGATCTACGCCACCTGCCCATTCGCACTACGAAAGCTGACCGGTAACACCGAATATGCGGATGTTTTCGGCGGATAGTCCCGTCGCGTCTCGAATGAACACACCTCGCATCTCCGCCTCAAGCTATTCGAACACCGCACCGCTCGTGTGGTCGTTTCTCTACGGCCGCGGGCGCGGAAGTGTTGAGATCATTCTTGATAACGCTCCGGCCCGCTCGGCCGAATTGCTTGCCGAGGGACGGGTTGACGCTGCTCTCGTTCCGGTCATCGCGTCGCAGTTCATTGAGGGCGTTCGTCTCGTTCCGGGAGTGTGTGTCGGTGCGAAAGAGAGCGTCCGGAGCGTTTGCATTGTTACGAATGGGCAGGCGCTCGAGGACGTCCGCAGCATCTCGCTCGATGTCTCATCGCGAACAAGCGTCGCGCTGACCAAGATCATCTTCCGCGAGTTCCTCGGCCACGAGCCCGAGTGGCGAGATGCCCCGCCAGATATCAGTGCGATGCTCGCCGCGTCAGACGCCGCACTGCTGATCGGCGACCCTGCCCTGGCAATTTCTTCGGGCGTGGCAGGCGGCGGGCACGACTATCGCGTATTCGACCTTGTCGAACTCTGGAAAAAGCACACGGGCCTGGGTTTTGTTTTTGCGATGTGGATGACGCGGCATGAGCGGCTCTCGATCGACCTCGCCGCCGCCCGCGACGAAGGCCTGGCACACCTCGACGAGATCGCTGCAAACTACGCCGGCGACATCGGGCTCAGTGTCGAGGCGATGAAAACTTACCTGAGTATTAACATTAGCTATACTCCCGATAGCGGCATGCTGCAGGGAATGGAGCTCTATCTCGACCTCGCTGCACGGCATCACCTGACGCCCGAGCGGCGAGAGATCGTCCCGGCCGGCCTACAGCGATGAAAAAGCCCGGAATTGCAAAAGAACTTTTTGTCCTCCTGCTCGCGGCGTTTTGTGTTGCGTTTTCCATCGCGACGATCATGGGCTTGGCAAGCTATCTTTTCGGATTCGAGTTCGAAATGGAAGGCGCAGCCGTTCCGAACGACCCGCCGGCCTTGGTCCTTTTTGCCGTGATCGCCATCGTGAGCGGTGCGCTCTTGAAATGGATGTTGAGAGACGTTCCCGAAGCAGACTGATCAGCCGTCGGTGAAAGGGTTTTCTTTCAAGATCGCATCGATCTCGGCATCAAGCCGTTCGGCGAACTCGCCGCCGCATCTCGCGATGAGCCGACGCCATTCCATAAAGATCATCCGGCGGCTGTCTTGTGTTTCGACTCGATTTTCAAGCTCGTACCGTACGGCTGCCCAGAAGACAACATCCCGCACCAACCAGTAAAGAACTTCTTCCTCGTCAGCGGTCGTCTGCCGGCTTAGCTCAAGCCCGCGTTCAGTCGCGACCAAGTGATACGCCTCGCCGTCGAACTCAACGTGAGTGCTGCCATCGTTCTGCGGCGTTCGCTGAAAAGAAAAATCGCCCGCCGGATCGAAGATCATTCGGCAGAGCGACGTATATTTGTTCTGAAGCTTTTCCAGTTCGCGGGACATCGACCTCCGGCCCGGCGAACGGCGCCGCTAGGCCCGCTTAAAATATACCTGAATAAAAAATAAGTACCCAGGCCGACACCGCCACAAAGACCAAAAGGCCAAGGTCTGTCGTCCCGATCTGTTGTTCCCGATTTTCCATTACTTTGAAATCTTCCTCTATAAAAACTCTATCCATTATCTATCGCGTATTATTCCGCGATTTTGTATCAGCGATCCTCACAAGCAGAGTTCGATACCGCTGCGTCTCTAACTTTAAAGACGCAAAATACGCGAAAAATTGCGCAAATGAGTCTAAACGAGTGGGCGTTTTAGGTCCTGGGCGAGTTCGAGCCGGTTGAGCTTGCCGTCGTTCTTTTTTAAGTGCTCGATAAAAATAAGAGCGGCCTCGATCCGGCGGTCGACGTCCTTGATCTTGCCGATGTAGTACATCATCGAGCGTTTGCCGCCGGCGGTCAGGGCGTCGAAATAACGTCGGCCTTCGGGGTCCTGGTTCATCACTTCTTCAAGCTCTTCAGGCATCGGCGCGCCGAATTCGCTCGTGTCCTGCGTGAGCTCGACCGCTATCGTATCGCCGGCCCCGATGCCGAATCTTGCCCGCTTGTCCTTGCTGACCATGATGTAGAACGCTCCGCCCGAGGGCATAAGCGCGCACTGAAAACCCTCGTGGCCATTTATCGAGCAAATGACCCGCCGCGAACCGCCCTCTTTCGGAAATCGCTCGGCCGTCTTGGCTTCAACGACAATGAAATGCCAGCCCGAACCCGGCGGATCGGACGTCAGCTCAGCTTTGAATTTGGCTTTTGCAGGTGCCTTTGGCATCGAGGTTAAAGTTCGCAGTTTGCTACAATATGGTTTCGGGTCAGGCTTTGCTTGCTGCGACGGCGACATTCTCGCCGAAACCGCCTTGAACTGCAAAGCGAACTCGTTCTTGGGGACCAAAATGAGCATCCAGCCTATTCTTGACAAGGCACTCGCGGGCGAACGGCTATCGGCCGATGATTGTACCGCGCTTCTCGAATCGTATGACATTGCCCGCATCGGTGCGGCCGCTGACCAGATCCGCCAGCGGAAAAACCCCGGCGATGTGGTCACCTACATCATCGACCGCAACATAAATTATACGAACGTCTGTAATGTGGTCTGTACTTTCTGCGCGTTCTATCGCCGGCCGGGCAAACCGGATACTTACGTCCATTCCATTGACGAGATCTGCACCCGTATCGACGAGACCATCGCTCTCGGCGGCACCGGCGTGCTGATGCAGGGCGGACTTCATCCGGACTTCAACATCGAGTGGTACGAGGACTTGCTTTCAACGCTTCATGCGAAATATCCGGACTTTCAGCTCCACTGTTTCTCACCGCCGGAGATCCATAACATTTCGCTCATCTCAAAGCTCGACTACGAGACGATACTTCGGCGGCTGAAGGCGGCGGGCCTCAACTCAATGCCCGGCGGCGGCGGCGAAATACTTGACGACGAGGTCCGCAAACGCGTCTCGACCAAGTGCACGACCCAGGAATGGCTCGACGTAATGCGGGCCGTACATAAGGTCGGCTTGATCTCGACCGCGACTATGATGTTCGGCATCGGCGACCGCATCGAGCACCGCGTCCGCCACCTCGAACGCATCCGGCAGGTGCAGGACGAAGCACTTGCGAAAAAGGCGAGTGACCCGAACTACGGCGAATTTACTGCCTTTATCCCGTGGACATTCCAACGCGAAAATACCGCTCTCGGTCGCAAGATAACCGAAGAACCGACCGGCATCGACTACCTGAAAATGCTTTCGGTATCTAGGCTTTTTCTCGACAACATCCAGCACATTCAGTCCTCGTGGCTGACGCAGGGCATCCGTCTCGGGCAAACCGCACTCCGCTTCGGTGCCGACGATATGGGCTCGATAATGATCGAAGAGAATGTCGTCTCCGCCGCCGGTGCCAACAACGAAGCCAACGAACGCGACCTCCGCTACCAGATCCGCGAAGCCGGCTACCGCCCGCAGCAGCGTGACATTCTCTACAACTACATCGATCGCGACGACACCGCCTCGCTCGACCAAAGCGACTCGCTAAAGCTCAAACAACTGACCGTCGCCTTCGCAGATTAAAAGTATTTGGTTGACACCCATGTGAACTGTAGTTCACACTAACTATGATCGAGATTCGCGAAACGCTGGTATTCTCGAAATGGCTGGAATCGCTTCGCGATCGCAATGCTCGTTCTCGGGTCCAAGCTCGGATCATTCGATTAGGTCTCGGTAATCCAGGCGATGTGAAATCGGTTGGCCACGGCGTTTCGGAATTACGGATCGACTATGGGCCGGGATACAGGGTGTATTTCATTGAGAAAGGTTCTGAACTGGTCATTTTATTGGCTGGTGGAAACAAGAGTACACAGTCGAAGGATATTAAAAAGGCAATTGAGTTAGCCGAGGACCTTTAGGAGTTTTACGTAATGCCAAAGACCAAAACCCGAAAATATGATGCTGCAGCATACCTCAAGTCCGAAAAAGATTGCGCGGCATATCTTCAGGCCGCGATGGACGAAGCTGATGGCGAGCCCTCGGTAATTGTCGCGGCGCTCGGCGATATCGCTAGGGCAAGAGGCATGATGCAGTTGGCAAAGGAAACCGGATTGACACGTGAGGGTCTTTACAAAGCCCTGTCGCCAGACGGCAATCCAAGCTTCGCGACGGTAATGAAAGTTGCCGCTGCACTCGGGCTCCGTATCCAAGCATCACCCGCCAGATAACGACCCGACCACAGCCTCGAGACATAGAAAATCACTGTCGCGACTGAAATGCTTCCGAGCCCTGTGAAGACAACGCACAAAAACATGGGCGGACAATCGTAGTTTTTACAGATCGCTACGACTTATTATGTGGCTATTCACCAAATACGGATTTTTCAGCGTCGTTTGTGCCCGGCAGGGCGATGGCTCGCACGGCATGCCGGTTGACCTTGACCGGATGATGGTTCGGGCGCGTGTTGCAGAACACCTGGCGGCACTGAAAGAACGTTTCCCAGATGAACTTGGCGGGTCCGAGATAGTCACTACCGCACACACCGATTACGCCTGTCGGCTGTTTGTCGTTAAAGCAAATTGGGTCCGCGTCGCCGCTGCCCTTGCCGAAGAAACCGACTACGATAACTTTAAGCACAAGGTCGAAGAACACATGGAGGATGAAGGGATCGATTATCTTAGTGCACTTCACAATGTTTGGAGCGTGATGAACAAACTTCAGCGGTAACCGTTCGAATCCGTTCCAAGCGAAATACCGAATCCTGTCTTGTACCAAATTTTTATTCGATCAAGGGAGGATCATATGAAGAATATTCTTGGGACTATTGTCCTTACGCTTTTCGTAGCTCTAGGTGTTTCCGCTCAAAAGTCTGAAAAGGGCTTTGCCCCGCCGGCGGACCTTGGCAATCTGGTTGAAGTTGCGATCGCCGTCAACACAGAAGGCCCATTTGCTGGCCAGTTTGATACGCTTATCGCGGCGGTGCTCGCGGCCGACCCGCAGATCGTCGAGGTTCTTTCCAAGAACGGTAAACGAACAGTTTTCGCCCCGACCGACGATGCGTTTTTCGCTCTTGGCATTACGCCCGGTAATGTTGGCTCTATCGATCAGGGTTTCCTTACGCAGGTTCTTGCCTATCACGTTGTTCCCGGTGAACGCTTGGCGGTGGATGTGCTCGCAACCTCGCGTTTCCGCAGCCTTCAGGGCAACTTCTTTTTCCAAGCCAATGGCGTTTTGACGGATGCGGTTGGCCGCACCTCGAACATCATTGTTACGGATGTTCTCGCTGATAACGGTGTCATTCATGCGATCGACGCGGTCATTCTGCCGTTCGCTCCGCCATCGGTCAAGTAGTTTTTGCTCGGTTCGGAAGAAACGGCCGGTTGGGAAGTTGCTTAGCTTCCGCCGGCCCTTTCACTTTTCTCTGGTGCGTTCATGTTTGGCTTTGGCTAAGATGTAGCAATGCCGGAGCTTTGCTTAGAGCTATATATCGATGCACGGCCTGAGGTCTGCTTCGCTCTTCTCCGCGACCCGCGTCTGCATACGAAAACTCTCGCTACCCACGAAGGGGAATTCGCTCTCGGCCAGCGTGTGCGGTTCGAAACCCGAACGTTTGGAATTCGTCAGGTGCTTGTCGTTGAAGTTACAGAGTTCGATCCGCCGCATCGGCTTACCGATACGATGATCTCCGGCACGTTTCGCGAATTTCGCCATACGCATGTGTTCACCGAACACAACCGCGGCACACTAATGCGCGACGTGGTTGTCTGGCGTTCGCCGCTCGGGCCGCTTGGCCGTCTTGTTGACGGGCTCTTCCTAAAACGCAAGCTCACAATGCTCATCACCGACCGCAACCTTCGCCTGAAAGCGCTTGCCGAATCTGCCGTGTAAGATTTTACCCAACTATTACAATTGGCAGCCCGACAAACTGCTAATCTTAAAGTCGCAGTATCCGAACCGCACCTCACATATATCAATGCAAAACGAACTTAACCTGCACTCCGTGTTGTCCAAGATCAACTGGCGCAACGTCGTAATGGTCACCTTTTTCCACCTTGCGGCCATACCGGTCATATACACGTTCTCCTGGCAAAATCTCGCCGTTCTGCTCGTCGGCAACTGGATCGTCGGCAGTCTCGGCGTTGGGCTCGGCTGGCACCGGCTGTTGACGCATCGGAGCTTTCAGGCCCCGAAGTGGCTTGAATATGTGCTCACCATTCTCGGCACGATGTCGATGCAGGACCCGCCGGACAAATGGGTCGCCACCCATCGCATACACCATCGGTTTGTCGATACCGAGAACGACCCCCACTCGGCCCGCCCCGGTTTTTGGTGGTCGCAGATAGGCTGGGTCGTTTGGGGCAAGGCCCAGGATCACGACGCGGCAACGATGCAAAAGTACATCCCAGATCTGATGAACGACCGCGTGCATGTCTTGATCTCGCGTTTCTATCTTGTCCCGATAGCGGTTTCGGCCGTTCTACTTTTCGCCATCGGCGGATGGTCGATGGTCGTTTGGGGGGTCGCGGCCCGCGTCGTTCTCGGCTGGCACACGACCTGGTTCGTCAATTCGCTCGCACACCTCTACGGAAAGCGGCCGCATGTTACGGGTGACCTCTCGACCAACAATTGGTTCGTCGCTTTGCTCACGTTCGGCGAAGGCTGGCACAACAATCACCACGCATTCCCGACCTCGGCACGGCACGGGTTAGAATGGTATCAGTTCGATATGAACTGGATCACCATCCGGCTTTTCGAAAAGTTCGGGTGGGCAAGAAAGATAAAACTCCCCGAGATGCAGGCCGTAACGGATGAGCTAAAGCAAGCTGCTTAACCAGCCGGCGGCCTCGGCCGAAGATCGATGAGCGTTAATATCATTTCCCTTATTTTTACGCTCCTGGCGGGTACCGTATTTGCCCTCGCGGCCGTCTTTGTGATGATCATCGCAATGAACGGCTATAGCGAATCTGACGCCGCCTACGGGCTCGCGGCTTTCGCGATCCTCGCCCTTGCGATCGTTCTCGTCACATCGGGGCTCGCATCATTCTCGACCGGCGGCCTCATCCGCCGCGGCTATAAACCTTGGCTCGCCGTCCCGATCGCGAGCGGCATCTTCTCCGTTCTCGGGTTCATCTTCATCGTCATCGCCGCATTCCTCGGCGTCGCCGTCGCTGAAATAGTCCGCATCAATTTTTGACCTGGTTAGCGGCTTCAAAGGGTTGATTTCGGCACGATTTGAAATATAATCGCCGAACAAGGATCGGCCGCGATGATAGATAACTACCGGGACTTTTGGGATTTCTACGTTCAGGAGCACTCACAGCCGCTGACCCGTGCTCTGCATTTCGTCGGGACGACTCTCGGGCTGCTTCTACTTGCGTATTTCATCTGGCGCGGAACCTGGTACTACTTTCCGCTCTCGCTCGTGGTCGGATATGCCTTCGCCTGGTTCGCCCATTTCG
>CAZGLZ010000130.1:0-9474 GCA_964526245.1 uncultured Chloracidobacterium sp. | reverse complement strand
GTCTTTGGCCTGATCGATACCAACGCCGCGTTAAGATTTCCCGGTTCTTTTTTCTTGAAAAGCTTCTCGAGCCGCTCGATCCGCCGGTTGACGATCTCGTAGGCGATCCTCTGAAGGTCGGGGTCGATCGAGGTATAAACACGCAGGTGCTGCAGGGCCTCAGGGTCGCTGACGAGGTTCGGCAGAGTATCAACGACATACTGCGAAAAGTAGGGCATTCCCTGGAGGTCTCGCCTACTTGAGACCTCGCGAAGCTCAAGCTTTACCTGCCGGGCCTGTTCGAACTGCTGCGGCGAGATCTCGCCCGCTTCAAGCATCGAGATCAGCACCTGATTTCTTCGCTCTTGAACGCGTTCCGGGTTCTTGTACGGATTGTAGCGGTTCGGACTACGCAAAATTCCCGCGAGGAACGCGGCTTCGGGCAGCGAAAGTTGAGCAACATCTTTGCCGAAGTACGCGTTCGACGCCTCGCCGACACCGTAGATCGAAACGCCGAGCTGCTGCCCGAGATAGATCTGATTTGCGTAAAGCGTGAAGATTTCTTCCTTTGTCAGCCGGGTCTCGAGAATCACCGACATGAACGCTTCCTTGGCCTTGCGTTCAAGCGTCGGCTCGCTCGACAAAAAGAGGTTCTTTACAAGTTGCTGCGTGATCGATGAACCGCCCTGGTTGGCGATCGGCGAATCATCTTCTCCGTCGTATCGGCGCCAAAGTGCTCGAAGTATACCGCGGATGTTCACGCCGTAATGGTCAAAGAAAGCCCTGTCTTCCGTGACCGTTATCGCCTTAACGAGATGCGGTGGCAGGTCGGCGAACTTCACCGTCCGTCTGCGGCCATCGCCTTCACCCGCGATCGTGCTCAGCATCTTCGGTTCGAGAAACGTCTGGTTGGCCTCGCTGCCCGAGTCGAGGTCAAGGATCGATTCAACGGCCTTGTTGTCATTTGAAAAGCGGATCCGAAGATTCGGGAAATTGCGGGTGCCGTCGATAACGGCCGTTTCACCCGGCTCGATCAGCATCTCATTGGCGTCAAATGAATATCGGCTGCGGGCAGCATCTGCCCTATTGTTTTTCTCGATGTATCCAGCCGTTTTTAGGTATTCGACAAGTTCGAGTGATGACATCGCCTCGCCCTTTCGGAGTATTTTCGGCGAGGAGTAAATTCCAGCGGTCGGTGTAAAGACCTCTCCGCTCAGCAGCTTTCGATCGATGCGATCAGAGTACTCGAACCAAAAATAAGTAACCGTCAGAAACCCAATGACCGCAAGAAATCCGGTGATGGCAAACGTCCACCTGTTGAATACGACCCCGAGCAGCCGTTTGTACCATGGACGCGTCTCGGCGCGGAAAGCCACCGCACCGGGACGGCGCTTTTTCACCCAACCCTTTGGCGGGAGTTTTGAACGGCTGGTTCGCTTATAGAATGGATCCGGCATCGGTTAAATGGCGGGGGCGGGCACTCACTTCGCATTTGCAGCGTATGCCTTGTAAAATTCTATAAGTTTTTCGCTTATAGTGTCTAGCAAATTCATACAATGAAGACCCTCGTTACAGGCGGCAGCGGATATTTGGGCACCCACGTTCGCTCGTTCTTCGATGCCGATGATCTCTCGCGTCGCTCCGGCCTCGATATACTGAACCTCCAGGACACCCAGATGGCGGCCGACTACGACGTTGTGATTCATCTGGCGGCGTCAATGGATAAATCGCACGATAATGCGGAAGAGGTTTTCCTGACGAATGTCGAAGGCACCGTCAATCTTCTGCGTGTAATGAAGGAAGATTCGATATTCATTTTCGCCTCGACCAAGGACGTCTACGGCCGCTTTGCCGATAACTTCCGCGAAGTCCCCGAAACCTGCCCGACGCTTTACTCCGGCCAATCGCCGCTCGAATGGTCAAAGCTCGTCGCCGAACATTTCGTTGATTACTATTCACACCAACGCCGTTTCCGTTCGTGCATCTTTCGGCTATCGACCGTTTACGCACCGGCCAGCGAGGGAAACACGCCGGGCTTCGTCGGCCATTATGCCGATTGTCTCGATCAGGGTCGGCCGATCAGGCTTCCGGGAGCGGGCCGTCCGGTCCGCGATCTATTGCACGTCGCTGACTTCGCCAAAGCTTGCAATGCCTTCATCGATTCCGTCATTCGCCATGGCACCTACAACCTTGGCGGCGGCCCGAAGAATACGACGTCGCTTTCTGAACTCGTTGGGATGCTCGAAGCAGCATCGGGGTTTCAGGCAGTTATAGGCACTCCGCTGCCCGACCCGGTGCCGTTCAAATACGTTTCGGACATCAGTCGCGTCACACAGGAGCTCGATTGGTCGCCTGAGATCGATAACGAATCGGGATTGAGGACGCTTTTCTCCTCAACTTCCGAAAGCGAGGCCGCCGAAACATGAGAATACTCGTCCGCGGCACGAACTGGATCGGCGACGCCGTAATGACCATCCCGGCAATGCGTCGCCTTCGCCGAGCATTTCCCGCGGCTCACATTGCCCTTCACTGCCGAAAGTGGGCCGAGGGCATCTTTCGCGACGTCGATTTTCTGGACGAGATCATCACATTTCAGACGGCCGACAAGGGCTTGAACGATCTCCGCACCGAAGCCACGCAGATCCGACATGGAAATTTCGACGTCGCCGTTCTCTTCCCGAACTCATTTCGCTCCGCGGCTTTGCCGTGGCTTGGAAAGATCCCGCGGCGTTTCGGCTATGAGAAAGAAATGCGGGGTTTTATGCTTACCGATCGGGTCGCCATTCCCGAATGGAAATCGACACGTCATGAGGTTTACTATTATTTGAACCTCGTAGATGAGGTCATAGGTTCGCTCGAAGGCCACGCTGACGCGCAGAGCGAGCCGCCGGACATTTCGATAGCTGTCTCACCTGCACGGCGCGACGACGCCCGGAAGCTTATTGAAACGCTCGGCGGCGATCCCGGCCTTCCGATCGTCGCTCTCGGCTGCGGCTCCACGAATTCGCGGGCGAAACGATGGCCGGCCGAACGCTTTGCCAGCCTCGCATCGCAGATTTTGGACCGAAACGCCGCGAACCTCGTTCTTCTCGGCTCAGAGGACGAAAGCGATGTGGCCGAAAACGTCCACAGCATTTCCGGCAGGAATTTGATCAACGCTGCCGGCAAGACATCGCTTGAGGATGCCGTCGCTTTGCTCGCGGTCGCAAGTGTTTTTGTATCTAATGATATGGGCCTCGCCCACATCTCCGCTGCAGTCGGGACGCCGACACTTGTGATATTCGGGCCAACGAACCCGCAAACAACACGGCCGTTTTCTGACGTTGCAGAGGTGATACGCGTGCAGGTCGAGTGTTCACCGTGTATGCTCCGCGATTGTCCTATCGACCACCGATGCATGACGGCGATCGAACCCGATGTGGTCGGAAAGCGGGTTCTTGATATTCTTGAACGGGACGCAACGAACGGCTAGCACACCAAGTTGATGACCAACGAACTACAAAAGGCGGTATTCCTTGACCGCGACGGCACGCTTATCGAAGAGGTTGACTTCCTCTCGCGCGTCGAGGACATGCGGCTCTTTGCATCGACGGCCGCCGCTTTGACGCGGCTGCACCTTGCCGGCTACAAGCTATTTGTTGTCACAAATCAATCCGGCATCGCCCGCGGCTATTTTGGCGAGGCGGACGTGCAGGCAATCCACGACCGGCTCCAAGCTGATCTCGGCGGCCTGATCTCTGGATTTCAGTTTTGCCCGCATATGCCGAACGCCGGCTGCCGCTGCCGCAAGCCGAACATCGGTATGATCGAAGCGAGCCTCGGGGCCTCAGTTCTCGATATAGAAAACTCGTGGATGATCGGCGATAAGCTTCTCGACATTGAAACCGGCTTCAACGCGGGCCTCCGAACCGCACTGGTTAGAACCGGCTACGGGAGCAAGGCCGCGGATTCGCTTGAACGCAGACCGGACGTGATCGCGGACGACATTGGTGAGGCTGTTGACGTTATTCTCCGCCGGTCTCGGCAATCGGGAGAATGACGCGAAACGTCGAGCCGTGTCCTTGGCCTTTGCTGATCGCCATTACGGATCCGCCATGCAGCTCTACGATATTCCTGACGATCGCAAGACCAAGACCAAGGCCCTTTTGATTCTCGGACGAACCATCCTGACGAAACTTTTCGAAAACAAGCGGTAGAAAATCCTCGCTGATGCCTATCCCCGTGTCGATCACTTCTATCTCGACTCGGCCGTTCGCATTCTTCAATGCAAGTTCGATCCGGCCGCCCTCAGGCGTGAACTTGATCGCGTTCGCAAGCAGATTTGTAATGACCTGGCCAAGGCGGTTCGCGTCTCCATTTACGATCACATTTTCGGCCCCCTCGCCTATCGCTACCGTCAGATCGAGCGATTTCGCTTCGGCAGAGGGTCGAACGCTGTCTGCCGCTTGCGAAACGACCTCTGCGATCGCGGCCTCGCCCTGTTCGATCTGAAGCTTGCCGGAAACGATCCGAGCAACATCGAGCAGATCTTCGATAAGCTTGTTCTGAAGCTCGGAGTTCTTGATGATCGTGGTGAGAGCCCGCCGCGACTGTTCCTCCTCGAGATTTCCGTCCTGCAGGAGCCGGGCCCAGCCGAGAATGGAGTTGAGCGGCGTCCGCAGTTCGTGCGAGACGGCCGCCATGAATTCATCCCGAACGCGGTTGGCGATCTCCGCCTCTTCTCTGGCAACACGTTCTTTTGCGAGCAGGTCCTCTCGTTCAGCGGCGGCGAAAGTAAGCTCGTCGTTCAGTGCACGAAGTTCTTCGGTCCGAACCTCGACCCGCTGTTCGAGGTCCTTATTGACCTCGATCAGCTCGCCCTCGGCAGCCGCCCGCCGCTTGCCCTCCGAGAAAACGAGGAAATTCGCAAATAGCAGCGAAATGATTCCTGCAACTACGGAAACGATCAAGACCCAGATACTGGCCCGCAGCCGCAGGTCGAATGCCGCCGCTCGGCCGGCCGCCGCATTGATCTCAAAGGCCTTGATCTCATTTGCCGCCGCCCGAAAGGAATCAAGCGGCTCTTTGATCTCCGTAACCGAAAGTTCCGTGAACGCCGCGGCCGGCCCTTCGATCTTCCGTCGCTCGATCTTGGCGGCACTCCGTGCCCAGAACTCATCGGCACTCGAACCGAGCCTTGCGACCGATGCCGCGATCTCGGGTATTTGCCCGAATGCCTGCTCGACGCGCGCCTGAATGGCGTCCGCCTGCCGCTTCTTTGATGCGAAGCGGTCAGCATAGGTCGAGTTGCCGGTGAGGATAAATCCGCGGACGTCGGCCTCGGCATCGGTCATTACCGCAACCACCGATTCAAGATCAAGGAGCAGAACGCGTGTCCGTTCCTCCTGCTCGCGAACGTCCCTCGCCGACGCCGTCGCCTGGTAAAAGATAAAGCCGAGGACGGCAAAGACAAGAAATACGACGAAAAGCACCAACGGTATTTTTCTTTCGAACCGTAGAGCCATTTGAGACCTTGGAACAAGCTTGAGGGGCGAATATGGAACCTAGCTCCTACCGAAATCGTCGGATAAACGAACGATGTCATCTTCGCCAAAGTAGTCACCCGTTTGGGTTTCGATGAAAATGAGTATTTCATCGCCCGGATTCTCGACGCGGTGATCGGTCCCGACAGGTATATCAAGCGACCCGCCGTCGTTGACTATCGAAACTTCCCCGTTTAATGTTACTTTGGCGACGCCGGAGACGATGAACCAATGTTCCGAGCGATGAGAGTGCCGCTGGTAGCTAAGGCGTTTCCCGGGAAGTACCTCGATCCTTTTTACCTTGAAATTCTTGCCTTCATCAAGAATGGTGAAGTTTCCCCAGGGCCGCTGCTCGAACATTGGCGAAGTTTCCGGCTCATTGTTGTTTCCCATACGAATCGCGCTTCCGAGTGCGGACAATGACTAGTTTAATCAAAAACGAGGCTCCAGTAAACGAAGACGCTCGGCCGCGTGGGCTTTGGCTCATTATCGGCAGGTATGCGGCGATCTTGGCTCTTGTCGCAACGGGATGGCTTTGGTACTCGGGTGAACAAGGCTTCGCTCAACGCGACCTACCTTCGGGCCCGTTCGCGATATTTCTTTCGGCAGTCGCCTTGAACCTGTTCTATCTGGCACTGATCCGAACTTCGCTTGAAAGCAAGTGGCAGTTTCGCCTGCAATTCTTCTTCGATGCCTTGCTGATAACGTGGCTTGTTGTTTTGACCGGTGGGCCGTCTTCGCCATACGTTACGCTTTATATCATCCTTATCGGCGTTTCGGCGCTTTATCTGAACCCAAAGGAAACTCTTTTTGCCGCCTCCGGTTGTGCATTTTTGTTCGTTCTGGTCACGGTTGCGATCTCGTCCGGAATTTTCGCTGGTTTCCGTACCGACGAAACGATAAGCAAAAGCATACAGATCATCAGTTTCAATGTTGTCGCGTTTCTTGCCGTCGGCTTGCTGGCAGCCCGACTTTCAGATCGAAGGGTTTCTGGCGAGGAACTTCGAAAGACCGCGAAGTCGCTTGCGGATCTTCGTGCACTTCACGAGCGCATAGTCGAATCCATTCGCTCGGGGTTAATTATCACGGACCTCGCCGGCGTGATCTATACAGCAAATGCCGCCGCCGTCGAAATTACGGGCCGCAACGCAATTGAACTAGCTGGGATGTCGGCATTCACTGTTTTTGGTGACATTTCTGAACAGATCCGTTTCTCAGACCGAAGTCATGGATCGGACCAGACCCCTCGCTTTGAGACCAACCTCATCACTCCCGAAGGGTTTGCTGTTCACGTCGGCTACAGCGTTTCTCAGTTACGCTCTGAGGACGGCGACCCAACGGGCTACATCATCGCGTTTCAGGACCTCACGGACATTCGTTCAATGGAGGAGAGCATCCGGCGAAAGGATCGTCTTGCCGCCGTTGGCCGTGTTGGTGCAGGCCTTGCACATGAGATAAGGAACCCGCTTGGTGCGATGCGAGGGGCGATTCAACTCCTTGAATCGAAAACCGACCCGGGCACCGTGCAAGCGGACCTGATGGGCATCATTCTTCGAGAATCCGACCGATTGAATTCGATCATCACCAATTTTCTCAACTACGCAAAGCCAAAGGTCGGTGACTTTGTTGAGATCGACGTGAATGAGGCGATCCGGGACACAGTTGTACTGTTGAAGCACGGGCCGGACGTCAGGGCAGCTCACAAATTCGAACTCGATCTACCGCCGGAGCCCGTTTTCCTCTCTGCGGACGAAACCCAGTTGAAGCAGGTCTTCTGGAATCTTTCCCGTAACGCGCTTCACGCGATGCCCGACGGAGGGGTCCTGCAGATTGCGGTCGAGCGACTTCCCTTCGACAAGGTCCGGATAAAGTTCGCCGATAACGGATCCGGCATGTCGCCCGAGCAGGTCGAAAAACTCTTCGAACCCTTTTCGAAGTCAACTTCGGGCGGGACCGGCCTCGGACTCTCGATCGTTTATCAGATCGTACGCGACCATAATGGATCGATAAACGTCCGCAGTACTGAAGGCGAAGGCACGACGATCACGATCGAGATGCCTGCAGAGAAAAAACCGACCGCCGATTTGCCGCCGGAATCCGTTGAAATGGCCAACGGCGAATCGCCGCTGGCTGATCTCTTGAATGTTGCGCAGGGCGAAAGGTAGAAATTACTTGAAAGAGCGAGCCGTTTTTTGTGACAATGTAAACAGCATTGGTTTTCCGGTGCCCTCCAACCACTTGCTTTAAGCAGAACTTGACCCGATTCAAAGATGCCTAATCTATTGATCGTTGACGACGAACAGAGCTTTCGGCAATTGCTCACCCTGATATTCGAAGGCGAAGGCCACAACCTCCGCACCGCCTCGAATGGCCGCGAAGCGCTTGACCTTCTTGCCGAAGAACCCGCCGACCTTATTATCTCCGATGTGATGATGCCGGACATGGACGGCATTGAGATGCTCCGCGAACTGCGTTCAACGCAGCCCGATACGGGCATCATCTTCATGACGGCCTACGCATCGGTCGATAGTGCGCGCGAGGCGTTCAAGCTCGGTGCGGACGACTTTATCCAAAAACCCTTCGACGTTGAGGAACTGAAGCTCATCGTCAAGAAGACGCTTGAAAAGCAGGAACTGATCGATGAGAACAGGGCTTTCAAGCGAGCCCAACGCGAGCGCGGAAGTGTGAGCAACATCATTGGCCGCTCCGCCAAGATGCAGGCGATCTATCAAATGATCGAGACCGTCGCCGAAGTGCAGTCCACCGTTCTTATCACCGGCGAAAGCGGAACGGGTAAGGAGCTTGTCGCACGAGCGATCCACGACATGAGCCCGCGTGCCGAGCGACCGTTCATCTCGATAAACTGCGGAGCGTTTACCGAAACGCTGCTCGAATCGGAACTATTCGGTTACGTAAAGGGCTCGTTCACCGGGGCAAACACCAACCGCAAGGGACTTTTCGAAGCTGCGAACCGCGGCACGATCTTTCTTGATGAGATCGGCGAAATGTCGCCCGCGATGCAGGTCAAACTGCTTCGAGTACTTCAGGAAAAACGTGTCCGCCCGGTCGGAGCCCATGAGGAGATCTCGATCGACGCCCGCGTTATTGCCGCAACAAACCGCGACCTTAAACAGATGTCGCTCGACGGCAGTTTCCGGGAAGATCTCTTCTACCGTATTTCGGTTATACCTATCACGCTTCCGCCGCTTCGCGAACGAAGCGAGGACATCCCGGAGCTTGTCAACCACTTCATCGGCAAATTCTGCGATCAGACTGGCCGACAACTGACGATATCTCCAAAAGCGATGCAGATGCTCGAGGACTACGTTTGGGGCGGCAACGTCCGCGAACTCGAGCACACGATCGAACGTGCCGTCGCTCTCGAACGCGGTAACGAGATCCAACCGGAGCGGCTTCCGGATAACATAACCAACTACAACCCCGAGCGGATAAAGGCCGAGTTCGATCTTCCCGAAGCGGGGCTCAACCTTTCCGCCCACCTCGATAATCTCGAGAAGACCTACGTGCTCGAGGCTTTGCGAAAGACCTCGGGAAATCAAACACGGGCCGCGGATCTTCTTCAAATGCAGGTTCGGTCACTTCGCCACTTGCTCGATAAGCATAGTATTCGGGCACTATCCGCCCAGATGCGGAATGGAGACTGACCACAAGGGCCCATGCGGCCCTTTTTTGTTCCTTAAACTATCTTCTGACACTTTTTGTCATTAGTGAGTTACCAAATTCTGTAAAAGTATCTCCCCTCATACCCGCAGCTGCACTCCCGAGCCAATTATCGCTACTCCGCTAACCCCCCTATTTTACAACACTTACGAGCCCCAAAGCGCTAGCCTGAAGTCTTTGGCACACCTATTGAATTAGTAATTTCCGCCTGGGAAAGGTGGATACTCGAATCGAACCCAAAACTCTAGGAGATTGTGAATCAGAAATGAAAAATCAGAAAGGTTTCTCGCTT
>CAZGLZ010000129.1:0-9485 GCA_964526245.1 uncultured Chloracidobacterium sp. | reverse complement strand
CTCGCCGCCTCCGTCGAACGCAATTCCGAACATCCGCTTGCCAATGCCGTCACAGAGGCGGCGAAAGAGCGTGGCATCTCGCTGCTCGACGTACAGGATTTCGAGTCCGAGACCGGCAAGGGCGTCTCGGGCAAGATCGCCGGCAAAAAGGTCTTCGTCGGCCGTGACGAAAGTGTGCCTGCTCAGCAGAACGTGATCGGATCGCAACTGGCGGTGATGATCGATGGCGAACACGCCGGCACGCTTATCGTCGCCGATGCGGTGAAACCCTCCGCCAAGGCCGCTATCGACGAGCTTCACAAGCAAGGCGTCGAGGTCGTGATGATGACCGGCGACAACCGGGCGACGGCCGATGCCGTGGCGAAGGAACTCGGCATCGACCACGTCTTTGCCGAGGTGATGCCCGAGGACAAGGCCGCCAAGGTCAAGGAGCTCCAGCAACAAGGCAAACGTGTCGCAATGGCCGGCGACGGCGTCAACGACGCACCTGCTCTGGCTCAGGCTGACGTGGGCATTGCGTTCGCAAGCGGGACCGATGTCGCCATCGAATCGGCAGATATCACTCTGCTCCGGCCTGACCTCGGCGGCATCCTTAAGGCAAGGAACCTGAGCCGCGAGACGATGAAGAACATCCGCCAAAATCTCTTCTTCGCCTTTGCCTACAACATCCTCGGTGTGCCCATCGCCGCCGGCGTGCTCTTCCCGGTCTTCGGTGTTCTGCTTTCGCCGATGATCGCAAGTGCCGCAATGACGTTCAGCTCCGTCTCCGTCATCGCCAACGCCCTACGCCTCCGCCGCCGAAAGCTCTAGCCACAGAGCTCACAGAGGACACTGAGTTATGAGAAATATTTCTCGCAGCTCGGTGCCCTCTGTGGCCTCTGTGGTAGATTCTTTACTAATGGGAAAGATCGCGTTGGCAATACACGGAGGAGCGGGGACGATCCTGCGGTCGCAGATGACCGAGGAGCTTGAGCGGGAATATCGCAATGGTTTGGAGGCGGCGTTGAAGGCTGGCTGGGCGGTGCTTGAGAAAGGCGGGCCGTCGCTCGAAGCGGTCGAGGCCGCGGTCGTCTCGCTTGAGGATTTTCCGCTCTTCAATGCCGGACGCGGCTCTGTTTTTACCTCCGAAGGCAAGAACGAAATGGACGCGGCACTAATGGACGGCCGCACTCTGAAGGCAGGGGCGGTCGCCTTTGTCCGCAACGTCAGGAACCCGATCAGGCTCGCCCGCGAGGTGATGGAGCGGACCGGCCACGTCCTGCTTGCCGGCGAGGGAGCGAACCAATTTGCCGCCGAGGTGCATGCCGAAGTGGCACCCGACGAGTATTTTTTCACCGAGCACCGTTGGCTCCAACTGCAGGACGCCATCGCGGATGGACGCGTCCAGCTTGATCATTTCACCGCAGAGACGCCGAGACGCGGAGCAGGTGAGGCAACGGCGGCTTCCGGTTCGACGGACAATCCGAATTCCGAATTCCGCAATCCCAAATCGCGAGGAACTGTCGGAGCCGTTGCATGCGACAAGAATGGCTCGCTTGCCGCTGCGACCTCAACTGGCGGAATGACGAACAAGAAATTCGGCCGCATCGGAGACACTCCGCTGATCGGTGCGGGGACCTATGCCGACGACCTCTGTGCCGTTTCATGCACCGGCCACGGTGAGTATTTCATGCTTGGCGTTTCGGCCTACGACGTTTCGGCACGGATGCGGTATAAAGGCCTTTCGCTCGAAGACGCCGCCCGGGAGACCATCGAACGGCTCACCGAAATAAGCGGCGAAGGCGGCCTCATCGCCGTCGATACCCACGGCAACGTCACGCTTCCCTTCAACTCCGAAGGTATGTACCGCGGCTTTATAACGCCCGATGGGGAAATACATACCGATATCTACAAATTAAAAAGCCTATGACCCAGCTTCGCTTGGCCATAGCCTTTATTAGTTAATCGGCTTTAACGATCAAAATTCTCTGTCCATTCTTGAAAAAAGATCAACTGACCGTTTTCTTATATATATTCCCGTCCTTAATTATCCATACTGTTCGTCGCTTCTTGTCTATGAACAAATTGCTCTCGTAAAGACCCGAGTACATTGTGTCTTCAAGTCCTAGGTCCACTTTATTCCAGTTAGAGCCGCCGTCTGTGGTTTCAAGAACAACACCGTTGCTGCCGACTGTCCATGCGTGATTTTCGTCAAGCGCTTTTACTCCCCAAAGGTCATTCGCGGTGCCGGAATTTTTTCTTTCCCAGGTTTTCCCGCCATCGTTTGTTACGATCAGAAATCCTTTTGAGCCGACCATATACCCCTTTTTCTCATCGGCAAAACTCATCGAAACTACGACGCTGAGATCGTCTTCCTTATCATTTTTTTCAAATTCCGCTATTACCTTCGGCATATCGGCCACTTTCGACCAAGATGCACCGCCATCGGTAGTCTTTCTAATATCATCGCCAAGCAGAAAACCCGTCTTATCGTCGATAAAATGAAACTCACGTGTCTTGTCGGCATAAAAGCGGTGCCAGGTCTTTCCGCCATCATCGGAGCTCACGATCATGCGCTCATCCGGCGGCATATACGCAGATGCAACAACGCGATTTCCGAGCGAAAACATATCGTGACGAATACCATAGACCGTCTCCTCATCATCGACTTTGTATGTAAAATCTAGTACGTACCACGCATTTTGAGTGTTCCGCAGAGGGACGCTCCATACGCCAGCTGTGTGCTCATAAACTGTAAGAAATATCACTCGATCATCATCCGTCAGCACAGCCACGTCTATGGAGGTTGCATCCGACAGATCCATATCTTCTAGTTTTACGGTTCCACCGCCGTCGCAATCTGCTGAATATGTTTTCCCTCCGTCTCTTGAGCAATTTCTATAGCCCTTGCCGGATCTTATGACACTCCACGTTTTGCCCTCATCATCTGAGCGGTGGATGCCGCTGCCGCTCACAAGAACGATCTCACCTTTCTTGCCAAAGACAACGATCGGATTGAATAAGCCTTCGGGGAGAGCAGAAATTTCCCATTCAGATTTGTCGGACGATTTATTTGCGATTTCTGCTGTCTTGACCGGAGCATTAACCACAAAGCTCTTTGACAAGTTACATGCAGAAACCAAAAAAAGAACGCTTGCAAAGAGTATAGATCGTGGCAATGTCAACTTCATTTCTTTACTCCAAAATGATCAACATTCTAGTGATGTTCTGACTGCTCCTCCAGAATCCTGTCCCTTATCTCCTGAACATATCCGATGTCGTCCGGCACAACATCGGCTAGCGTGACGACTAGTTCGCCCTTGCGGCCGTTCTTAATGGCGTGGTGGATCGCATCGCGGCTATCTGGAATGACACGGACCTGCGGTTCGCCTTCGCTCCTGGCAATGCCTTCCTGAATGAGTGCCGCGATGTCCACAGCCTCTCGCCCGCGAAGGTAATTTCCGGCACGAATGACGATGCGGTCAAAGTTATTTCCCGCGATCTCGCCCATCTCGCGGATGTCCTCGTCACGGCGGTCGCCCGGGACGTTCATCACGACCGTCCGGTACTTGTTCGGGAGCCATGAGATGAACTTCGTCAGGCCCTGGAAGCCAGCCGGGTTGTGTGCGTAGTCCATCAGGACGGTGACGTGGCCGACCTCGGTGAAGTTGAGCCTTCCGGGCGTCTGTGCCGTACCGGCATTGAACGTCGTCAGCCCAACGCGGATGTCCTCGATCGAAACGCCGTGGACAAAACACGCCAAGGTCGCCGCCAGCACGTTCTGGACCATGAATTCGGCACGTCCGCCGTATGTAAGCGGGATGTTCGTTGCCTTTTCGACCCGGACCTTCCATTTGCCTTTCAGGATGGTCACGTAGCCGTTCTCATAAACGCACGAAACGCGTCCACGCTCCGCTCGCCGCTTGATGGTCGGGTTGTTCTCGTCCATTGAAAAGCAGACGACCTTTCCATCGACCAGCTCCTTCATTTTATAGACCAGCGGGTCTTCGGCATTGAGCACGGCAAAGCCCGACTTGCTAACCGCACGCGGCACGACCGACTTCACCCGAGCAAGGTCTTCGAGCGTGTTTACGTCCTTCATCCCGAGGTGATCGGCGGCAACGTTGAGCACTACGCCGATGTCGCAATGGTCAAAGCCAAGCCCCGAGCGGATGATCCCGCCTCGTGCGGTCTCAAGCACGGCGACGTCAACTGTCGGGTCTTTCAGCACGAGCTGTGCCGACACGGGGCCTGTGTTATCTCCGCGGACGATCTGCTGATTCTGGATGTAGGTTCCATCGGTCGTCGTAAAACCGACCGTTCGCCCGGTACCTTTCAGGATATGTGCGATCAGGCGGGTTGTCGTTGTCTTTCCGTTCGTTCCGGTGATCGAAAAGATCGGGATGCGGCTCTGGGAACCCGGCGGAAAGAGCATATCGATGACGTGCTCTGCCACGTTCCGGCCGATGCCCTCGCTCGGTGCAAGGTGCATGCGGAAGCCCGGAGCGGCATTGACCTCGATGATGCCTCCGCCGCTTGCGTGCAGCGGTTCGCTGACGTTCTCTGCGATGATGTCAACGCCGGCGACGTCAAGCCCGATGATCCTTGCGATTCGTTCGAATAGAAAGACGTTCTCCGGATGCACCTCGTCCGTTACATCGATCGCCGTTCCTCCGGTCGAAATATTCGCGGTGGTCTTAAGATAAAGCACCTCGCCTTTCGGCAAAACGCTTTCGAGCTCATAACCGGCATTCTTGATGCACCGCATCGTCTGGCTGTCGATGTCTATTTCGGTCAGCACGTTCTCATGGCCGTATCCTCGCCGAGGGTCGGCATTCGTTTCGTCGATCAGCTCCTGGATCGTCTGCTTGCCGTCTCCGACAACATGAGCAGGAACGCGTTTAGCGACTGCAATAAGGCGGTTATTAACCACCAAAGCACGGAAATCTGCTCCTACAAGCTGCTTTTCAACGATCACCCACCGGGAGTATTCCTTCGCCTTCTCCCAGGCAACCTGTGCTTCCTCGATCGACTTCACACCGACCGTCGCACCTTTGCCGTGGTTGCCGTCAAGCGGTTTGATGACGACCGGAAAACCGACGCGCTCAAGCGTTGCCTCAAGCTCTTCTTCTTCGCGGATGCGATATCCTTTCGGGACCGGAATGCCCATGTCGCCGAGCAGCGTCTTGGTAGCGTGCTTGTTTCCGGCGATATCGACTGCGATCATGTTCGTATTGGCGGTGGTCGTCGCCTGAATTCGCTTTTGGTGAACGCCGTAGCCGAGTTGAACGAGCGACTGGTCATTGAGCCTGATGTACGGAATGCCGCGGCTCTCGGCCTCCTCGACCAGCGAACCGGTCGAAGGCCCAAAGCGGACCTCCTCGCGGATCTCACGCATCCGCTGAATGTCATCGGCAACCTCGGCCTTGATCTCGTCCGTCGGCTTGCCCTCGGCCAATCCCAAAAAGAGCCGGACCGAGGCACGTGCCGCATATCGGCCGACCTCTTCCTCGTGATAGCTGAAAACGACGTTGTATATGCCGCGTTCGCCGGTCTCTCGCGTCCGCCCGTAGCCGGTGTCCATTCCGGCGAGCGTCTGAAGTTCAAGTGCGAAGTGCTCGATGATGTGCCCGGCCCACGTCCCTTCCTGCACCCGACGCAGAAATCCGCCCTCTTCGCCATAGCTGCAGCCGTGCGTCAGGAGCGACGGCATCACTTCGTTCATACGGCCATAGAAGCCATCGAGCTTGTCCGAGGGCAGATCCTCGTACCCGCCGATGTCGAGCCGCATTATGATCAGCTTCTTCCAATAGCCGCTCCAATAATTCGGCCCCCGAAGTGTTCGAATTTCTAGAATATCCATATCGTTGTCTTGAACAGGATGTACAGGATACTCAGGATAGCCCACAACCTCAAAACATCCTTGACCATCCTATCTATCCTGTTGATCCTGTAAAATTTCTTCAGCTAACCGAGATCTGGCAGGAGGAACTCCTGCTTCGGCTGGAGCGGATGGCGGTCGAGATAATCGTAAACAAGCCCGTCGCGAAGGATGTGCATCTGCACGCCGCAGACGCTGAACGACTCGTGCTCGGCGACCTCGGCTATCTCGTTATATGAGATCGTCGAGCCGTCAACAACGGTCACCGAGCCTTTGCCAACGACCTCGAGCACGCCCTTGCCGTCGAGGATGATCGCAGTATTTTCATCGATGCCAACCCCGAGATTGTAAGGGTTGTAAGAGACTGCCGTGATCAGCCGGCTGATGCGGCCGCGTTCGGTGAAGTGCTGGTCGATGATGATGTTCTTCAAAAAACCGAGCCCCGGCGAGAGCTGCACAGCTCCCTTGTGCGGATGCGAGGTCGCTTCGCCGCGGACGATCATCGAGGTGCTCATCCCGGCCGCACCGGCACTCGTCCCGGCAAGCACAAGCGGCGTTTCGCGAACCATCTTTCGCAGTTTCTCGGCTACTTTGGTTCCACCAAGCAGCGAGACCAGACGCATCTGGTCGCCGCCCGTCATGAAAACACCCGTAACGCCGCCGAGCAACTCCTCAGGATCGGCCTGAAAGACCTCTTGCCGCGAGGTTGCCCGCAGCACACGCGGATTTGCGATACCAAGGTTCCGGAACGCCTGCGTGTAAACATCCGCAGCAAACTCCGGATAATCCGAAGCGACCGGAACGATCAGCACCTCGGCCTTGTCGCCGCCCGCGAGCTCAAGAAACTTCTTGAGTATCCGCCGTTCGTTATACTTATCCTCTGCCCCGCCGATCACAAGCAGATGCCCGCCAATGATCTCGCGGTCTTGGTTTTCATTCATTGTTTGATTGTAAATGATAGAGAGAAAATAACTTCACGTAAAGTTAATGTAAATGAAGAACTAGGTCAAGAAACTGTGGTTGCCGCTTCGCTTCGTAGAAATTTATTCATTTGCTTTGGCCGTTATGTTAAAATTCCGGGCGGGTAACATATGCAAACCGAGACCGAGAAAACACTTGTCGAAAGGGTCAAATCCTTGTCACCGGAGCAGCAGGAGAAAGTGCTCGAGTTCGTCGCATCGCTAGAACCCAAAAGGCGGACGCTTTGGGACATTTGGCAAAAGCATTTGAAGGACATACCCGATGATGAATGGGACGAGGTTCCGAGCGATGCGTCGGTGAATCTGGATCATTATCTTTATGGGGCTCCGAAGAAATGACCCGGATCTTTGCTGACACTCTCCACCTGATCGCCTTGATCAATCCAAAAGACCAGTGGCATTCGCGGTCGGTCGAGACCGAAATTGCTGTTGCGGATGTCGATCTGGTCACGACAGATGACGTCCTTATCGAGTTGCTCAATTTTTATGCGGAACATGGTGAATTGAAGCGACGCAAGGTCGCCGCTTTTGTTCGTGAGATACTGCTCGATGTAAGAGTCGAAGTTGTGTCACGAACCGAAACTGGATTTCTTGATGCCCTCTCCTTATACGAATCGAGATTGGACAAAGGCTACAGCCTGACCGATTGCATCTCGATGAATGTCTGCCGGGAAATGGGCATCCAGGAGATCCTCACCCACGACCGACATTTTGAGCAGGAAGGGTTCTCGATACTTCTCTAAAGTTACGGGGCGAAGCCGTTTCTTATTCTCGGGGGTAGATCAGCAGGTTGAGCGAGTTCGTATGCTCTCCACCTTAGACGTGTAAAGAAACCGGCACCAACGAGTCGATTCTCCCTGAAAACTCGATCACATAACTTACCAAACTCTGAGTTAAGTTCTTCGTCTCCAAAAGCAACGTCGTTCAGAGATCCCATTCCGCCGAAAAAAGAATCCAATTCTGTTCTCGACGTACTCAGATTCGACCGATCCTTTAGGCGGTCCTTGATTTCCAGTAATTGCTTCGCCCAAAAGCCGTTACCGTTCGTTTCGAGAAACGCGGCCAATTCGGAAATTGACTTTTCAAGACGTGTTGTTCGCATTCGCACGCGAGTCATTGGGTGCTCGTTCGACAAATCAGCTATGCAGCCTTCAGTTCCGTCCTGGACCTGTGGATCTCTTGAAGACTGCGGACAGTAACCTGTGTTTGTGACGTTTTCGTCGCGATGGCTTCGACCAGTGCTTCGGCGCCGGTGATGGTCGTTACGCAAGGGACGTTGAATTGGAGTGCGGCCTTGCGGATGGCCTGTTCGTCGTAGCGTGAGGTCTTGCCGAGCGGCGTGTTGATGATCAGCGAGATCTCGCCCTGGCGGATCAGGTCGGCGATGTTCGGCCGGCCCTCGTTCACCTTGAAAACGTCCTCGCATTCCAAACCGACTTCGCGAAGCCTGATCGCGGTTCCGTGTGTTGCCACCAGCTTGAACCCGAGCTTGTTCAACCGGCGTGCAAGCACGACCGCCTGCCCCTTATCGGCGTTCGTCACCGATATGAACGCTTTTGGAGCGCGGACACTCTTGTCCGCATCGCCGGTTCCTCCGGCGAAACCAATGCCAGCGCGATTGACGGTCGATGAAGCATCGCCCGTTGGGGACAAGAGTGTCCCCGCTCCGAGCGGCAAACTGACTCCCGCACCTTCCATCGCCTTGCCGTATGCCTCGCCAAATGTCGCCCCGACGCCCATAACCTCGCCGGTCGAGTGCATTTCCGGCCCGAGGATCGGATCGACACCCGCGAATTTCTTGAACGGAAACACCGGCGATTTCACAAACACCTGCGGCACCGCAAGCACATCCGGCAGGCCGAATTCCGCAAGCGTTTTTGCTCCCGCCATAACGAGCGATGCGATCTTTGCGATCGGCACACCGGTCGCTTTCGCCACGAACGGTACCGTCCGCGAGGCTCGCGGGTTGACCTCCAGAACATAGACGCGATCGCTTTGAACGGCGTACTGGATATTCATCAAGCCCTTTACATTCAGGCCCCTGGCAAGCAATTTCGTGTAATGCTGTATGGTCTCCAGATGTTCGACCGCGATCTTCTGCGGCGGCAGAACGCTTGACGAATCGCCCGAGTGGATGCCCGCCTCTTCGATGTGCTCCTGAATCCCGGCGATGACGACCGCCGTTTCGTCGGCCAAAGCATCCACGTCGATCTCGCCCGCCCGCTCCAGAAATTTATCGATCAGTATCGGCTTCTCCGGCGAGGCATCGACCGCCGTCCGCATGTATTCATCAAGCGAGGATTCGTCGTAAACGATGGCCATCGCCCGCCCGCCAAGCACGAAGCTCGGCCGGACGACGACCGGATAGCCGATCTCGGCCGCTATCTCTTTCGCTTCTTCCGGCGAGGTCGCCGTTCCGTTCGGCGGCTGCGGAATGTTCAGTTCTTTCAGCAATGCCGAGAACCTCTTCCGGTCTTCTGCAAGGTCGATCGAATCCGGCGAGGTCCCGATGATCGGAACACCCGCGGCGTGAAGCTTGTCGGCAAGATTGAGCGGCGTCTGCCCGCCGAATTGCACGATAACGCCCTCCGGCCGCTCGACATCGACGATGTTCATCACATCCTCAAAGGTCAGCGGCTCAAAGT
>CAZGLZ010000128.1:0-9562 GCA_964526245.1 uncultured Chloracidobacterium sp. | reverse complement strand
TCTCGGCTGAAATAAAGGACCTCGCCGCCAAGGCAAAGGCCCGGAAACTTCAGCCCGAGGAATACACCGGAGCAACATTCAGCATCAGTAACCTAGGCATGATGGGCATCAAGGAATTCACGGCGATCATTAATCCGCCCGAGGCCGCGATCATCGCCGTTGGAGCGTCAACGCCAACACCGGTCGTTCGCAATAGCGAGGTCACCGTCCGAAACATCATGCACGTAACGATGTCCTGCGACCATCGCGTTGTTGACGGAGCAACCGGAGCGAAGTTCCTCCAGACCTTCAAGCAAATGCTTGAAACCCCGGCAATGATGCTGTTGTAGTTTTCTTAGAGTGGGAGAAGTCCGTACGCGGCCGGCAAGACGCCGAGTACGCGTACGGTTTTTTTGTTTCAGCAGGAAGTTAAGATTGTGCGAAACCGATCGAACGTGGAAACCGAGAGCGACAAACCAGACCTTACCCCGCATGCAGCTCTTCTTGCCGTTCAAACCTTTTTCGGTTCGTTGCCGGTTATCGGTAAGGTTGTCCTTGCTGTTCTGCCGGCAGTGGCTCTTGTCGGGTTTCGAGTTGGGATCACGGCGTTGATACTCTTTGCGGTTCAGTTCTACCGGCAACGCATCTGGCTTCAGGAGCGGTCGGATTACGTCCGGCTGGCGGTGCTAAGCCTATTTGGCGTAACATTTAACCAGCTTCTTTTCATCGGCGGCTTGTCGCTGACAAAGGCCTCGAACACTTCCCTTCTGGCCGTTACCATCCCGATCTTCACGATCGTCATCGGAGCCGCGATCGGTAGCGAACGGCTTCGATGGACCAAGTCACTTGGCGTAGTCTTTGCCGCAGCAGGGGTGATAATTCTCATCGATCCACGCAACGCCTCGTTCTCATCCGAAACAACGCTCGGCGATTTCCTTATTATCCTCAATTCGTTCTCGTACGGGATCTACGTAGCGACGTCAAAGGAGGTGATAACTCGCAACGGCGCGTTTCGCTCGATGATGTGGGTCTTTATCTTCGCTGCCGCCGTCTGCGTTCCGCTAGGCGCATGGTCGATCTCGTCTGTAAATATCGCTGAGATTCAGCCGCTTATCTGGTGGCTCGTGCTTTACATCGCCGTCGTTGCGACGGCCGGCCCTTATTTGCTCAATGCCTTTGCCATCTCAAAAGTCGACCCTTCGGTTGTTGCCGTTTATATCTATCTGCAGCCGTTGATCGGCTTTTTGCTTGCCGTGCTCTTTTTGAGCGAGATGATCGACCTAAAATTCATCGTTGCGGCGGTGCTTGTCTTCGGCGGCGTCTTTTTCGCGACCCGTCCGGCTCGCGGCCCGCGGAATAACAGCTTAGAAAGCCGGAACGGCTGAAGTTCCGAAAATGCTCTCGCCCCTTGCAACATTTTGCGAACTTTAGCGTAGAATGTGCATCTAACGCTCAACGATGCCGACCCAGATAAACCAGATCGAATCCGACGGACGCGTTTTCTACCGTGTTGAGGGCGACATGTATCTTGAGGATGCAAATCTTCTCGAAAAGCTAGTTCGCGAAACTCGTTCTTCCGGCGAAAGAGAGGTTACGATCGATCTTGCAGATCTTTCCTTCTTGGACAGCGAATCGGCTGCCGTCCTGCGGCGGATGGAATCGGATGGCATGGTCGATATCCAGGGCATCGAGTTCTTTCTGCAGTCTGCTATCGATATTGCGGAGCGAGCCGCCTGACAAATCCTGCAAAAACAGCTATTTTTGAACCGATGAGAGCACGTGAGATCGCGGAATTCATCGGAGGCCGTCTTTTTGGCAACGGCGATGTTGAAGTGAACGCGGCGGCAGATATCGTCTCTGCCGGTCCGCGAGAGATCGCCTTTATACAGGGCGATCCCGGTGAGCTTAAAACAACTGCCGGCTGTGTGATCGTTGGCGAGGATTTTGACGAAGTTTCGGGTGCCGAAAGCATTATTGCAGTCCGTAACCCGAAACTGGCATTTGCCCGCGTCGCCGCCCGGCTGCACCCGCCCAAGCAACTCAAAGCCGAGGTACACCCGAGCGCGGTCATCGCTCAGGATGCGAAGATCGGCGAGGGTGTCTTTATCGGAGCCTTTTGCTGCGTCGGCGAGCGGAGCACGATCGGTAGCGGGACTCAACTTCGGGCAGGGGCCAAGGTCGGTGATGGCGTCGCTATTGGAAGTGATTGCGTGCTCCACCCGAACGTATTCGTCGAAGACGGCTCAACGCTTGGCGATCGTGTGATACTCCATGCCGGCGTCGTGGTAGGAGCCGATGGCTTCGGATACGTACGCGGCGAAAGCGGCGAATATCAGAAGTTCCCGCAGATCGGGACGGCCGTGATCGAAAACGATGTTGAGATCGGGCCGAATACCTGCATCGACCGCGGAGCTCTCGGTGAAACACGCATCGGCGAAGGGACGAAGATCGATAACCTCGTCCAGGTCGGCCACAACGTCCAGATCGGTAGGCGATGCGTCATCGCCGCCCAAACCGGTATCTCCGGCAGCGTTACCATCGAGGACGATTGCGTCATCGGCGGCCAGGTCGGCTTCGGCGACCACGTCCGCGTGCAAAGCGGTGCGGTGATCGGCTCACAGGCCGGAGTTCTCCCGGGAAAGATCGTCCGGCCGGGTGTCTGGTGGGGCACGCCCATCCAGCCGCTTGACGAATATAAACGACAAAACGCCCACGTAAAGGGCCTTGAACGGCTCAAGAAAGAAGTACGGGACCTCAAAAAGGCACTCGAGAAAATTAAGGAAGGAAACGAAGATCAATGAGATCAATTTTGATTACAGCGGCCCTCACAATCCTTGCCGCGACGGCAATTGGCCAAACACCTCAGGCACCGGCCCAACCCTGTGCCGATACCGATTACGACTGCCAGATAAAGCTCTATTCAAAGGCCGTCAAAGATAAACCGAAAGACGCCGAGAACCACTACAATCTCGGACTTGCCTATCAACTCAAGGGCCAGTTCAAGGAGGCCGTTGCGGCCTACGACAACTACCTCGGTGCCAAGATGACCGGACAGACGAACCTCGCCGATGGCTACAACAATCGTGCGATCGCGAACCACAGGCTTGGGAAAAATGACGCGTCGATGGCCGATTATGCAAAAGCCATCGAGCTGAATCCGGCAAATGCCCGGTTCTTTACCAACCGGGGAAACCTTTACAGCGATCTTAAGCGGTTCGATGAAGCTATCGCCGACTATACGAAAGCCATTTCTTTGGATCCGGCCTATGTTGCCGCCTACGAAGGCCGCGGTATAGCCAACGGAACGAAGCAGGACTTTGCGAAAGCGATCGAAGACCTTTCCAAGGTCATCGAACTTAACCCGGCCGATTCGACCGCATATTACAATCGCGGGGTCTATTTCTCGCAAAAACAGGACTTCCAGATGGCAAAGGTCGATTATACAAAGTACATCGACTCGAACCCGGCCAATAAGATGATGCTGGCGGACTGCTACCTAAACCGTGCGATCACGAATTACATGTTGAGTGATGATGCGGGCGCGATCGCCGACCTGACAAAGGCTATCGAGACGAACCCGAAACTCGTAAACGCATACGTCGCCCGTTCGCGGATGTATCGGGAGCAGAACAAGATCCAATTGGCGGAAGCCGACGAGAAAAAGGTCGCTGAGCTTCAAGGCAAGCCGTGATCAGTTATTTTTATTGAGAAGTCTTTGAATGGCCGCGGCGGCACGCTTGGCAGCTCCGCCGTGGCCAAGTTTGTCTGCCGCAGCCTTTAACTCCTTCCGCACCTTTTCATTGACCTCCGGAGAAAGCAACCGGAAAAGCTCCGCCGAAAGGCTTTCAGGAGTAAAGTCATCCTGGATCAGCTCGGCGGCGATCCGCCGCTCCGCGATCAGGTTGATCAACCCAAAATGTTCAACGCGAATGAGCGGCCGAAGCAGCTTATAATTGATCGCCGACGACTTGTAAACGATAGCCATCGGGGTTCCGATAATTCCCGTTTCAAGTGTTGCCGTGCCGCTCGTCACTGCCGCTACATCAGCGGCATTGAGTGCATTGTAGGTATCGCCGAAAACCGAACGAATACCATTCAGCACGGCACGTTCGCTCTCATCGAGCAATCCTATTGCCGTTTCGAGTTCGCTTCGATGCCGTTCGAACGCGAAGGCAATAACGAACTGGATCTCGCCATTCTCCCTCAACATTCGCGCCGCTGTCTTCAAGAGTTCCGGCAGTATCCGTACGATCTCTTTGTGCCTGCTTCCCGGCAATAGCGCGACGATGGGCCGCTCCGGGTCGAGGCCGTTACGGCGGCAGAAGTCGGGCCTCTCTTCGGTCGCATGCACTTCGCGGGCGAGCGGATTGCCTACGTACTCGACGTGGTCAATGCCGCGTTCGGCGTACCAGCCTTTCTCGAACGGCAGGATGGTCAAAAGCAGGTCGACATATTGCCGTATCGACCTTATCCGGTATGCCCTCCATGCCCAGATCTGTGGCGAGACGTAATAAACGACGCGAATACCCTGCCTTTTCAGAGACTTGGCGAGTTTTAAGTTGAAGTCGGGAAAATCGACGAGGATCGCGACATCCGGTTCCTCCAATCGCGCTGCCTCGAGTAGATCCTTCCGGGCTCGAAGGAACATCGGAAGTGCCTTTGCGATCTCGATCAGGCCAACGATAGAAAGATCGTCCGAACGGACAACATCGCGAACGCCCGCCTCTCGCATCTTTGGACCGGCGGCTCCGAAAAATTCTGTCTCCGGAAAAAGCTCGCGGAGCTCCTCCACGACGCGGGCTGCATGACGATCGCCCGAGGCTTCTCCGGCAACTATCATGAACTTTCGAGCATATTCGGCCATAAAAGGATCGCCGCAGTGCGGCACATAGATAGTAATTCAACCTGCGAGTATTTGGAATTACAACCTAAAGCAGCACTTTAAGCATCGAAAACCCGTTTTACAGGATTTACCGACGGCTCGCGGTTCTCCATCTGCTTGCAGAATGGCCGCTCAGAGCCTAAAATGTGAAGTTTGTTTATCGGATTTCGAATTGCGTTTATTTACTTTGTTTAGGCGGATGGCCGCCCGTTGGAGGAGTTAGTGAAACTTCGCGTCATTCTTGGCATTTTAAGCCTCTCATTTTTTGCTTTTTATTCCGTGATCTCGGGCCAGGTCGATTCGGTCATCGGTCAGTTCACCGATTCGTTCGCGCAATCGTACGCGGGCGGCATCAGCGGCGATGGCCGTTTTATCGTATTCGAATCGAATGGCGACCTAGCGACGGTGAACCCGCGAAATGCCGACGGTAATCGCGAGATCTTCCTCTACGATTATGCCCAACGGCAGATCTTCCAGATCACGAACACCAAGAGCGTGCTTTTCAACGCGAACCAAACCGCAACGTTCGATAATGTCCGTGTCGAGATCGCGAACATCCGCCCGGTTATCAGCAACGATGGACGTTGGATCGCATTTGGGTCGAACGCGACGACCTCAACCCCGGCCACGCCGGACGCAACGAATCCGGGTGATTTTGACGGAAACATTTACACGACCCCGACGCCAACGCCTTCACCGACGGCCTCACCAACTCCAACGCCGAGCCCGACCCCGACTCCGCCTTACAATCCTTTGCAGGATGACGGCAACCTTGAGATCTGGCTCTATGAGATCCCGGCGTATGCCCCGGCAAACCTTCGGACCGGAGAGGAGATACCGTTCGTCGACCTTTCGAACGGAACCTTCACTCGTGTCACAAACACGCCGCCGAGCCGACTTCCTGTTCCGGGAACTCCGACTACCGGTGCGTTCGTTGCAGACGACAATCACGACGTAAGCATTAGCGACGACGGATCGGTGATCGCATTCATTTCAACACGAGACCTTGTTGCGGGGCGCAATAGTTTTCCGGACGACGACAACGACGAGGTGTTCACATTTGAACGCTCGGGCGGCAGCAAGGCAAACGCGGGCAGCGGAAAGGCATCGTTCGGCAACCCGGTTTGTGTTGCGGGCAATGGAGGAACACTTTGCCAGATCACCGAAACGCCTCGCGGGCCGATATTCGATCCGATCTATAATAAGAATGTCACGATCTCCGGGGACGGCTCGCGCGTCGTCTTTGCGAGTACCGGTGACAACCCGATCATTGGAATGACGGGCGGAACCAATCCGTCCACAAGTAGGAACGAGGAGATCTTCATTTCCGACCTCGCCCCGTCGGGCGGGCCCGGGACGCTCAAGCGGCAAGTCACAACGACAACGCCTACGAATCCCGGCGACGTAGTGAACGTGCTCGATCTCGGCCGGCGTATGAGCCGTGACGGGAACTTCGTGGCATTTGATTCTTACGCCGATCTCGCGAACGAGCATAGCGGAGCGAACCAGACAGCTTTCGCGACCTTTTTATATAACGTAACCACAAATAACTTCCGCCGAGTTCTTCCGCGAAGCACGGCCGACAGCGAAGCCTTCGGCGGCGACGTACAACGCTACGTTGGATTCTCCGATTACGACGGCGGCGGCGTAGCCCAAACTCTAGTTTTGCAGACCAGGATGAACATCGCTCCTAACGGAACGATCCCGACGAACGAGGATGACGGCCTGAACCCGATCGATGACCGTCCAGTGCAGATCTATCGCTATCCGATCAACGTTCCGGCAAACGATGCGACTTTTACCCGTTTGAGCTTGTTCCCACTTTCGCAGTCGTTTCTCGCTTCAACTCAACCATTCCCGAGCAATACCTCAGACCGTATTGCGTTCAACCTCGCTCTAACCGAGTTGGGAACGGGAAATCCGGACGCAGGGTCGGAGGTTTATTATCTTTACTTGCCGCCGGTTAACAACACGACGGTTGCTACCATCAGCTTTGCGACCGGTGCATCTAGGCGGTCGGTAACGCCGACGCCGCTTCCCAGCCCGACGGCGACACCGACTCCGACTCCGACTCCGACCCCAACGCCGAGTCCGAGCCCGAGTCCGACCGGCAGCCCGACGCCTACTCCGAGCCCGACTCCGGTATCACCGCCGGCAGTTGTCGGCATTGCTCCGGGAATGCTCGCATATCTGGATTACAATGCCGCGATCGATCAGCCCGTGGTTGCCCGAACGGCCGTCGGTTCCCTGCTACGTAGCCCGCAACTTCCGATGGAGCTAAGCGGTGTTACGGTCACGATCGGTGGAGCGTCAGCCGGCATTAAGTCGGTAAGCCAACGTCAGATCCTCTTCGTAGTACCGCGCGGACTGGCGGCCATCGCAGCCGGAACCGAGTACCCGATCGTGGTCAATAATAATGGGGTGCTTTTTCGTGGCAAGGTCACGATCGTTCCGACACGGCCGGATGTCTTCGCCTTTGACAATATCGGCCCCGGTGGCCGAGCACAGGTTCGCAACGTTACGAACCGCGTACCGACATTCGAACCCTTCGGCATCCGAACCGTTCAACTCCGAGGCGGCAAATTGGTTCCTTCCAGGTTCCGGGTGCGCGTCACAGGAATGTTTGGCGTTTCGCAAACAGCCATAAATCTCAGGATAGGGAGTTTCGTTGTGATCGGCGGTAACATTTTGAGTAGTGCGAGACCGGTCGAGCCCGGGGTACAGGAGGTCGAGTTCTCGGTCCCGGTCGGGCTTGCCGGTACCGGCGATCAGCCGTTCACCATAGAGGCGGACGTCGGAGGCAATATCTTCTCATCACGGCTTGCCGACACGGCTCCGCGGATAAGTTTTTATTGACGTTCCGCGTCGTGAAAACACTCGGAAGGGCTACCCGCACCAGGTGGCCCTTTTTCGTTTTGATGTTCCCTTATCTATGGATGATAAAACGGAGTTATTGCTCGATAACTTTTTGTGATGTTTGCCATTCGTAGGGCGATAAATTAAACTTAAGTTTCGCGGTCGAACCTTTCGAGCCTCACAGATCGTCCGCAAGTTCGCGGCCTTGTGCCAACCAAAATTCATACCGATATAGGAGCAATTTTTAATACATGGCAGGAAAAGACGTAGCTACAATGAAGATCGCAGGAAAGGTTTGGAAGAACGGTGAACTGATCGATTGGGACGATGCCCGTATCCACGTAATGTCTCACGTTGTGCATTACGGCTCGAGCGTTTTTGAAGGCATTCGTTGCTACAACACTACCAAGGGCTCGGCAGTGTTTCGCCTTACGGAGCACATGCAGCGGCTGCTCAATTCGGCCAAGATCTACCGGATGGATCAGAAATACGGCCGTCAGGATCTTTGCGACGCCACGACCGAGCTCATCCGAACCAGCGAACTTGATGAATGCTATATTCGTCCGGTCATTTTCCGAAGCCTTGATGAAGCGAAGCCCGCATTTGGCGTAAACCCGTTCCCGAACCCGGTCGATACCTACATTGCGGCCTGGCAATGGGGCAAGTATCTCGGCGAGGAAGCCTTAGAGAACGGCATCGACGTCTGTGTCTCAAGCTGGACGCGAATCACCTCAAATTCAATGCCGGCAATGGCCAAAGCCGGTGCGAATTATATGAATTCGCAGCTCATCAAGATGGAGGCTCTTCTCGGCGGATTCTCCGAGGGCATCGCTCTTGATGACCGCGGTTATGTCTCCGAAGGCTCGGGCGAGAATCTTTTCCTCGTAAATGGCGGCAAGCTGATCACGCCGCCGCTCGGAGCTTCGATCCTTCCCGGCATCACCCGCGATTCGGTCATCCAGATCGCCCGCGAACTCGGCATCGAGGTAGTTGAAACGACCATTCAGCGTGCCGCACTTTATCTTGCGGATGAGCTTTTCTTCACCGGCACTGCCGCTGAGATCACGCCGATCCGTTCGGTTGACCGCATAACTGTCGGCTCCGGCAAACGCGGAGAGATCACCGCCAAGCTGCAGGAAGAGTTCTTTAAGGTCATCATGGCCGAACGCCCGGCTCCATTCGGTGCCGATTGGCTGACGTTCATTTACGACACCGGTGAAAAAAAAACAGCATCGGCTAACTGATCGTTAGTCACACGTTTTCTGCCCCGTCCGGGAGTGTGCGAAACTCTCCGAACGGGGCTTTTCCTATGCCGGAAGACACAGAAACTACGACAATTCGGCCTTTTTTGCTCGAGGCCGCAGTATTCATCTGCGGAGCACTCGTGATGTCCTATGAGATCGTCGGGGCAAGGATCGTGGCTCCATACCTCGGTTCTTCGACCTATATCTGGACAAGCCTTATTGGCGTAATTCTAGGAGCTTTGAGTTTGGGTTATTGGCTCGGCGGGCGGATGGCCGACCGGCGGCCGCAACTTCGCGTGCTTTCGGCAGCGATCTTTATCGCAGGCGGGCTTGTCTCGCTCACGATCCTGGTCAAAAGCGTCTTTCTCGGCTCTATCGCCCGCTCGACGCTGCCGCTCGAGCTTTTGGCTCTTTTTGCATCGCTTACGCTTTTCGCTCCGGCCAGTGTGGCTCTTGGGTTCGTCATTCCTTATGCAACAAAACTTCGGCTCGGCTCACTCGAAAACACGGGCCGAATCGTTGGGCGGCTGTATGCCCTCTCGACCCTCGGCAGCATTCTCGGCACCTTCGCCGCAGGCTTTTTCTTCATACCGTTCGTCGG
>CAZGLZ010000127.1:0-9603 GCA_964526245.1 uncultured Chloracidobacterium sp. | reverse complement strand
AGGGCGAACGGCCGCCGGCGGAAAAGAAGGACGCGCTCAATGAACGGCTAAAGGCGCTCGGAAATGTACGCGTCGCCGGCAGGATGGCCGTTCCGCCGCGGGTGATGGGCAAGGCCGCGTTCGTCCATCTTTCGGACGGAATTTCGCGGTTGCAGGTGTACGTCCGCAAGCAGGACGCCGTCGCGATCAGCAATGCGACCGGCGAAGCGATCGAAGAAGAAGGCAAGGCGTGGGAGGTTTTCGGCTACCTTGATCACGGCGATTTCATCGGTGTCGAGGGGTATCTTTTTATCACGAACACGGGCGAGCTTTCGGTCCACGTTGAGAAGCTGCAATTCCTCGCCAAGGCGATGCTCCCGATGCCGGACAAGATGCACGGCATTGCCGACCCCGAGATCCGCCAACGGCAGCGATACGCCGATCTGATCGCCTCTAGCCTTCAGATCGAGCACGATGGCCTGACGACCCGCGAGGTCTTTGAACGTAGGGCAAAGCTGATATCTTCGATCCGCCATTTCCTTGAAGACCATGGCTATATCGAGGTCGAAACGCCGATGCTCACGCCAAAGGCGACCGGTGCCGCGGCGAAGCCTTTCGTAACGCACCACAATGCGCTCGACATCGACCTCTACGCCCGCATCGCGCCCGAGCTTTATCTAAAGCGCTTGGTCGTCGGCGGCTTTGAAAAGGTTTACGAACTCAACCGCAACTTCCGCAACGAAGGTATCAGCTACAAGCACAACCCCGAGTTCACGATGCTCGAATTCTACTGTGCTTACATGGACGTCAACGGGATGATGGACTTCTGCGAGGAACTGCTCCGCCAATCCGTCATGAAAGCAATGGGCGGGCTGGTTCTCGAATACGAGGGAAAGACGATCGATTTCAGCAATTTTCGCCGCCTTTCGATGGCAGAGGCTGTCACAGGCGGAAACCCGAGCGGTAGCAAGGGTGTCCTTTCGGACGCCGAATTGCTCGAGCGTTTCGAAACCGATGTCGAGCACACGCTGATCCAGCCGACGTTTATCATTGATTTTCCGAAGTCCATCTCGCCGCTCTCAAAGGCCTCGCCCGAGAACCCGCAGATCGCCGAGCGGTTCGAGCTTTTCATCAATGGGATGGAAGTTGCAAACGGGTTTTCCGAGCTCAACGATCCCCGTGAGCAATACGACCGCTTTGCCGACCAGATGAAGGCCCGCGAGAGCGGCGACGAAGAGGCGATGGTGCTCGACGAAGACTACATCCGTGCCTTGAGTTACGGCATGCCGCCCGCCGCCGGCATCGGCATCGGCATCGACCGCCTGACGATGCTCCTCACAAACAAACATTCCATCCGCGACGTCATCCTCTTCCCCCACATGCGCCCGGAAAGAAGATCAGCCACAGAGGACACAGAGAGTACAGAGTAAGGTCGTTCGAATATCACGGTTGGGATAAAACGTCCAACCATTTCTTCCGGCCGGGCCTTTCTCCGTGGTCTCTGTGAGCTCTGTGGCAAACCTTCTTACTTCGTCACGACGTAATACGTGTTCATTGCGTCGTGTTCGAGGTGGTTGATCTGGACGTTTGTGAAACCGGCGTCCTTCATCATCTGCTCAGCCAGTTCCTCGCCCCACATTGCCCCGAGCCCGTCGCCGCCTTGTGCGAGCGAGACGGTCATGCAGTGCATACACGAAATTGTGTAAAGCCACGGAGCGACCGGCAGATCGAGGTTCTTCTCGAGATGCGACGAGCCCGTGATGTCCTGCACCAGATAAACTCCGTCGGGCCTCAAGGCCTGATTGATGCTCCGGAGCATTCCCGCCGGGTCGGCCTGGTCGTGGATCGCGTCAAACGAGGTGATCAGGTCGTACGCCTCGGTCTCGCCGATGTTGGCCGCGTCGCGGACCTCGAACCGGACGTTCGTAAGGCCCTTGGCCTTCGCATCTGCATTTGCCCGGGCGATGCCTTCCTCCGAAAAGTCGTAACCGGCAAAGCGGCTGTTCGGGTACTTCTCGGCGAGGACCGTCATCGCACGGCCCGAGCCGCAGCCGACGTCGAGTACATCGATGCCCGCTTCGAGCTTTTCTTTCAGCCCGGGAACGATCGGAATGATGTGAGGTTCGAGCGCCGCAACGATCGTCTGAGCGCTTTCGGCCGCCATCACCTCATGAAACCGCGGATATTCCGAGTATGGAACACCGCCGCCATTGCGGAAGCTTTCGATCAGCTTATCCTCAACTCCTGCAAGCACCGGGACGAATTCCATCGAGGCCGCGAAGTTATAGACGCCGCCGCCCGTCAGGAATGCGGCGTGCTCGGCCGGAAGCTGATAGGTCTTCGTCTCGGGCGAATATGTGACGATCTTGCCCGTCACCATCGTCCCGAGCCATTCGCGAACGTAGCGTTCGTTGAGCCCTGCGGCATCGGCGATCTGCTGCGAGGTCGATGCCGGCAATCCCGCCATCGCTTCAAAAAGCCCGACGCGGTTGCCGATGCTCAAGCCCAGTGCGATGGCCGCTTTGTTCAATGTATCGATAAGGCCCTCGGAAAATGCTTCCGCTTTCTGCTGGTTAAAATTGCTGTCTAACATAAATACTCCTGTAATATAGAGCGGTCGCGGCGGGAAATGCCCACCGCTGATCGCCGGATGAAAGTCTTCGTACTGACAACCTTTGCCCTCACTGCCTTTGCGTTCAATTCCATTCTTTGCCGAATGGCGCTCGGCTCGGGCGAGGCCGATGCTGCCGGATTCACGGCGGTCCGGCTGCTTTCCGGAGCCTTTGTACTTGCCGCGATCCTGCTGCTGTCGGGTAAGACGCAGAACCCGGCGAAAAACGGCAACTGGCCCTCGGCATTTTTTCTCTTCGCCTATGCCATCGCGTTCTCGTTCGCCTATTTCGGGCTGACGGCGGCCACCGGTGCGCTGATCCTTTTCGGCTGCGTGCAGATAACGATGATCGCAGCGGCCGTTTCTCGCGGCGAGCGGCCGGCCTTGGGAGAGTGGTTCGGCGTTCTGGTGGCGTTCTCGGGGCTGGTGTATCTGATGCTGCCGGGGCTTTCGGCTCCGCCTTTGGGGAGTGCATTGCTGATGGCGGCGGCGGGCGTTGCCTGGGGCTTTTATACGCTTCGCGGAAAGGGAAGCACCGACCCGCTGGCCGATACGGCCGGGAACTTTACTCGTTCGGTGCCGATGATCGCTCTTGCGGCCTTGCCTTTCGCGCTTCAGATCGGGCTTACGTTGCGGGGCTTTGTGCTTGCGGTGCTTTCGGGAGCCGTCGCTTCGGGCATCGGTTATTGGGCGTGGTACGCCGCACTTCGCTACCTTACGGCGACGCGGGCCTCCGTGCTTCAGCTTTCGGTGCCGGCGATCGCCGCTCTCGGCGGTTTTCTATTTCTCTCAGAATCTGCCGATCTTCGGCTGCTTGCCTCGGGGTCGCTCATCCTCGGCGGCATCGGGCTGACCATCTTTTTCAAACCAAAGGCCTGATCTCGGGCCGTTTTTCTCACTACAAAGAATTATTTTGACTAGTGTTTCATCTATGAGATATAATCGCATATACGCAAACACCGTCGGGCGGGAAGTGCCGTTGCGGGACCATTATGGCTCTCTTGAGTGTAGTCAAAAAGTTATCACACCTACACGAAGAGCAGAAGGCCGGGCGTGAGCATATCGAGGCCGCGGGCCTTCGGCTTCTCCGCGGCGGGATTGTGGAATTTACCGGCGAGCACACGGCCGGAAAGACGAGCCTGACGCTGAACATCCTCTCGCGGCTGACGCAGGAAGGCGAGGTCTGTGCCGTTATCGATCTCAACGACTCGCTTGACCCGCATTCGGCGGCGGCCAACGGCGTCGTGCTTGAAAATCTGCTCTGGGTGCGGTGCGGCGGCAATGTTGAGAACGCCTTGACGGCTGCGGACTACGTCCTGCAGGCGAAGGGCTTCGGGATGGTCTGGCTCGACCTCGGCGGCATTCCGCACAAGGAACTGGACCTTTTGCCGAAGACCTATTGGTACCGCTTTCGGGCAAAGATACGCGACGGCCGGACGATGCTGGTCGTTACCGGCAACCGGACGCTTGTGAGTTCGGCGGCGGATCAAGCGTTTTTTTTCGATACTTACCGGGCGGTCTGGCGCGGTACGGGCCGGTTCAAGCTGCTCGGTGAACTGCAGGTGAACCTGAACACGCGAAGGCCCTTCGTCGTCCGGCCGGAGTTCAGGCAGATCAAGGCGGAGTATGGGGATGAGTAAGCTTTACGCATGCATCATTGTAAAGGAGAAAGGAGAAGGGATAAGGGAGAAAGAAGATCCCGATCCGTCACTCGCCCCTCATCACTCGTCCCTCGTCCCTCGTCCCTCGTCTCTCGTCTCTCTTGCCGAGCAATTTGCTTATCGCATTGAAGTGGTCGAGGGCGGCGTTCTCTTTGACGTAAGCGGGCTTGAGAACCGCATCGGGCCGCCGGGGGCCGTTGCCCGGAGCATTGCTCGTGAGATGGAGACGCACGGCATTGCGGGCTCGCTCGCCGTGGCCGCAAATACTGCAACTGCAGAGCTTTACGCCCGGACGCGGGCCGGCGTTACGGTCATCGGCGAGGGCGATGAACTGCCGCTGCCGCTCGCCTCGATCGGGCTTGACGAAGATACGCTCGGCATTTTTCACGCACTCGGGATGGAGACGACCGCCGACCTGAAGGCCGTTCCCGAGGATGAACTGATCGCCCGCTATGGGCGCGAGTTTCGCCGGACGCTCGACCTGATCGATCAACGGGGCGTGCATATCCTGACACCGAATCTGAAGGAAAACCGCGTCGCCTGGGACTACAATCTCGACTTTCCGGTCGAGGACCTCGGGCAGCTCATCTTCATCCTCGGCCACGGCCTCGGCAAGGTGCTGGCGGAGGCGGGCAGCATCGGGCTCAGCTCGGAGCAGATCGACATCACGCTCGGGCTTGATGACAAGACCACGGCCGAATACAGCATCAAGCTTTCGTTCCCGACGCTCGACAAGGCATTTTGGCTAAAGCTCGCGAATCTCAGGCTCGGCAATGATCCGCCGCCGGCGGCCATCGTTTCGATCCGGGTGACCTGCCATTTTGCCCGGCCGCGGGCGATCGAACGCGGGCTCTTTGCGGCGACGCGGCCCGAGCCTGAGAGTCTTTTGCTGACGGCGGACAAGATTCGCAAACTGGTCGGCAAGGAGAACGTCGGCGTTCCGATGCTGGTCGATCAGCGGCTGCCCGAGGCGTTCGCTCTCGACGCCGACAGGCTGCCGCAGGGCAAGGAAATGGATCCCGAGAAAGAGCAGCGGCCGGTGCTTGCTCTGACGCATTTTCACCCGCCGCTCGAGGCGGAGATAAAGACGAATGATGGACGGCTCATTTATCTCCGCACACGTTATTTCGCCGGTCGCGTGGCCGAATACGGCGGTGCCTGGCTCGGCTCGTCGCAATGGTGGACGCACGGATTCTGGCAGCAGATGGAATGGGACGTAGAGCTTGATGACCGACGGATATATCGCCTCGCCCGCACGCCGGACGGATGGTTCGTAACGGGAGGATACGATTAGTGACGAGTGACGAGTGACGAGGAATGAGAGATGAGAAATGAGAGATGAGAGATGAGAAATGAGAAATGAGAGATGAGAAATGAGAAATGAGAAATGAGAAATGAGAAATGAGAGATGAGAGATGAGAGATGAGGGATGAGAAATTCTTTTTCTACTGCTCACCGCTCACCGCTCACCGCTCACTTTTCTCGTCACTCCTCACTAAACCCTCGCCACTAAGAAAGGATGTTTTTCGAGCTTCACACACGTTCGGCGTTCAGTTTTCTGGCATCGGGGTCGATGCCGGAGCCGATCGTCGAGAGGGCGGCCGGGCTCAATATTCCCGGCGTTGCATTGCTTGACCGCGATACGGTCTCGGGCGCCGTCCGGTTCCATTTTGAGGCACGCGAGGCGGGCATCAAGCCGATGATCGGTGCGGAGATAACGATGGACGACGGCAGCTTTCTGCCGCTCTTGCCGATCGACCTTGCCGGTTACCGAAACCTTTGCCGGCTGATCACGACCATCAAGCTGCGTGCCCCGAAGGGCGAGCACTTCGCCACCCGCCGCGACATCGAGGAACACTCGAGCGGACTTATCTGCCTGACCGGCGGCGAGGATGGCTTCATGCACCGGAGCGTCCGCCGCGGCGAGGGGCTCCGCGACCTTGCCTGGCTCAATTATGTTTTTGAGAAGCGGCTTTACGTCGAGCTCCAGCGGCATTATCTCCGCAGTGAGGAAGACGTAAATCAGCAGCTCGTCGGGCTTGCCCATAAGCTCCATTTGCCGATGTTTGCCAGCAACGGGGCCTATTACGCCGAAAAAGCCGACCGTGAGCTTTTCGATGTTTTCACCTGCATCCGCAACCACACGAATATCTACGAGGCCGGCAAGCTGCTTTCGCAGAACGCCGAGCGGCATCTGAAGTCCGAAGCGCAGATGCTGCGGCTCTTTGAGGAATTTCCCGAGGCCGTTGCCCGGACCGAGGAGATCGCCGGCCGCATCTCGTTCTCGATGGACGACGTCGGTTACAAGTTCCCGGATTTCCCCGTGCCGCGGGGCGAGACGATGGATTCGCTGCTCAGAAAGCTCTCGGAAAAAGGAGCGATCAACCGCTACGGCGAACTGACGCCGAAGGTCAGGGCAAAGCTCGACCATGAGCTGAACCTGATCGCCAAGCTCAAGCTTGCCGGCTATTTCCTGCTCGTTTGGGACATCTCAAATTTCTGCTATTCGCGGCGGATACTCTCGCAGGGACGCGGCTCGGCGGCCAATTCGGTCGTTTGCTACGCGCTCGGGATAACGGCGGTCGATCCGATCGAGGGCGAGCTTTTGTTCGAGCGATTTCTCTCGGAAGAACGCGGCGAGTATCCGGACATCGATATCGATCTGCCCTCGGGCGACGACCGCGAGACCGTTATCCAGCACGTTTACGAAAAATATGGCCGACGCGGTGCGGCGATGACGGCCAACGTCATCACCTACCGCAGCCGTTCGGCGGTCAGGGAGGTCGGGAAGACGTTCGGCTTTCCTGAGGAGATGCTCGGCCCGCTTTCAAAGTCGATCTCGCATTACGGCGTAGAGGATTTCGGCGACATGATCGTCCGTTTTGAGGAGAACGGCTTTGACCTTCGCAATGACCTGCGGACCCGGAAGTTCGTAGAGCTTTACACGCGGATACTCGATTTTCCGCGGCACCTCGGCCAGCACTCGGGCGGGATGGTGATGCTCCCCGAGGGGCTCGACAGCGTCGTCCCGATCGAGCCGGCTTCGATGGAGGGCCGCTCGATAATCCAATGGGACAAGGACGACTGCGAGAGGCTCGGGATAGTAAAGGTCGATCTGCTCGGGCTCGGGATGATGGCCGTGCTCCGCGATACGCTGAAGCTCGTTGAGGAACACCGCGGCGAAAAGGTCGATCTTGCCAAGATACCGAAGGACGACAAGCTTGTTTTCGAAACGCTGCAGAAGGGCGACACGATCGGGATGTTTCAGGTCGAGAGCCGTGCCCAGATCAACTTTCTGCCGCGGTCAAAGCCGCAGTGTTTTTACGATGTGGTCGTGCAGGTGGCGATCATCCGCCCCGGCCCGATCGTTGGCAAGATGCTGAGCCATTACATCCGCCGGCGGCAGGGGCTCGAAGAGATCGACCACATACATCCGTGGCTTGAATCGACGTTGAAAAGAACGCTCGGCGTGCCGCTCTTTCAGGAGCAGCTGTTGAGGATGTCGATGATCATGGCCGGCTTTACCGGCGGACAGGCCGAGGAACTGCGGCGGGCGATGGGCTTTAAGCGGGCCGACAAACGCCTTGCAAAGATCGAGAAGAATCTTCGCGACGGCATGACACGCAACGGCATCGAGCCCGAGCTGCAGGACCGCATCGTCCAGAACATAACGGCCTTTGCCAACTACGGCTTTCCCGAGTCGCACGCCGCGAGCTTTGCCTTGCTCGCCTATGCCTCGGCGTATCTGAAGGTCTATTATCTGGCCGAATACACGACGGCGATGCTCAATAATTTCCCGCTTGGGTTCTATTCGCCGGCAACGCTGATCAAGGACGCCCAGCGGCACGGCCTTCACTTCCGGCACGTTGATGTGAACCGCTCCGACTATTTTTTCACCATCGAGGACGGCGAGGTCCGAATGGGCCTGAAATACGTCAAAGGCCTCAGGAAAGAGGTCGCCGAAGCAATAGTCCAAGGCAGAAACCCGACCTGTAGGGAGGGTGCTGAGAGTGGGGAATTCGGAATGCGGAATCCGGAATCGTCCGATTCCAACCATTCACCATTCATCATTCATCATTCATCATTTCCTTTTGCTTCGGTCGAGGACCTCGTCCGCCGCGTTCCGCTGATCAATAAGAAGGAGATCCGGGCACTCTCGCTGGCCGGTGCATTGAATTTCGAGCGGAGCGTCCACCGCCGCGAGGCCTTGTGGCGATCGGAGCTGGCCATCCGGCCGGACGTCTTTAGCGAACAGCGGACAGCGGATAACGAACACGTTTCTGAGGATGCGGCAGCGGCCGGCTTTATCCGCCCGATGACCGAATGGCAGGCGATGGAATCGGACCTGCGGTCGATGGCGGTGACCATCGGCAGGCACCCGATGGCGTTTCTCCGCGAGGGGCTCAAAAAGCGGGGCGTGCTTTCGGCCATCGAAACGCACACGCTGCAGAAGAAGGACGTGGTCACAGTCGCCGGGACGGTCATCGTACGCCAGCGGCCGAGCACGGCGAACAGCGTCGTATTCATAACGATGGAAGATGAGACCGGGCACTCGAACTTCATCGTAATGCCGGACATCTTCGAACGCTTCCGCCGCGTTATCACACATAATTCTTTCCTGCTCATCAAGGGCATTACCGAAGAGGGCGGCATGATAAAGGCCTTGTATTTTGAACCGATAGGTGGTGTTATGGCAGAAATAGGATCACACGATTTTCATTGAGATATGTGCGGAAGATACAAATTGAGCGCCCGGCACGAGGATGTGCAGAAACACTTTGACCTGATCGACGGCAAGTTCACCTACGAGCCGCAGCAGGAGATATTTCCCGGCACGGAAATACTTGCGATCAACCGCGAGCACCGTGCCGAACGCATCTTCTGGACCATCGAGGATCGTGACTACAAGGGTGTGATGCGGAAGGTGATTAACGCGAAGAGCGAGACCGTACATTTCGTGCCGATGTTTCGCGAGGCTTTCAAAACGGGCCGCGTGCTTATCCCGGCGACCGGCTTTTTTGAGTGGAAAGATACGCCCGACAAGCGGAAAGAGAAATACGAGTTCGAGTTTGATGAGCCGCTCTTCGCCTTTGCCGGCATCTCCCGCGAATGCGAGATCAAGGGCGAGACGCGCGAATGCGGCGTCATACTCACGACCGAAGCGAACGACGTCGTCCGGCCGATCCACTCCAAGAACCGCATGCCCGTCATCCTCCACAAATACGACTACGAGAAATGGCTCGACCCCGAAACCCCGCTGGCCGAACTGAAAAAAATAATGCAGCCGCTCCCGAACGAAGAGATCCACGCAAAACCCGCCGAGGATAAATAAAAATGGGCGGCCCGAAAGCC
>CAZGLZ010000126.1:0-9764 GCA_964526245.1 uncultured Chloracidobacterium sp. | reverse complement strand
GGGACCTCGATGCGGTCGTCATTGGCAAGGTGGTCGAGGGCGACCGTCTTAAGATCATTCACAACGGCGAGGTCGCGGCCGACCTTCCGGTGATGGCACTGACCGACGAAGCGCCGAAATATGAACGGCCGATGTCTCAGTCGGTGCGAATGGTCGACACGGAGAACGAGAGACACGGTGAGCTTCCTATCTCCGCGTCACCGCGTCAAGACGCCGCCGCGTCTCTGAAACAGCTTCTCGCTTCGCCGAATGTTGCCTCGAAACACTGGGTCTATGAGCAATACGATTCGATGGTTCGGACGAACACGGCGGTTCTGCCGGGTGCGGATGCGGCCGTGATACGTGTGAAAGAGACCCGGCGGGCGATCGCGATGTGCCTTGACGGGCCCGGAAGGCTTGTCGCCGTCGATGCACTCGAAGGAGCAAAGCATGCCGTCTCCGAGGCCGCCCGCAACGTCGCCTGTGTCGGCGCCCGGCCGATCGCGGTAACGAACTGCCTCAACTTCGCCTCGCCCGAGCGTCCCGAGGTGATGCGTTCGTTCTCGGACGTCATCGACGGAATGGCCGAGGCCTGCGAGGCGTTTGAAACGCCGGTCGTCTCCGGCAACGTCTCCTTCTATAACGAAACCGACGGCAAGGGCATCTTGCCGACGCCGACGATCGGCATGGTCGGGTTGATCGAGGACATTCGCAAGGTGATCACGCAGGGCTTTAAGAATGACGGCGATACGATCGCCCTTCTCGGCTCGACCGGCGACGATCTTTCCGTCAGCGAATTTGCCGCTACCATCGTCGGGGTTTCGACCGCCGATATGGTCGCCTCGGGCCGCCTGCCGCGGATCGACCTCGGCCTTGAGCGAAAACTGCAGGACGCCCTGATCGCAATGGCAGACGAGATGCTCCTCGCTTCGGCTCATGATTGCTCGGAAGGCGGTCTGGCGGTTGCGATCGCCGAATCGTGCTTTTCGTCGCTCGGCCGCGAGGCGCACGGGGCCGAGATCACGCTTGAAACGAACGGACTCTCTGCCGAGGCCGCGCTTTTTGCCGAGTCGCCCACGCGTGTCGTTATCAGCTTTGCCCCGGAGAATCTAGACCGGGTTCGCGAACTCGCCGCGGGACTTCCCTTTGCGGTCATCGGCACAGTGCGCGATGATGTTCTGAATATCTCTCTTGACGGCCAAAGTGCCGTCTCCTCTCCCGTCGCCGAACTCGAGGCCATCTGGGAATCGGCGCTTGAACACGAACTTAGCTGAACCTGAGTCCGGAAACCTGCCGGGCATGAGCTGACCATGGAGAATTCTCAGATCGAACCGCCCGCCGACGCCCGGCCGGACACATTTTATTTCCGCATTCTCGACCGTATCGAACGGATCGGGAACAAGATCCCAAACCCCGCATTTCTTTTCTTTATTCTCGCGGTGATCGCCCTTGTGCTTTCGGCGGTCGTTTCGTGGGCCGATGTTTCGGTTGTACATCCGGGCACCAAAGAGACGATAAAGGCTGTCAATCTTCTTACGGTCGATGGCCTTCACCGGATACTGACGGGCCTGATAACGAACTTTACCGGCTTTGCCCCGCTTGGCGTCGTGCTCGTCGGCATTCTCGGCATCACGGTCGCCGAGGCGAGCGGGCTGATCGGTGCGGTGCTGCGCGTATTGGTGATGAACTCGCCGAAGCGGCTGCTGACGGCGGTGGTCGTCTTCGCGGGCGTTATCTCGAACATGGCGAGCGACATTGGTTATGTCGTACTGATCCCGCTCGCGGCATTGATGTTCCTTGCCGTCGGGCGGCATCCGCTTGCGGGACTCGCCGCGGCATTTTCGGGCGTTTCCGGCGGGTTCTCGGCGAATCTGATACTTGCACCGACCGATGCATTGCTTGCCGGGCTGACGCAGGAAGCGGCACGAATCCTGGACCCGGCGTATATCGTAACGCCGGCGGCAAACTACTACTTCCTTGCCGCTTCGACCGCACTCGTGACCGTGCTCGGCACCTGGATCACCGAAAAGGTGGTCGTGCCGCGACTCGGCGAATATAAGGGCGACGTTGTTGCCGATAAGCTCGAAAGGCTCAGTTCGGACGAAAAGCGAGGGCTGCTTTACACCGGGATCGCCGTCGCCATTTTCGTTGGGCTGATCCTTTGGGGGACGATACCCGATGACGGCTTTCTCCGCGATGCGAAGACCGGCAGCCTGATCCGCTCGCCGTTCCTGACCGGCATTATTGCAATCGTATTTTTCGGCGGCGTTCTTTTCGGTGTGGTTTACGGCTTTGCGTCGAAGAGCTTTAAGAAGATCGACGACGTTGTCCACGCGATGGAAGGCGGCATGCGGACGATGTCCGTTTACCTTGTGCTGGCGTTCTTCGCGGCGCAGTTCGTCGCGTTCTTTAATTGGTCAAATCTCGGCATCATCCTCGCGGTCGAGGGAGCCGAACTGCTCCGGGCACTTGAGCTTGGCGGCATCACGCTCATCATCTCGTTCGTCATTCTCTCGATCGTGCTCGATCTTTTCATCGGCTCGGCCTCGGCGAAATGGGCGGTGATGGCTCCGGTCTTTGTTCCAATGCTAATGCTGCTCGGCTATTCCCCCGAGCTGACGCAAGCTTGCTACCGCGTTGGCGACAGCGTCTGCAACATCATCACGCCGCTGATGTCGTACTTTCCGCTGATCGTCGCATTTGCGCAAAAATATGACCCGAAGGCAGGCATCGGCACCATTATGTCGCTGATGATCCCGTACTCGATCGTGTTCTTCATCGGCTGGACGCTTTTCCTCGTCGCCTGGTACCTGCTCGAACTCCCGCTCGGCCCCGGTGCCGAGATCTTCTACCAGTTCGAAGCGGCACCGCAGTAGTATGTTTAGGGTGTTGTTATGCAAAGATTCTTCTACATAGCTTTAGTTGTCTTCCTATCTTGTTCGTTTTCATTCGCTCAAAGGACCGTTCCAGCAAGCGAAAAGGAACTCGCTGAGATAACAGCCCGCGGCAAGGAGCTGTTTTCGTATGACCAAGCGGCGTGGCACTCCACAGATGCTGTTCGAGAGGTGGACCCGGAATTGACGAATGTTCGGGGATATGTCGCAGGAAGAAGCGGCGATAAATGGACGGTGGTTTATGGGAGGTTGAACGACGCGAGGGACAAATATCTCGTTGCCTTCGAAGCGACACAACAGTCTTCTCCGACCGAGTTCAAGGTCACCCGTTTTGAAAAGGCGAAAGAAGTCTCGGGATATTTTCTCAATGCTGCAAAAGCGATCGAGCTTACAAAAGCAAGCTTTGAACCGGCGGAAAGCCGCCCTTACAATGTCGCCGTATTGCCGGCTGAGAATGGGAACATTTTTGTTTACTATATGCCCGCACAAACTCGCTTGGGTGTATTTCCGCTCGGCGGGGACGTAAGATTCCTTGTCTCATCTGATGGCGAAAAGCTGCTGGAGACACGCCAACTGCACCGGTCGATCATCGAATTTTCAGTTCCGGAAGGAGCGAAAGTGGAAACGGGCTTTCATACTGCGGTGCTGGACGACGTTCCAGAAGACACTGATGTTTTTCATGTGCTCGCAAGGAAGCCAAAGGTGCCGGAGATGGTCGTCACACAGAAGTTTGTGTACGTGATCGCGATCGACGGCAGTATTAAGTACCTAATGACGACCGAGGCGTTTCGCAAAGTTGGCCAACCAAAGCAGTAAACCTGGTCTCTATCTTCATATGCCCTTCTGCAAGTCGCGGTGTTCCTACTGCGACTTTGCGACGGATGTTTATCGCGATTCCGGTGCGGTTGAGCGGTACGTGGACGCGCTTTGCCGCGAGATCAAGTTGCGGAAGCCCGCGCGTCAGCAAGGGCTTAACGATCAACACTCCGACCAAGCCCTCCCTAATGGTCGGGCCTCCGCAATTGTCGATACCATCTACTTCGGCGGCGGGACGCCTTCGCTGCTCGAACCGCCGCAGGTCGAGAGGATTCTAAACGCGGTGAACTCTGTGTTCTCCGTGGATGAATCGGCCGAGATCACGATGGAGATGAATCCGGCGACCGTAACGCCGGAAAAGCTCGAAGCCCTCAAAACACTTGGCATCAACCGTGCGAGCTTCGGCGTGCAAACCTTTAACGAACGCGACCTCAAGCTGCTTGCCCGCGGCCATGACGCAAATGACGCACGGCAAACGTATCGTATGCTTCGCGAGGCGGGCTTCGCGAACATCAGCTTTGATCTGATCGCCGGATTGCCGGGACAAACTCTAGAGGACTGGTCGCGAAATCTTGATGAAGCGATAGCGATGGAGCCCGAGCATCTTTCGCTTTATCTGCTTGAGGTCCACGAAAGCACGCCGCTCGCCGAGCAGGTCCGCAGTGGTCGCCGGACGCCGATCGAGGACGAACTCGCCGCCGAAATGTACGAGATGATGCTCGATCGCCTCGCCGCCGCGGGCTACGAGCAGTACGAGATCTCGAACTTTGCCAAGCCCGGATTTGAATCTCGCCACAACACAAAATACTGGCGGCTTGAGCCGGTCTTCGGCTTTGGCGTCTCCGCTCATTCATTCGACGGCCGCGAGCGTTACGCTAACGAACGCGACACGGCACGATACATCGAAATGATCGAACGCACCGGCTCCGGCGAAACCTATCGCGAAACGATCGACCTCGCATCAGAATTTGCGTTCCTAGGGCTTCGGCTCAATGAAGGTATCATTCTCGGCAATTACGAGAGCCGTTTCGGAATGAACATTTCCGAGAGGGTCGCCGGACTCCTCGAAAACGGCCTCGTCGAGATGTCAGCCGGCCGCGTTCGTCTAACGCGAAAAGGGATGCTCTTTTCAAACGAGGTTTTCGGCGAGTTCGTCTAGTTCAATCTATTTATCCTTCCTTCCACTCTCGGCGAAATCGTTGAATTTGGTGAGTCCTTTATGGCTTTTTCGAAGACCTCAGAATCTTTCGGTGCCTTGTCGGCGGGGAGAAGTATCTTCGCTTCCTTGAACATCGTGTAGCCGTCGCCGGACCGCGAGACGAGAAAGTCCGAGGTCGCGATGGTATAGACGGCATCGTCCACGACCCGCTTTCCGCCAACGGTCGCGTCCAAAACCCTCTGGCCGGGCAGTTTGCCGGCGTCAAAGGTGAACTTAAGCCCCGAGACCTGCGGGAAACGCCCGGGCTCGCTGTCTTCGGCCGAGCGGGCAACGCCGTGTTCGATGATCGACATCAACATCTTCCCCGTAACCTCGACCTTCACGATCGGATTGTTGAAGGGCAGCATCGAGAGCACGTCGCGTTTCGTTAGCGGCCCGGGGTTGTAAGAGAGATCGGCACGGATCGAACCGCCATTAACGAAACCGATATCGGCACCGACCGCATTGCGGTAGGCATCGGCGATGAAATTCCCGATGTCGGTTTCCTTGTTCCTAACAGAGTAAGAAAGCGCATCGAGCGGGACCGACGTCGCACCGATCCTCACCTCAAGCTGGTCGAGGAGATCTTTGTACTTGGCGATGACGGGAGCGAATTCGGGAGCATCGGCGATCTGGTCCGTGACCGGAATGATGCGCCAATCCATGCTCGCAAGCTTGCCCGTCTTTTTGTCGATGAATAGGTCGAATTTGCCGACCTCTCGAGCATCGGCCCACATTTTAAAAATCGGCACGCCGGCCGCCGAGGACTGCAAAAGCGTGTGCTCGTGGCCGCCGAGTATCAGATCGATGCCGGGCGCACAGGCAGCGAGCTTTTTGTCCTGTGCCATGAAAAGATGCGTCGCTGCAATGATGGTATTTGCACCGGCGGCCCGCATTTTCGGGATAAGCTCCTGCGCCGTTTGGCAATAATCCGCCACCTGAAGGTGCTCCTCTATCGAAGACGTTTCTTTTGTCTCCGGAAGCAGCAGGCCAATGAACCCGATCTTGACGCCGCCGATCTGGCGGATAACAAACGGCGGCATATCGGCAAAGATCTTGCCGGTTTTTGTGTCGATGACGTTCGAGCCAAGCCAGGTGAACCGCGATTCCTTGATGCGGTCAAGTATTTCATTCGTCCGGATGTCGAACTCATGGTTGCCGAGCACGCTGTAGTCGAGCCCGACCGCGTTCCAGGCATCGATCATCTGCTTGCCGCGATAAGTTCGGGTCTCGACCGAAGGCGAAAGCGTATCGCCGCCGAGCGTCATCAGAGTATTCGGATTGTCTTTCAGGGCCTCTTTGCGAAGCGTCATAACGCGGGCAAGGCCGCCCCGCTTTCCGCCATCGACAGGCGTGAATTGGTAGGTGTCGTTCAAATGCAGGATCGTGACGCGAACGGTCTCCGGCTCCTGCCCGGCAACCGCCGCTGCAAAAAAGAGACTAACCAGGAGTACGAATGCGAATTTCGAATGGGTCTTTAACATGGCACTATTTCGTTCTGCTTTCGGAGTAAGTACGAAGTGAAAGGTGTTAGGTGACAAAAAATGATAAATGATAAATTAGAAATGATAGATAGATGGTTAAAGGAAGTCCGGGAAAATCGTCAAACGGCCCGTAACGATATCGACTCATTCGTTGCTGCACACTAATTCATCTATCAATTATCATCTATCAACTATTCTCTCTCATTTATCATCTCGTTCATCATTTCTCATCTTTCTGATCACTTGCCAACACATCGTCCATCTTAAGATGCGTTCTCGCTTCCCAGAGTTCCGGGAAGAATTTCTTCTTTAACGTTGTCGTCAGGTAGCCGACCCCGTCCGAGCCTCCCGTTCCGCGTTTCATTCCCAGCATTCGCTCGACCATTTGGATGTGGTTGTAACGCCAAGCGATGATCAGCTCGTCGTGCTCGATCAGCAGGTCCTGCATATTGTAAAGCTCGGCATAACGCTCGGGCTTTGCGAGCATCTTCACGGTCGAGTTGACCCGCTCTTCGTAGGTTGCCGCCGCGAGGCCGTTTCTTTCGAGCAGCGACCAGAAAGCATCGGCAAGCGAGGGGGCATCGAATCTCGCCTTCAAACGCTCGTATGCAAATTTATCCTCGCGAAATGATTCGAGTATCTTGTCGTCCTTTGCTCCGGATGAGAACTCAAGCTCGCGAAACTGCATTGATTGAAACCCGCTCGCCGGATTCAGCTTATCGCGAAACTCGAGAAAGCCGATCGGAGCCATTGATTCCAGAATATGTATCTGTGTGACCAAGATCCGCTCGATCGAATTGATCCCGCGGAGCGAATGATTTGCCCGGAAGAGCCGCCCTTCGTCCATCCAACCGATGCAGGCATCAAGCTCGTGGAGTAGCTGTTTGAACCAAAGTTCGTAGGTCTGATGGATGATTATGAAGAGAAGCTCATCGTGGCTCTCGGGTTCGGAAAGCGTTTGCTGGAGCCTGATAAGCTCCGGCACTTTGAGGTATTTATTATATGAAAGCGGGGCATCGCCGCCGTAAGATGTTGACATCGCTGATCCTGTTTTTGGACACCGTAATCATCGGCTATCGGCAACTTTCTGTCAATTTTCGATAAATTTGTCGGTTTTCCCGAAAAAGTGCTTGACACCGGCGTTAAATATAAGTAAATTCGCCTTCATCGAAGATTATACCCGCGTAGTCTAAACAACAGGTCTTGCAATTTAAGATTTGATTGAACTTTGAGGTTCTCCCCTATCAAGGTAGGGCGGTGCTTCATCTTCGACGCTTTCCGATCAAGGGGTTACCAGGTTTGGTTCTGCCGCATGATAACGGACAGAAAGAAAATTGATTTTTGAGGTTTGTAGGAGGAATCAGAATAGTGATGTCTAAAACAGTAGGGATGGTCAAGTGGTTCAACAACGCCAAGGGCTATGGCTTTATCGAGCAGCCCGGCGAACAGGACATTTTCGTGCACTACAGCGCGATACTTGGCGATGGCTATAAGACCCTTATCCAAGGACAGGAAGTTGAGTTCGAGGTGACGAACGGTCCCAAAGGCCCGCAGGCTGAGAACGTGCAGGCCCGAGCCTGAAGTTGAGAATTTGACCGTTTTCAATCACCTGCATTTGATCGAAAGCGATAATGTAAAAGCGGCCGCCCGAAATGGCAGCCGCTTTTTGTTTTCTCGTTTTGTCCGCATTTAGACCAGCTCTTCGCCGCGTGCCCGGAGCGTCCGACGCCAAAGTTCGCGGTAAGACGTAAAGCGGGCGATAAGCCCCTGCATCTGGTACCGCTGGCCGTAGTTCAAGTTCCGCTTGTCAGAAAGCCGCTTCAGGTTCGCCTCAAGCCGCGCACGGGCCTCGAGCGGCGGCCGTTTGGTCGCTCCGTTGAAGTAGATATCGAAGTCGATCTTGAGCTTGCGGATCGCTTCTTCGATCCGGGAGATCTCCTGATCGATCGCTGCGGACTCTTCAAGCCTGGACGGCATTTGACGGATGGAGGATGAGATCTTGTGTCGGTTAACCATAGGAATGAGGGACGAGGGACGGCCACTTGAGCAAAGGGCCTCTTTAAAGAAAATTGCTATCTGCCGAGCTATTCCAAAAAAATCCCGCGTATGCTATTGATGGACTATGACCGAAGCAGCTAAGCCTCCAATGCCTAACCCATTGAGCCAACTTCCCTCGATCGACGAACTGCTCCAGGCCGACTCTAATGCGGCGATGTCAACCGAATTCGGGAGCGGCCGGGTCAAGAGCTGGGCACGGCTCGCGGTCGAGCATCTGCGGGCTGACCTGATGAACGGGAAAGGAACGGAAGCGAAATCGAAGGCCAGTGTGGCCGCGAAGGCCGTTGAGCACATCAGGCAGCTTCGCGATGAATTCTCGCGGTCGCTGCTTTCGGGTGTGATCAACGCGACCGGCGTCGTCATTCATACAAACCTCGGGCGGGCACCGCTCTCGGAAAACGCCAAAAGAGCGATCGCGGAAACCGCCGCCGGCTATTGCACACTCGAATACGACATAGCGACCGGCAAACGCGGAAAGCGCGGACGCGGTGCGGAAGAGCTTATCACCTCGCTTGCGGGAGCCGAGGCCGCATTCATCGTCAACAACTGCGCCTCGGCAGCTTTTTTGACACTTACGGCGATAGCCGCGGGCCGTGAGGTTGTAATTTCCCGCGGCGAACTGGTTGAGATCGGCGGAGATTTTCGCGTGCCCGATGTGCTTGCCCGCTCGGGCTGCATACTAAAAGAAGTCGGCACTACCAACCGGACAAAGCTTGCGGACTACGAGAAAGCGATCGGCGAAAACACGGCGATGCTGCTCCGAGTTCACCCTTCGAATTACCGCATCATCGGCTTCACCTCTTCGCCCGGCAATGCCGAGCTTGCCGCACTCGCACGAGAGAAAGGCGTTGTGTTTTTCGAGGACGCGGGCTCGGGAGCGTTGGCCGATCTGAGCCAATTCGGGCTCGGCGATGAGCCGTTGATCTCAAGGTCGGTCGCAGAAAGCGCGGATCTTGTCGCTTTCAGCGGCGACAAACTGCTCGGCGGGCCGCAGTCGGGCATCATCGTCGGCCGCCGAGATCTGGTCGAAACTATCCGTCGGCACCCGCTTTACCGGGCACTCCGGCCGGACAAGCTGACCTACGCCGCTCTCGAGGCAACGCTGCTTGCCTACGAACGCGGGACGCATTTCGAGGAGATTCCCGTATTGAGAATGCTTTCGATGCCGGAAGCCGAGATCGAACGGCGGGCGAGGGCCTTTGCAAACGAGTTGCGAAGTGAGTTGCCTGAGAGCCGTTCCTTTGATGTTGACGTAATGCGGGGAGAATCTGCCATCGGCGGTGGTTCTGCTCCGGGCATTCACCCGGAAACCACGCTCGTCGCACTAACCGGACG
>CAZGLZ010000125.1:0-9875 GCA_964526245.1 uncultured Chloracidobacterium sp. | reverse complement strand
AATTCACCCGAGGAGCGGCAGGAGATGCTCTCGATGCTCGGGCTCGGAAGTGCGAGCGAGCTTTTCCGCACGATCCCGCAGGACGTTCAGCTCGGCCGCGAGCTGAAGATCACCGACCCGCTCGCCGAGCCGGAAGTGATCGCCGCGATGGAAGAAATGGCCGCCCGCAACACTGCGGCGACCAAGCCTTCGTTCCTTGGGGCCGGCGTTTATTCGCATTTTTCGCCGACGGTCGTCGATCACCTGATCCAGCGGTCGGAGTTCTTTACGTCCTACACGCCGTATCAGCCGGAGATCTCGCAAGGCACACTTCAATATATCTTCGAGTTCCAAACGCTGATCTGCCAGCTGACGGGAATGGAAGTGGCGAACGCCTCGATGTACGACGGCTCGACGGCGATGGCCGAGGCATACCTGATGGCACAGCGGGTGACGCGGCGGGACAAGATCGTCGTTGCGAAGTCGGTCCATCCGGAGTATCGCGATGTGGCGGTGACGTACGCACAGCACGGCGATACCGAAATAGTCGAGATCGGCTACGACGAGGCGACCGGACGCGTCGCGGGGCTTGAGGCTCTCGATGACAAGACGGCGGCTCTGGTCGTGCAGTCGCCGAACTTCTTCGGTTCGGTCGAGGACCTTAAGTCGCTGGCCGAGGCGGCACATGCCGTCGGGGCGTTGCTGGTCGTCACGGTAACCGAGGCGATCTCGTTCGGGCTGCTTAAAACACCGGGCGAATGCGGAGCGGACATCGTGGTCGGCGAAGGACAGTCGTTCGGCATCCCGATGAGCTTTGGCGGGCCGCACCTTGGGCTTTTCGCGACGAGGGAAAAATATGTCCGCAGTATGCCGGGCCGGCTTTGCGGAGTCGCCTACGACAAGGACGGCAATCGCGGTTTTGTGCTGACGCTCTCGACCCGCGAGCAGCACATCCGCCGCGAGAAGGCGACCTCTAACATTTGCACGAACCAGGGGCTGATCGCCCTTGCCGCGACCATTTATATGGAAGCGATGGGCAAGAAGGGCCTGCAGGAAGTCGCTGAACAGAATGCCCAGAAGGCCGCGTATGCAAAGCGGCAGATCGCGGCGATCGAGGGATTTTCAATACCATTCTCGGCCCCGACGTTCAATGAATTTCTGGTCCGCGGGCCGCGTCCGGCGACTGAGATACTTGAGAAAGTGCGGACCGAGAGCGGCGTTATTGGCGGGCTGGCAGTTTCGAAGTATTACGACGGCCACGAGAACGACTTCATCGTCGCCGTGACCGAAACGGCGAAGAAGGAGCACATCGATAAGCTCATCGCCGGTCTCGCCGCTGCGTAATGGGTTTATGATCTTCGGGCCTTTCGAGATCGCAATTTGTCTCGGAGCGGTGCTGACATTCGCTCTTGCCGTGGCCCTCAGCCTTGCCGGCCGCGACATTTTGGACTGGTACCGGAGCCGCGGGCCGCGATGCCCGAAATGCCTCGCCGCCGTTAACACGGAGGCGTACATTTGCTGGTCATGCAAGGCGGAACTTGAAAGTGCAAAGACGCTCAGAAAAGAACTTTCCTGATATCGACCGCCGGCGGTTCCTCGGCTCGGTAGGCAAGGGCGTGGGCCTGATGGCGATGTCGTCGGCGGTGGTCGGTTCGCTCTTTGAGAATGTAGAGGCGGCGACGAAGGCGGTCGAGCATCTTTCGCCGGCAGCGGTTGCCGCGGATGAGGATTTTTGGGCGGCGATCCAGCAGTCGTTCTCGGTAACGCGGGGTATCATCAACCTGAACAACGGCGGCGTAAGCCCGAGCCCGCGTATCGTTACGGAAGCTTTCGTCCGCTACACCTGGCAGCAGGAGGACGCGACGGCCTACACGATGTGGCAGTTGCTCGAACCGCAGTCCGAGACCGTACGGACAGGCTTGGCCGAAATGTTCGGCTGCGACCGCGAGGAGATCGCGATAACGCGAAACGCATCGGAGTCGCTTGAGATACTGCTGATGGGGCTCGACCTCAAGGCCGGCGACGAGATACTGACGACGACGCAGGATTATCCGCGGATGCTGACAACGCTCCGCCAGCGGGAACTCCGCGAGGGGCTTAAGCTCAAGCTCATCAAGGTGCCGGTCGCACCGGCGAGCGCGGACGAGATCGCCAAGGCTTACGAACAGGCGATGACGCCGCGGACGAAGCTCGTCCTGATCTCGCACATGATCAACCTTACCGGGCAGATAACGCCGGTCCGCAAGGTCTGCGAAATGGCGAGGGCACGCGGGGTCGAGACCATCGTCGATGGGGCACATTCATTCGCTCAGTTCGACTTCAAGCGGGACGACCTCGGCTGCGATTATTTCGGGACGTCGCTTCACAAATGGCTTTATGCCCCGAAGGGCACGGGAATGCTTTACGTCCGCAAGGAGAAGATCCCGAAGGTCTGGGCGCTGATGGCGAGCGAGGACAAGAACCGGGCGGACATCCGCAAGTTCGAGGAGATCGGGACGCACTCGGCAGCGATGCGTCTGGCGATCGGCGAGGCGATCCTGTTTCACCACGCCATCGGTGCGAAGAGGAAGGAAGAACGGCTTCGGTATTTGTCACGTTATTGGATGGACCGGCTCCGCGAGGTTCCGAAGGTTGGGTTCAATACGTCGTTCGATCCGGCACAGTCGTGTGCGATAGGGAATTTCAAGATCGAAGGCGTCGATCCGCGGGAACTCGGCAGCTATCTGATGGCGAAGCACAAGATATTTACGACGCCGATCGTGCATGAGGAATTTACCGGCATACGGATAACGCCGAATGTTTACACGACGCTTTGGGAACTCGACCGCTTTTGCAGCGTGGTCGAGGACGTAGCAAATAAGGGTTTGCCGAAAGCGTAAGAATTGTATTGAAAGATATTTAGTAATTACGAATTGCTATATGGGTCAGGGAAACAGCATGAGCATCACAAAAGTTACACAGCATCCGACACAGAACGAAGGGTTGATCTTTGAGCGGTCGCAGACGGGACGCGTCGGCTATCGCCTGCCGAAGCTGGACGTCGAGGCCGCGAATATGGATGAGATCATCCCGGCGGAGCTTCGCCGCGGCGACGGGCTGGCCGATGTTCCGGAGGTCTCGGAAGTGGACGTGATCCGGCACTTTACGCGCATTTCGACGTGGAACTACTCGATCGACCTCGGGATGTACCCGCTCGGCTCGTGCACGATGAAGTACAACTCGCGGCTTAATGAGAAGGTCGCCCGGATCGGCGGATACACGAATTTGCATCCGCTGGCGCCGGAGGAAGAGACGCAGGGGGCGCTTGAGCTGATGTATCGGCTGCAGGAAGACCTTGCCGAGATCACGGGCCTGCCGGGCGTTTCGCTTCAGCCGGCGGCCGGTGCCCAGGGCGAAATGACGGGCGTGATGCTGATCCGTGCATTTCTCGACAAGCGCGACGGCGAGGCCTCAAAGGACCGCCGCGTGATGCTCATTCCTGAATCGGCCCACGGGACGAATCCGGCCTCGGCCGCACTCGCCGGATTTACGGTAAAGGCGATCCGAGCGAACGAGGACGGGCTGACCGACATGGACCACCTCCGCGAGCTTTGTGCCGAGGGCGGCGTCGCGGGCCTGATGCTGACGAACCCGAACACGGTCGGCATCTTTGAAACGAACATCAAGGAGATCTGCGAGACGATCCATAACGCCGGCGGGCTTGTTTACATGGACGGGGCGAACATGAACGCTCTGGTCGGTGTTGCACGGCCGGGCGACATGGGCGTTGACGTGATCCACCTAAATCTGCACAAGACATTTTCGACTCCGCACGGCGGCGGCGGACCGGGCTGCGGCCCTTGCTGCTGCACGGCAGAACTGGCCGAATTCCTGCCCGTGCCGCGGATCGAAAAGACCGGCGAACGATATCACCTGAACTACGACCTGCCGCATTCGATCGGCCGGGTCAAGGCATTCTTTGGCAATTTCGGAATGATGATCCGGGCCTTGAGCTACATTTACACGCACGGTGCCGAAGGGCTTCGTGAAGCGACCGAGGCGGCGGTGCTAAATGCACGCTACGTCGCGGCAAAGCTCAAGGACACATATCACATGCCTTTCGAAGCGGACTGCATGCACGAAGGCATCTTTTCGCACAAGCATCAGACGGCAAGTGGCGTTCACACGCTCGACATCGCCAAGCGGCTGATCGATTACGGCTTTCACCCGCCGACGATCTATTTCCCGCTCGTGGTCGAAGGGGCGATGCTCATCGAGCCGACCGAATCCGTTGGCCGCGCGGACCTCGATGCCTTTGTCGATGCGATGAAGCACATCGACCGCGAAGCTCGCGAAACGCCCGAACTTGTGCTCGGGGCTCCGCACTCGACCCGCATCGGCCGGCTCGACGAAGCGACCGCCGCCCGCAAACCGGTGCTCCGCTGGAAACCGGATATGGAAAGTTTGGGCAAATCGGCGTAGTATTGAAGCGTTATGCAGACGATCGAGGGCATTTTTGACGGCAAGACGTTCATTCCCATGGAAAAGATCCCGGTTTCCAAGGCATACCGTGTCAACATTACCTTCGTTGAGGAGATCGACGAAAACGAAGAAGTCCGGGGCCTGGCCGCTCAGATGGATTCTTTCGAGTTCTGGGAAGACGAACGCGAAGACATCTATCAAGACTATCTCAAGAATTAGATCATGAAAACCGGTGAGATCGTCTTGATCCCTTTTCCGTTTGCTGAGTTTAACCGGCGCAAGGTACGCCCGGCCGCGGTGGTCTGCGAAACGAAAGATGGATTTCGTGATCTCGTTCTCTGTGCGATCAGTTCGGTCCTTCCTGATCAGCCGACCGACAACGAAATACTGATCAAGACAGACAGTGTGAACCAACTACGCAAGGATTCGGTATTAAAGGTCGATAGAATCGTCACGGCCAAAAAACAAGATATCATTGCAAAGATCGGCAAACTAGGTTCGGCTGATCTGCTAGATTTCAAACAAAAGTTCAAAGGCTTGGTGGAAGATTGAAATGCCGATCGGGTTTCTCAACTAATTGAACTAGCGGTAGATTTTTTGCAGAGAATTGAGGAAAGGAAGTGGGGCGCCTTTCCTCATTTTATATCTGGGTAGAGTTCGCTCGTACGAATTACGGTGCGACGTAGTTGTAGGTGATGACACCTTGTACCTTTACCGGTTTTCCTTCCAGAAGCGTCGGGCTGAATCTCGCCTCGCATGCAGCGAGCCGCGATGATTCGCGCAGTAGCGGGTGCCCAGTCACCGGTACAGCAAGAAAGATCGAACCGTCTTCATCGATCAAAATCTGAACATTAACTGCACCCGAGGCGTTCACAGCTCTCGCGGCCGCGGGATAGGTCGGTTTCGCAAGTGAGATCGCCTTGCCGTTCAGGACTCCGCCACTTAGCGTTCGGCTTTGTCCGCTTGTGGCACCTGCGTTGCCAGAGTCGTTGGAGCCGAGCACTGCGGGCGGATTTTTGCTTGTTCTTACCGGCCCCGAGTAAACGGTGGAGCGATCGCTTATCGGCGGAACCGGGGCCTTCGTATCGTTCTGAACGACGCCACCCCTTACGCCGTCGTCACCTCTCACCAAAATAGCCGTGTCGCTTCCGGGGTTTGTAGATTCTTGGGCAGGTTTCGGGTAGCTACCCTCGACCCGAAAATATAGTCTGCCGGACGATGGAATAGCCCGTCCGTCGAGCGTTGCTGGTTTGAATCGGATCGTTTTTGCGGCGGATGCGACCGATAATCGGAGATGGACGATATCGGGACGCGTGGTCGAGGAGCAAACGAGCCCCGGGCCGCTAACGGAACCGATGCCGACGACATTTCCGGCCTCGTCGATCTTGACGTTAAGACTCAGACCGCCGTAGTGTCCTGACGTCATGCCAAGCAAAGATGTTCTTGCGGCGCTGTCGTCAAGAACCGTTGGCGGCACTTGGCCAACTATTGTATCTGCCTGGAATTCGACATCTTGTCCGAAAGCTGAGTGGCAGAATGCGACGGCAATTAGCAAACACAATGAGGGAAAAATACTTTTCATCTTTAATACTCCTGTCTTTTGAGAAACGTCTGTGCTCGAAATCCGGTCTTACAATCTAGGGACGCGGGCCAGCGAATACGTAGGTGATCGACCCGTAAACTTTGATCGGGCTTCCTTGAAGCGTCGTCGGGCGGAATTTGGCCTTGCATGCCGCGTCCCTTGCTGGGCCGTGAAGCGAGGGATGCCCGCTAAATGCACCTGCCCGTTCAACGGTTCCGTCCTCGTGGATGAGCACAGCCACATTAACCGCCCCGGAGACCGTAATTCCTCTCGGATAGTCGGGTTTTGGAAGCGAGAGTGCTTTTCCGTTCACCACACCTCCGCGAATGAAACTTGGACGGCCGCTGGCCGCGGCTGCTTGTGCCTCACGCTGTCGCACTGCATCGTTGAATGCCCGGCCTGTAGCGATCGTTACGAGGATTTCTGATGAGACCGCTTGGCCGTTCTTTGTAGCAGGTTCGAATTTCAGGCCAAGAGCATAATCTTTCGCGGCTTTCCGTACTGCCTCGAGCTCTTTCTTTGGATTGGACTTGCACGGCCATTCGGGGCCGGCGACGACCTCAGCGGACCCGGGCTTTCCTTCCTTATCGACCTTGAGTGAGACGACAATACGGCCCTCGATGCCGACGGCCGTGGCCGCTTCCGGAAGTTCGAAGAACGGGTCGCCGATCATTTTGGGGTCCGTTCGCGTTTGGGCCGACGAGGTGAGAAAACTCCCGAGTAGCAACAGCGCGAGAATGCAGGCGTGGGTCTTTATGGTTCGGTACTCCTGGAAGAACATAATGGGAATGTCCGCTAGACGATTTCGGGAATTATACGCGAGAGTCCGATCGATTGCCAGAACCTTCTTCCGCCGATGGACGATTCGCACAAAAGTCTGCAAGGCATCTCGAGGTTTTGAGAATTGATGAACTTGAAATATATTGGCGGGCAAAAGGGAAACGAGCAGATGATGAAACGAACGAATCTTCTTGCAGCGATCGTTGGGCTTTTGGCTCTCGGGGCGGTATCGGTGTTAGCGGTTGACGGTATTACGAAGCGGATCAGCTTTGCCCGCGGGAAGAGTTCGGCGACGGTCCGCGGGGCAGTTATCCGCGGCGATGCCGATACGTGGATCGTCCGGGCAAAGGCCGAGCAGATGATGACGGTCAGCATTCGCTCGGTTGAAGACAACGCCGTCTTTACGGTGCAGGGGCCTGATGGCGAGTACCTTCAGGATGCGGGCGAAGAGGACGAAGCTCGCGGAGTTACGAACTCGCTGCCATATGACGGCGACTACCGGATCAGGGTCAGCGGAACGCGCGGCAATGCGACGTATCGGTTGACGGTCTCGATAAAATAGAGGTGAGAAAATGTTGAAAAAGATCGCCATCGCGGTTGCTCTTATCATTCTCGTTGTTTTTACGGTTGCCGCGGCCGCCGTCTTCCTCACCGGAACCGAGGTTAGTGCGGAGCGCGAGGTCGTTATCAATAAACCACGCGACGAGGTCTTTGCATATTTGAAACAGGTGAAGAACCAGAATGAATGGGGTACGTGGTACAAACGCGACCCCGGAATGAAGCAGGAAACGACAGGGACCGACGGCACGGCCGGTTTCGTTTCGCGATGGGAAAGCACGAATCCCGAGGTCGGCTCCGGTGAGCAGGAAATCAAACGTATCGTTGAAGGCGAAAGGATCGATACCGAACTGCGGTTCAAAGCCCCGTTCGAATCAAAGGCGGACGCATATCTCGTAACAGAACCGGTCGGGGCGGCACAGACCCGCGTACGCTGGGGCTTTCGCACCGAGATGCCGCGGCCGATGAACCTGATGCTGCTCGTGATGGACCTCGAACAGGCGATCGGCAAGGACTATGAAGAAGGGCTTGCCAATCTCAAGCAGATCCTCGAGCGGCCGTGATGCGGGCCGAAATGAAAACTTTTTGTTTCATATCGGATTCGGGTATATAATTAGTTCAAAAGCCCTGCATCACCAACCAAACACAGCTTTTTGATATTCGTCGCACCTGCTTTTTCGCGACCGCCTGATAAGGAGGAGATCATGAGATATCGAGCATTGATGTTTTCATTTCTTTTGTCCGCCGGCGCTGTTTGCTTGGGCGGAGTGGTCAACGGCAATGCCGGAGCTACGGCATTTTCCGTGAATGTCGATCCGGTCTTCAAGGCCTACCGCGGTGTCAAGATCGGGATGACCGCGGTGGAGGCTCGTACAGCTCTCGGCGACCCAAAAGAGAAGTCAGATACTGAGGATCTTTACGCCCCGGCCGATGGCGAAGAGGCACGCGTCTTTTATGACGAGGCCGGAAAGGTCCGGGCGATCTCGGTGATGTACACCGGCGACATCAGCAAGGCACCGACCGCGAAGGCCGTGGTCGGCGAGGACGTGCCGGCACGCGAGGACGGCGGAATGTTCAAGCGGGTCGAGTATGAGAAACAGGGTTATTGGGTCTCGTACGTAAAGGTCGCGGGCGACAACCCGATGATCGTCATCACGATGCAGGCCATTTGATCGGGCCTGCAGAAAAGAAATTTCAACACCGGCTAGCGCTCCGATTTGCGCGTCGGGCGTTTCCCACTATACTTACGTCAACATATGCCAACGATCGGAATCCCTAAAGAGATCCATCCGGGCGAACGCCGTGTCGCCGCCACCCCTCAGACGATACTAAAGCTCAAGAAACTCGGTTTCGACGTCGCCGTCGAATCGGGTGCCGGCGTCGCCATCGACGCCTCGGACGCCGAGTATCAGGAGGCCGGTGCCACGATCGCCGCGGATGCGAAAGAGCTTTGGTCCACCTCGGACGTGGTGATGAAGGTGCGGCCGCCCGAGGAAGGCGAGGCCGAACTGCTCCGCGAGGGAGGTTGGCTGGTCGGCTTTTTATGGCCGGGGCAGAACCGCGAGATCGTCGATAAGCTCGCCAAGCGAAAGGCGACCGTTTTTGCGATGGACAGCGTCCCGCGGATAACGCGGGCGCAAAAGATGGACACGCTTTCGGCGATGGCGAACATCGCGGGCTACCGTGCGGTGGTCGAAGCGGCGGCACATTTTCCGCGTTTCTTTACCGGACAGATCACGGCCGCCGGCAAGATCGACCCAGCAAAGGTACTCGTTATCGGTGCGGGCGTTGCGGGACTTTCGGCGATCGGTGCGGCGAAGGGATTGGGCGCGATCGTCCGGGCATTTGACCCGCGGTCAGCGACCAAGGATCAGGTCGCCTCGATGGGAGCCGAGTTTCTCGAACTCGACGTTAAGGAAGAAGGCGAAGGCAAGGGCGGCTATGCCAAGCAGATGTCGGACGAATTTTTGAAGGCCGAGATGGCCCTTTTTGCCGCCCAGGCGATGCAGGTCGATATCATCGTGACGACCGCGTTGATACCCGGCAAGCCGGCACCGAAGCTGATAACGCAGGGCATGGTCGAATCAATGAAGCCGGGCTCGGTGATCGTTGACCTCGCGGCCGAGCAGGGCGGCAACTGTGCGCTGACCGAGCCGGGCAAGGTCGGCCACCACAAGGGCGTTACCATAATCGGCTACACGGACCTGCCCTCGCGGATGGCCTCGATGTCGTCGCAGCTTTACGGAGCATGTGTGACGGCGTTGCTTGAGGACCTGACCAAGGCACCCGAGGGCGAACAGACGGACGGCGAAGGCACTCGGCTTTATGTGAACCTCGAGGATGAGATAGTCCGCGGTGCGATCGTGCTCCACGAGGGCAAGATGCTCTGGCCGGCACCGGTCAAAGAACAGCCGCCGCCGCCGGAACCGGGAGTGCCGACCAAGAGCTCGGCAGCGGTCGCCGCGGCTGCGAAAAGCTCCGCCGGCCACGGCCACGACGAAGGCACGGGAATGCA
>CAZGLZ010000124.1:2639-10206 GCA_964526245.1 uncultured Chloracidobacterium sp. | reverse complement strand
TCTCAAAACTGAACCATCCGGGAATCGTGACGCTTTACGACATCGGCGTTTTCCAGGGCGTCAATTACATCGCCACGGAATTTGTCGAGGGCCGGACGCTCCGCGAACTTATGGGCGGAAGGTTCAAGCTACGGAATATCATCGCGAATTCCATCCAGATCTGCGACGCCCTTTCCGCGGCCCATGAAAGCGGAATAGTCCATCGCGACATCAAGCCCGAAAACATAATGATCCGCCGTGACGGCTACGCAAAGGTCCTGGATTTTGGACTTGCGAAGTTGAGCGAGGCCGGGCCGGAATCACTCCAGGGCTTTGCCGCGACGCAGAACGGGACGATCATCGGCACACCGGCGTATATGTCGCCTGTTCAGATCACCGGCGACAAGATCGACCACCGGACCGATCTTTGGAGTGCAGGCGTCGTCCTTTACGAGTTCCTGACCGGCACGCATCCCTTCAAGGAAAAAGATCGCCGGGCAACCTTTGCAGCCATCCTCAATCGGCCGCCGGAAGTACCGAGCAAACTTAACCCCGAGATCCCGCTGGAACTTGATCGGATCCTTCTCCGCATGCTCGAAAAGGATCCGGACGACGGATACCAGAACGCCGGCGAGTTGCGTAACGACCTCCGTAACTTGCTAAGGCAGATCGACACTTCCGAGGCGGTGACGCAGAGCGGATCGGGCAGCGGGTTCGCTGCGGCCTCGCTCGGGCGTGAATGGTCGCTCTATGCTGCGGTCGGCTTCGCTGCCCTTCTTACAGGATTTGCGATCTACTATCTTTTCTTCACCGAGCCGCGATCCGGATTCTCAAAATGGGCCGCGGCAGAAAACGTTCAGATCACGTTTCGTGCCGGGACCGAAGCTTACCCTTCGCTTTCGCCGGACGGCCGCTCGCTGCTTTATGTTGCAGACACGGGCGGCGACGACATCTTTCTCCTTAGGGTCGGCGGTTCGAATGCGATTAACCTGACGGCCGATTCGCCGAACCGGGATACGATGCCCGCGTTTTCACCGGACGGAAACACGATCGCCTTTCGGTCGGACCGAGAACCCGCCGGGATCTATCTTATGGGGGCGACCGGCGAGAATCCCCGCCGTATCTCGGATATTGGTTACTCGCCGACCTGGTCGCCTGACGGCAAGTTTCTTGCCATCGCGACGGGATTTCAGCCGCTACCCTCCGTGAAAACGCGGAGTGCGATCTGGATCATCGAGATAGCGACGGGACAGAAGCGGATGCTCCACGACGGAAATGCGCTCCAGCCAAGCTGGTCGCCCCGTGGAGACCGAATTGCCTTTTGGCGAACAGGAGACACCGGCGAACGCGTGATCGAGACGATCTCGGTCTCCGGAGGTTCGCCAATAGTCTTCGCGAGCGAGGGCAATACGAACTGGAATCCGGTGTGGTCGCCGGACGGAAGGTATCTGTATTTTGCAAGCGACCGCCGGGGAAACATGGCCGTTTACAGGGCGCCTATCGATATCGATACCGGGCTGCCTCGCGGCGAGGCCGAGTTGATCCCGACACTCGGCCGTTACAATCGCCACATTGCTTTCTCAAACGACGGAAAGCGAATGGCCTACGTTCAAACGACCAATCGGTCGAACATCAAAAAGCTGGAGCTTGAGCCGAACTCGGAGAAAGCTGTCAGCGGGCCGGACTGGGTGACCCGCGGCGATTTTGAATTTACGAATATCGACGTATCACCGGATGCAAAACGCATCTATGCCCGGCTCGTAAGAAAATCACAAGACGACATCGTCGCGATCGCGACTGACACCGGCAGCGTACAAGACCTCACGAACGATCTTCCTTTCGACCGCTATCCGCGTGTATCTCCGGATGGCAGTCGGGTACTCTTTGTGTCGGACCGGTCGGGCAAGTATCAGATATGGATAATGAACTCGGACGGTACCGAATTGAAGCAGCTCACATTTGACGAGGAAAAGACCGCTTCGATCCCGGTCTGGTCGCCAGACGGCAGGCGGATCACCTTCGACGATGAAAGTACGACCTACATCGCCGAGCTGAATGCCGCGAACGAGATCGCATCTCTGATACCGCTCCCGCGGACCGCTAACGGTGGTTGGTTCCGGGTATGGACATGGTCGCCCGACGGCAAACTTCTCGGCGGCAACTTCGACTCGGCCCATGGCCCCGGCATGGGTTATTTCAACCTTGAAACGCAGACATATCACCGTTTGATCGATTTTCCCGCCTTCCCGAGTTGGCATCCGGATTCTAGGCGTATGCTCCTTATTCGTGACCGCAGGCCGATGATCGCTGATACGGCGACCGGCGAGATACGCGAGGCGTTCCCGGAGATCACGGAAGAGATCCGCAACATCAGAATTACCAACGACGGAAAGACCGTATTTTACTCAACCCATGAGAATGAATCCGACATCTTTTTGCTCGACCTTACCGAAGAATGACACTACCCATTGAGACGCCTTCCAGGAACTAATATACTGAGAACTTCGTTTGTAATTGTCCCGTATGCTTAGGTTTTTCAACACATTATCACGGCAGGTCGAGGAATTTCAGCCGATCGAGGACGGCAAGGTCAAGATGTATATCTGCGGGCCGACCGTTTGGAACTTTGCCCACATTGGCAATTTCCGCACCTTCATTTTCGGCGACGTCCTTCGGCGCTATCTCAAGTTCAAGGGCTATGCGGTCACCCATGTCTTTAACCTGACCGATATCGACGACCGGATAATCAACGAGGCAAAGGCCCGCAACATCTCGATAGACGAGTTCACGGCTCCGTTCATTCAATATTTCTGGGAGGATTTCGATGCTCTCGGGATGGAACGCCCGGAGGTCACGCCGCGGGCGACGCATCATATCGCGGAAATGATCGACATCATCGCCCGGCTGATCGAGAACGGAAAGGCGTATGAATCCGACGGGTCGATCTATTACCGCATCTCTGCATTCCCGGAATACGGCAAACTCTCGAAGATCAATTTTTCGGGCAACATCCACGGAGCGAGCGAGAGGATCGATACTGATAAGTATGAGAAGGAAGACGCCCGCGACTTTGCTCTATGGAAGCTGGTAGGCGAGGACGAGGAACCCGGTTGGGACGCACCGTTCGGTCGAGGCCGCCCGGGCTGGCATATCGAGTGCTCGGCAATGTCGATGAAGTATCTCGGCGAGACCTTCGACATCCACGCCGGCGGGCAGGACCTGCAGTTCCCTCACCACGAGAACGAGATCGCCCAAAGCGAAGGAGCGACCGGTAAGTTGTTCTCGCACTATTGGATTCACAGCGAGTTCCTTAAGATCGACGACGTTACGATGTCGAAATCGAAGGGGAATTTTTTCACCTTTCGCGATCTGAAGGAACAGGGATATTCGCCGCTCGCGATCCGCTACCTGCTACTCTCGGTGCCGTATCGAAAGCAGCTCAATTTCACTTTCGAAGGGCTTCAGGGAGCGGAGGCGACGGTCGAGCGGCTCCGCAATTTCCGCACGCTTGTGCATGACGCAAAGGCGCGTGACGGCTCAAACCCGGCGGTTGCCGAGCAGATAAGAACGCAGCTAGCAGAGTTTGAAGCAGCGATGGACGATGACATGAACACTGCCGTCGCTCTTGCGGCGATCCACAATCTTGTCCGTGAAGTGAACTCAGCCCTCGCCGCCGAACAGTTGCTTTGCGACGACCGGGTGGCGGTGCTTGAGGCCATCAAGAAATTCGATGCGGTTCTCGGGATCTTCGGTGACGAGGTGACCGAAATGCTCGATACGGATATCGAGGCCCTTATCGAGGAACGTCAGGAAGCCCGGCGAAACCGCAACTTTGCCCGCTCGGATGAGATCCGCGACGACCTTGCAGCAAAGGGGATCATTCTCGAAGATACGAAAGACGGGGTTCGGTGGAAACGAAAATGACCTGACCGGTTAAAGCTGAATTCCGCTGCAAAGCTCGCCGTCGATACTCGAATAGGCGAGCTTTACGGTTTTAAAGGTGTCGGTTTCTCGGCAATAGGACACACAGGTATCGAACGGCTTTGAGTAAATGTGAATGCTTACGGCCCGCTCGTCGAACTCGGCGAGGTTGAGTATCTGGTGGATCGGCTCTTCAAGTTCTACCTTTGCCGCGAGGCACTCGGCAAGTTCGAACGAATCGGTCTCGCGCAGTTTGCAGAAGCCGGTGGTTTCGTCCATCGCTTCGACCGCAAAGTTCTGCCCTTTGAGCCGGCCGATCGGCACCGTCATCCAGCACCGCTGCTCCGCGTGGTTGTGCACCCGCGAGACCTGTCCGCGTTCCCAGCAAATTGCCATCATCTCGAACCGCTCATCCTTGTAGATCAGGTTGCGGGTGTAGAACTTATCGCTCCAGAACATATATTTCTGGATCGTGTCCGTATCGATCGGGTTTGCCGAGAGGTAGTCGTAAACGGTCTCGCAGACGAACTCTTCGTCCGGGATCTCGCAAAGGCCGGAAATAAGGTTGCTGATGGTTACTCGATTCATCGCTCTTTAGAACGGGAAGAATCGATATTATTGTTGACCTTTCTTCAAAAAGTCAACGAACTCGGACACGTTTCTGGTCAGTCCCGGAAACGTCGCCAGCACCTTGCCGTCGCCATCGAGTATCGCGTAGAACGGCAGGGCGACCGTCTTGAACCGGCTTTCCTGAAACTGCTGCTGCCGCTCGTATATCTCGCCTGAACCGTCGGTATAAAGCGAGGCGAGCACCATTTTCTTGAACTCGGCCTCGACCTCTGCCTTCGGAAATACGTTCGCCTCCATCCAACGGCAGTTGGTGCAGGTATAGCCGGTGAAATCGACGAAAAGCCGCTTGTTCTCAGCCTTGGCTTTCGCGAGGGCTCCTTCGTAATCGTTCTTTATCCACTGAAGCTTTTCGCCGCCGCTGCTTCCGCCGAGCAGCGACCGCGTCGGGTTGCCGCTGATGTCCGGCGGGAGGAATGCCTCGAGTTCGCCGAGCCTCGCACCAAATAACCCGGTTAATAAATAGAAGCTGATCGCGAGGCTAACGACGGCCGAGGCGAGACGAAATGCACCGATCCGCTCGGGCTTGGAATCATGCGAAAGCTGGAATTTGCCGAGCAGATAGATAGTCAGCGTTACCCCGATCGCGATCCAGACCGCCAGCACGACCTCACGAGTGAAAAAGCCCCATTTCCAGACGACGTCAACATTCGAGATGAATTTCATCGCCGCCGCGACCTCAAGGAAACCCATCGATACCTTGACGGAGTTCATCCAGCCGCCGGCCCGCGGAAGGTTCGAGGCCCACTGCGGCACAAGAGCGAGAATGAAGAAAGGCAATGCAAAAACGGTCGAAAACGCGAGCATACCGATCATCGGCATCTGCCAATCGCCCTGCGACGCGGCAACCAAGATCGTCCCGACGAACGGCGATGTGCAGGTAAACGAAGTGAGCGTAAAGGTCAGCCCCATCAGCAAAGCGCCGATGATGCCGCTTCCCTCGCCTTCGGTCGAACGGGTGAGGCTATCGAGCTTTGTGAGAATGCCGTTCGGGATCGTGATCTCGTATGCACCAAAAAGGTTGAACGCAAAGAAAAGAAATATCGCAGCGATCAGAATATTGACCCACGGGTTTGCCGCAAAAAGATTTATCCCGGCCGCACCAACGAATATCGCCAGCAGCATTCCGAGCAGGGTAAATGTAGCGATGATCCCAAGCGAATAGATCGTCGCCAACCTAACTGCTTTGGACCGGCTGCCTGATGCGTGATTCGTGAAGTACGAGACCGTGATCGGGATCATCGGAAAAACGCATGGCGTCAGAAGCGATAGCGCTCCGAGCGTGATCGCGAGCCAGATGAACGGCCAAAGGTCGGTTGGTGTTTGTTGGGCGGGCTCCGCGGCAACCGTGTTCGCTACTGGCGATTGTTCGGAGACATCCGGCGTTGCCGAGACGACCACACCGCCGCGGACGTCGGCCTCGCCGGAAAAACTGACGCGCTTCGTCCGCGGTGGAAGGCAGACTCGGTCATCACAAAGCTGAAAGCGGACATCAATGGCTATGTCGTCTGCCGCCATGTCCTTCGTTGCTTTCAGCTTAGCGGTAAATTCGACCGATTGCTGGTAGTACTTGGTGAGCAGCGGCTTGCCATCGACGATGAAGTTTTGGTCTTCCTTTGTTTTTGGCGGCGGAAATCTGACCTGGCCGACAAGCTCATACGAGACCCCGTCGGGCAGGGTGACGCGCGTCGCTATCGGGCCGCCTTCCGGCTGATCAAGCCCGTAGAGATACCAGCCCGGCTCGACCTCGGCCTTGACCTTGACCTCAAACTCCTCGCCGGCCTTGATCGCCTTTCCCTTGACCGGCGAATCGAGCACCCATCGAGTCGGATTCTGGGCCGCCACGCCGCCTACGAGAAGAATGAACGCTACGAACGCTATGAATGGTGCCTTTCGCATCATTAACGATAATCTTAATACTTCTGGAGATATTCCTGAAACCCCGATTCGGTCTCTTTGTTCCGCATCCTTTGCCTTTGTTATTCGCTGTCGCTTATAATTTCGGTTTACGCTTTTTAGCGAATTCATAACCGTTTCAGAGTTAATTGGAGGCTCAATTGGCACGAACCGCAGCAACAGCAAGTTCAAAAAAGTCACCGTCGAAGCCCTCGGCGAAAAAGCCGGCGAAGGCCGAATCGAACGGCAATGGCCGCATGGCCGTCGTCGATATGATGCAGGCCGAATATCAGAAGCGCCGGAAATCGCAGATCGAGGCGATAAAGAAGACCGACAAGAAACTCCTGCGTGAAATGCTTTACCAGATGGTGCTTGGCCGTGTTTTTGAGGAAAAAGCGGCCGAGGTCTATCGGATGGGCAAGATCGGCGGTTTCTGCCACCTTTACATCGGCCAGGAAGCGATCGCGATCGGTTCGATGATGGCATTGAACCCAGACGATATGGTGATCACGTCCTATCGTGACCACGTTCAGGCTATGGTCAAAGGCATCTCGCCGGAGGCCGTAATGGCCGAGCTTTACGGAAAGGAAGGCGGCTGCGTTAAGGGCAAAGGCGGCTCAATGCACATGTTCTCCAAGGAACACGAGTTCTTTGGCGGGCATGGCATCGTCGGCGGCCAGATCGGCGTTGGAACCGGGATGGCTTATGCCGCAAAATACAAAGAAAGCGGACAGGTCACACTTTGCTTCTTCGGCGAGGCAGCGGTGAATCAGGGTATTTTTCACGAATCGCTGAACATGGCGCAGCTCTGGAAACTGCCGATAATTTACATCTGCGAGAACAACCAGTACGGAATGGGCACCTCGCAGGAGCGGGCCATGAGCACCCGCAATATCGCCAAGAAGGCCGAGAGCTATGAAATGGCGAATGAGTTCGTCGATGGTATGGACGTAATGGCCGTGCGTGATGCGGCACTGCGGGCGATAAAGCGAGCTCGAGAGGAATCGCTGCCGACGCTGCTTGAGGTCCGGTCCTATCGCTACATGGGCCACTCGATGTCCGACCCCGGAAACTACCGGACCCGCGAAGAGATCGCAAAGTATCAGGAACGCGACCCGATCGTGCTCTTCCAGGACAGCCTGAA
>CAZGLZ010000124.1:0-2539 GCA_964526245.1 uncultured Chloracidobacterium sp. | reverse complement strand
GACCACTGACCACTTTTATGGCTTTACTAACGATCCGCGATGCCTTGAACCAGGCGCTTCGCGAAGAAATTATCAGAGACGAGAACGTCTTCATCATGGGCGAAGAGGTCGCCGAATATGACGGCGCCTATAAGGTCACCCGCGGGCTTTGGAAAGAGTTTGGCGACAAGCGCGTCGTAGATACGCCGATCACCGAACTCGGCTTTGCCGCCCTCGGCGTCGGTGCGGCGATGGCGGGCCTCCGGCCGGTGATCGAGTTCATGACGTTCAACTTCTCGATCCTTGCCTCGGACCAGATCATTAACCACGCCGCCAAGATGCTCTACATGTCCGGCGGCGAGTTCAAGGTGCCGATAGTATTCCGCGGCCCGAACGGCTCTGCTTTTCAGGTCTCGTCGCAGCACTCGCAGGCTCTGGAGGCTTTCTACGCGAACTTCCCGGGCCTCAAGGTCGTGATGCCTTCGACCGCGGCGGACGCCAAGGGCCTTTTGAAGTCCGCAATCCGCGACGATAATCCTGTGATTTTCATGGAACAGGAGCGGATGTACGGGATGAAAGGCGAAGTGCCCGAAGACGATGACTTCACGATTCCGCTTGGTGTGGCCGACATCAAACGCGAGGGCACGGACTGTACCATCGTTGCCCGCTCGATGACTGTCCCGATGGCACTCGAAGCTGCCGAGAAAGTGCAGCAAGAGTTCGAAGTTTCGGTCGAGGTGATCGATCCGCGGACAATCAAGCCGCTCGATATCGATACCATTGTCGCTTCGATCAAAAAGACGAACCGGTTGATCATCGCCGAGGAATCGCATTCATTCGCGTCCGTCGGTGCCGAGATCACATATCAAGTTATGGATCATGCGTTCGACTACCTCGATGCTCCGATCAAGCGTATCTCGACCGTCGAGGCCCCGATGCCGTATGCCAAAAACCTCGAAGCTGCTGCTCTGCCGAGTGTCGATAAGATCATCGCTGCTGTAAAGGAGGTGTGTTACTTATGAACCGTTCACATATAGTGGCAGCACAATGTGCTTTGGTATTGTTGGTAATAGGAACTACTGGGTGGGGACAGCAGCCTTTGAGTCAACCAGATATTTCCTTACCGAAAGCTGTTCTTCTCAACAGTTACACTAGAAGCACCTCTGAAGAAAAGAGCCTCTTTTTCGACCAATTGTTTGCCGAGACAGCCCGGACTCCGGAAGCGAAGGCTTATGTAATTATTTATTGTGGTAAGTCGTGTGCCTACGGGGAAATCGAAGCACATATTAGGGGCATGCGAGTAATGAAAGTTTTGTTTCGAAAATTCCCCAGTGATCAATTTTTGGTTATTCACGGAGGGTTTAGGGAAGTTTTAACCACGGAGTTGTGGGTAGTTCCACCTGGTGCTTGCCCGCCGATGCCAAGCCCGACGGTTGAAATAGACGCGGTAAAATTCACGGGGACGCAAAAAGATAGAATGGTTCCGTACGATTGTTGTTAGTAATTTAACTTCGAGTTTTTCTAATCTAATGGCTGAAAAATTTTTAATGCCGAAGCTTTCGCCCACGATGGAAGAGGGCCAGATCGCCCGTTGGGTAAAGAACGAAGGCGATGCTTTTGAGGCGAACGAAACGCTCGCCGAGGTCGATACTGACAAGGCGACGATGGAGATGACCGCTCTTTCCGGCGGCACTTTGTTGAAGATCTTGAAGCCCGCGGGCGACACGGCCGCACTCGGCGAGGCCATAGCCATCATCGGCCAGAAAGGCGAGGACATCTCTGCCCTGCTCGATGAAGTTTCAAAGAACGGCGCAAGTAAAGCAGCCGAAGAAAAGCCAAAGGCAGTCTCAGAGCCGGAGCCCACGACTGGCGGTAAAGCGGCTGAGCCGGCCGAGGAAGTTCGCAAGGAAGCTCCGGCTCAGGCTTCGCAGTCAAAGGCCGCGACGGATTCCGGAAATGGCCGGATGATCGTTTCGCCGATCGCTGCTCGGATGGCTGCGGACAATGGTATTGATCTACGCTCCATCGCCGGCTCCGGCCCGCAAGGCCGCATTATCAAACGCGACATTGAAGAGGCACTCGCAGGAGGCGGAACAAAAACCGCCGCAGGGGCAAAGACGTTTACGCCATCTACCATCGTCGGCGCCGCCGGTTACAGCGACGAGCCGACCTCGAAAATGCGGCAGGTGATCGCGACGCGGCTTGCGGAATCCATTGGCCCGATCCCGACCTTCTATCTTACGGTCGAGATCGAAATGGACAACGTCCTTGCGACCCGCAAGCAGATCAACGCCTCGCTCGAGGACGACGCGAAGATCAGCGTTAACGACATCATCGTCAAGGCCGCGGCGATGTCGCTCCTCAAGCATCCCTTTGTGAACGCCTCGTATCAGGATAAGTCGATCCGTTTTTACGATCAGGCCGACATCGGCGTTGCCGTGGCGATCGACGAGGGACTGATTACGCCGGTTGTCCGCGGGGCAAATTTGAAGGGGCTGGCTGAGATCTCGGCTGAAATAAAGGACCTCGCCGCCAAGGCAAAGGCCCGGAAACTTCAGCC
>CAZGLZ010000123.1:0-10388 GCA_964526245.1 uncultured Chloracidobacterium sp. | reverse complement strand
GAACCGAAAGGCGTCGCTTCTAAACTGACCGGACGGGCGCATCTGCCAAGATACAATACGAGAGCAAAAACAGATGAAGGATATCGGTTTTAGAGATTTTCCGCAAGGATTTTCTTCCGCAACAGTTCGCGGCCGTTTGCCTGACTCCGTCTCTCGTGTATGATGCTTTAAGTTCACGTCCACGAACCCGTAGTTTTTTCCACGCCTACCCGCTCCATTCCGGAAATTCCCGGGAGTCGGAGAGGTTTGTAAACCTCCCAGCGAATTCAAGTTGGAGATCAAAAACTATGCGGCAGACCTTTGTTACCATTTTGCTGATCCTTCTTTGCGGCTCCGCCATTGCGGCCCAAGCACCGGATCGAATTTTCTACAACGCATATCGGTTCAACAGCACCGATATTTATGTCTCCCGCGATGGCGGGCAGACGATCGCCGCGTTTACGGACGATCCCGGTCTTGACTATGGCCCATCGATCACACCTGACGGACGATGGATCATCTTCACATCGGAAAGAACCGGCAAACCGAACCTTTTCATTAAACCTTCTGATGGAAGTTCTCCGGAGCGGCAACTGCTGAAAAGTGATTCAATGCAGGATCAGGCCGTTGTCTCGCCGGACGGCAAATGGATAGCCTTCGTCTCGACCCATATGGGCGATGCCGAGATATTCATTGCCGCTTTCGACCCATCGGGCGAGATCGATCTTGCGGCGGCGCGTAACCTGACGAACCATCCGGGCGGCGACTTCAGGCCTGCGTTCTCGCCCGACGGTTCCTTCATTGCCTTCTCCAGCGACCGCGGCCATCCGATAAAAGAGCATCCGCAGTTTCCCTTTGCACGCAGGCGGACGGGCGACATCTGGCTGATGAACAACTCCGGCGGCGACCTAAAGCGGCTGACCGATTCCGTCGGTTGGGACGGCAGCCCGGAATGGGCGCTCGACGGAAAAGCCATCTATTTTTACAGCAACCGGACCGGCCACGAGCGAATATTTAAGATGGCCGCTGATGGAAGCGGGCAAGAACCCATTTCGCCGGAAGGCGTGAACGCCGCGTCTCCGCAATTGCTCCCTAACGGCAACATACTTTTCTTTAGCTGGACCGAAGCGGTAGATGGGACGAGCGAGATCGGCCCGAAGCAACTTGACCCAGCAACCGGACGGATCGATGACTGGCTTCGACGCGAGATTCACCTCATCGGCCCCGTAACGCATCCGAACGGTCTCATCGCGTTCTACGGCGGGCCGATACCGGAGCGAGGCAATAACAAAGGCGGCATCCGAGGCGATGTGCTCCTAAAGAACTCGCCGCTTCAAACCAACATTGAAGGACTTCCCGTCGGACTCTACGGCGTTCGGCGAGCGTTCGTCGCCTCGCCGGACCCGGCAAAACCGGTGCTGTACTTTTCGGCAAATGCAGTGGACGGCATGCCGTTCACCAATTGGCTATTCGCTCTGGCCGCATTTCCGGTTCTTATGGCAGTCCTTGGCCTCGCCGGGGTGGTGTTAATGTTTTGGGATCGAAGATCGGTCGCCTTTTGGAAGTACATTGTTTACGTCATCGGCGTTCTCGCGATTCTTCTTTCGGTCGTCGGGGTGTTCTTCCTCGTTGCCGTCAATTCGCCCGGGTCGATCGTGAAGGTCGCCGCCGTAATGGGTGTGTTTGGTTTGCTGCTTCTACTATCTGCTCTCCTCTTTTTCAGGCAGGGACGAACCCGGAGCTCTGCTGGCGATCCTCGCAGCCGGTTGAGCAGGCTATCGGCCGTGGCAACGGGCCTTGGAGCGGCTGCGGCACTCTACATCGCCATCTTTACGCCGTTCTTCATGAATACCGACGCTGAGTTTTTTGCGTATAACTACAGCGAGGATCGGCTCGAAAAGCTTTTCGATTTCGGCGTCGATCATTGGACACATCCGGCATTTGCCAGCGTGCTGGACACCCGAATGATGGCTGATGGCCGGAGCTTGACCTTCACGACCGGGCTCTTTTTTGGCTCCGAACCGGATAAAGGCTCGATCTGGAGCTACAACCTTGAATCGAGGCAGCTAGAATGGCCGGTCTCATCCGGAATGAATGATGGCTTTGGCGACTTCACGACCGATGGTAAGAAGACCGTTTTTCGCAGTTCCCGGAGTGGCCATTTCGACATATATCTTTCTGAGAATGGGCAGGTTCGCAATCTGACGAACGATGCTCACAAAGACAACTTCCCGACGATTTCGGCCGACGGCACGAAGATCGCGTTTTCATCAGACCGCGAGGGGGCTCCTTACGCATCTCGAAAGGCGATGGACATTTTCCTCATCGAGCTCCTGCCGGATGGAAACTGGACGCCGCCGCGGAAGCTTACGACGTCGAAAGGCCAAAATGCACACGCCCACTTCTCGCCGGATGGGAATTGGGTGATATACACAACGGAGGATTTCGGCATTTCCGACGAAGAACCGCTCGTGCAGAGCACAGGATTTCATCCGCAGCTCTACGGCGAGATCGTTGCCTTACGACTAAGCGATGGCAAACGAATCCGACTCACCCACAACAAATGGGAAGACGGCACACCGCTGTGGGTCAAGGGTTACTGACGGCGTTGCAGTATCGCTAGTAGCTTTTCGTGGATTCCGCCGAAACCTCCGTTGGACATTACGGCGATGACGTCGCCGTCTTTCATTTCGGGCGTCAGGTGTTCGACGATCGCATCGGCATCCGGGAATGAGAACGCGGACTTGCCCTGGAGTTCGATGTCCTTGACGAGTTCGCCGACGTCGAGCACCTTTCCGAGTTCGCTTGCCTTCGACGTGTTGTAAACACCGGCGATGATGACGTAGTCAGCGTAGGAGAACGCCTTTGAATACGGCTCCTGAAAGACTGCAAGCCGCGACGACCACGAGCGCGGCTCGAAGACGGCGATCAGCCGGCGGCCCTCGTATTTCATCCTGAGAGCCTTCAGCGTCTCTTCGACCGCGGTCGGGTGGTGGGCAAAATCGTCGATGACGGTGACGCCCGCGACCGTTCCGCGGACCTCCATCCGGCGTTTGACCGATTTGAACGTGTCGAACGCTTTCTGGATCTGCCCCTTCGTTATACCCCAAGCATCGGCGGCGATGATCACCGCGAGGCAATTGCGGACGTTGAATTCGCCGATGAGGTGCGTCTCAAATTCGCCCCAGCTCTGCCCGTCCCGGAACACCGTGAAGCGAGTTACCTCACCGGTGAAATCGATATAGCGAGCCTGCCACTTCGCGTCGTCCGATAGCCCAAAGGTCTCGACCTGCGTAAAAAGCCGGCCGTGCATCTCGTCGAGCACTTCCCTAACGACCGGCGAATCGATACCGCAGATCAGCCGGCCGTTGCCGGGCACAAGGTTCATCAAACGTGAGAACTGGAACTTTATCTCCTGCAGGTCGCGGTAGATGTCGGCATGGTCAAATTCGATGTTGTTGACTATGGCGATCTCCGGCAGGTAATGCATGAACTTCGGTTTCTTGTCGAAGTAAGCCGTGTCATACTCGTCGCCCTCGATGACAAAAAAGTCGCTGTCCGTAACACGAAAGCTTGCTCCGAAATTCTGCACAACGCCGCCAACCAAAAAGCTCGGGTCAAGCCCGCCCGCCTCGGCCACCCAGGTCGCGATGCTCGTCGTCGTCGTTTTGCCGTGAGTTCCGGCAACCACCAGCGACCGCCGCCCGCGGATGAAAAGCTCCTTGACGATCTCCGCCTGCGAGCGATAGACGAGCTTGCGGTTGAGCACTTCTTCAAGCTCCGGATTCCCCCTCGAAATAGCGTTGCCGACCACCACGCAATCCGCTCCGATGTCCGCATTCTCGGCCTTGTATCCGTTCAATATCTCAATGCCGAGCGCCTCAAGCTGCGTTGACATCGGCGGGTAAACATTCTGGTCCGAACCTGTAACCCGATGCCCGCCCGCCTGCAGCATCCCCGCCAGCGAAGCCATCGCCGTCCCGCAAATTCCGATAAGATGATAATGCATAGATGTAGAGCCCTTTGATTTTCGGCGACCCTCACGAAAATTGCAAAATGCCCTCGCCTCGGCTAGCTTATTCGGCAGTGCAGAACGCAGAAACATTGATCATCGGCGGCGGCGTTGTTGGGGCAAGTGTGGCTTATCACCTTGCCGAACGCGGGGCGAAGGATGTGCTGATCCTCGAACGCGAGGCGGAGCAGGGCCGCGGTTCTACCGGCGCGGCGACCGGCGGCGTTCGGGCGCAGTTTGAGACGGAGATCAACATCCGGATGTCCGTTTACTCGATCGATTTCTTCGAGAAATGGGATCACGATTGCGGCTATGAGCCTCGCGGCTATCTCTTTTTTGCCACTGAGCCTGAACATTTTGCGTACCTCAAGCGAAACGTCGAGCGTCAGCGTAGCCTCGGCGTCAAGGGCGTGGAAGCGGTCGGCCCGGAGGCGATCCGCGAGATGATCCCGGGAATGAACTGCTCCGACATCCTCGGCGGGAGCTTTGGCCGACAGGATGGCTTCATCGATCCGCTTGCCGTCATGCGCGGCTTTACCGAGCGTGCCCTCGACGGCGGAGCGAGGCTCGAAACGGGCACGCGGGTTCTTAGAATTCTCACCAATAACGGCCGCGTCACAGGGGTCGAAACCGAAACCGGCCGGATCGAGTGCGGCCGCGTCGTTGTCTGCACCGGAGCATGGGCCGCCGAGCTTGCCGCCACCGCGGGCATCTCGCTCCCGGTCGAGCCGCTCCGCCGGCAGATAGTCTGGGCACGTTCGCCCGAGCCTCTTCCGCCTGGGCTGCCAATGGTCATTGACCTCGGCACCGGTTTTCATTTTCGGCCTGCAAAGAACTCCGAGCACGAGCTTATGTTCGCCTATCCCGACCCCAACGAACGGCCGTCCTTCAGCCGCGAACTCGACGACGCGTTCGTCGAAAAGATCCGCGAGCGTGCCCGCCACCGGGCTCCGTGGCTTTATGAGACCGAGGTCGTCCGCGAGAAATGCCGCGTCGGGCTTTACGAAAATACACCCGACCATCACGCTATCCTCGGCGGGTGCGAGGTCGAAGGCCTCGATTTCGCCAACGGCTTTTCGGGCCACGGAGTGATGCACTCGCCCGCGACCGGCCGTGCTCTCGCCGAAATAATTCTCGATGGCAAAGCAAGCTTCCTCGATGTCTCAATGCTCTCGCTCGATCGCTTCGCCCGCGGCGAACTGCTCCACGAAACAGCCTTTATTTAGAGATCACCGCCGAGACGCAGAGACGCGGAGAGAGATCAGAACAGGATGCACAGGATAGTCAGGATAAAGAATCGGTTATCGAAAAACTCCGAATATCCTGTTCATCCTGTCTATCCTGTTTGATTCTTTCCGCGTCCCCGCGTCTTCTCTTCCCCGTGTCTCCCCTTCTCCTCTTCTCCTCTTCTCCTCTTCTCCTCTTCTCCCCTTCTCCGCCCCGCTGCGGTAAAGTATTTCTATGACAACGGCGATCGTTCATCACCCCATTTATGAAAAACACGACACCGGCCCCGGCCATCCGGAAATGCCCGAGCGCTACCGCGTCGTAGTTGACTCGCTAAAAGCCGACGAACGGCTTTGGAACACCCTGAAAGAGATCACACCCGAGAAAGCTTCGCAGGGCGTTGTCCAGGCCGCGCACACGAAAGAGCATTTCAAACGTGTCGAGGGAGCGTTCGCCAACGGGCTCGACCGGCTCGATGCCGATACGACCATCTCGATGCAGTCTTTTGATGCCTCGCTCTTTGCCGCGGGTGGTGCCATTGCCGCTGTCGATGCTGTAATGCAGGGCGAGGCCCGCAATGCCTTTGTCGCCGTTCGTCCGCCGGGCCACCATGCGACCGCCGAGCGTGCGATGGGCTTTTGCATTTTCAACAACGTCGCCGTCGCCGCCCGCTATGCGCAAAATCGATACAAAGAGATCGACCGCGTCGCCGTCGTCGATTGGGACGTCCATCACGGCAATGGAACTCAGGGCATCTTCTACACCGACCCGACCGTCTTCTTTTTCTCAATGCACCAGTATCCGTGGTATCCCGGAACCGGTGCCCGCGGCGAAACCGGCCACGGCAAAGGCCTCGGCACGACGCTCAATGTACCCGTAAAGGCCTTCACAAAGGCAAAGGACCAGCTTTCGGCCTTCGACGCGGCCATCGGCGAGATCGCCTCAAAGATGAAGCCCGATATGATCTTCCTCTCCGCGGGTTTCGACGCTCACCGGACCGATCCGCTCGGGCAGCTTCAGCTCGAAGATCCGGACTATGTCTCAATGACGCGGACAATGATGGAGTGGGCAGATGAGGCATGCGGCGGTCGCCTTATCTCTTGCCTCGAGGGCGGATATAACCTCGAAACGCTCGGGCCGACCGTCCGCGAGCACGTGGCAACGCTTTCCGGGCAAAATTGATTAACGCCGCGGGTGGATGTGTGGTAACATTCCTCCATCCCGAAGAGATCGTTCCCCGGAGCAGTGACGTTATGCCCGATGTAGAAACAATTTGCGTCCAATGTAAAGAGACCTTTCTTTTCACCGAAAAGGAACAGGAGATCTTTTATCAGCGGAATATGATGTCGCCGCAGCGGTGCCCTCGCTGCCGTTCCAAAAAGGCAGCCGCGAGCGAGGACGCGCCCAAGCGCTACGAGATAGTTTGCGACAACTGCGGCAAGCACGACCAGGTGCCCTTCCAGCCAAAGGTCGGCCGGACCGTTTTCTGCCGCGAGTGCCACGAGGCAAGCCGCTCGCGGGCACGCTTTGCCTAACGCCCTGATCAAATTGAACTTAGAAGGTTAGACCCGATCCTTATGAGCTTTGAAAACGTTACCTACGAACTCAACGGCCACGTTGCCACCATCAAACTTAACCGTCCCGATGCACTCAATGCTCTTTCTTCGGGACTCGGACGCGACCTCAAGGCCGCGATAATTCAGGCGACCAATGAAGGCGCCCGCTGCATAGTTTTGACCGGCGAGGGCCGAGCGTTCTGTGCCGGCGGCGACCTCCGCGAGATGCAGCAGATCGGCCAGGCCGAAGGCCGGATCGAAGCATTTCTCGACGCTCCGCTGAAGGCTCTTCACGAGCTGATCAAGCTGATACGCAATACGCCCGTGCCGTTCGTCGCCGCGGTCAATGGAGTTTGTGCCGGAGCCGGCGTCAACCTCGCTCTAGCTTGCGACATCGTTTTCGCCGCCGATGACGCCGCATTTCGTCAGGCATTTGTTCGCATCGGGCTCTCGCCGGACTGCGGCGGCACCTTCTTCCTGCCGCGTGCCGTCGGCGAGAAGATCGCGACCGAACTCTTCATGACCGGCGATTCGCTCTCCGCCGAGCGGGCTGCCCAACTCGGCATGGTCAATCGTCTCGTCCCGGCTGCCGAACTCGTCCAACAGGCGCAGGAATTCGGATCAAAGCTCGCCGCAGGCCCAACAGGAGCACTCGGCCGCATCAAGCGGATGATGAACGCCACCTTCTCGAACAGCCTTTTCCAGCAGCTTTCTCTCGAGGCCGAATGCCAGCTCGAATCGGGCCAGTCCGCCGACTTCCGCGAGGGCGTCGCCGCATTCTTCGAGAAACGTCCGCCAAACTTCACCGGACACTAAGGCCACTCGCAACTTATTGCAACGTAACACCTTAAAGCCGGGGCCGCTCCCGGCTTTTTGCATGCGTCCTGCCGGCAACACGCCCCCGATCCCCTTAAATTTCCGTGAACTACACCAATTCAATTGACACGCCCCGGAAAAGAATTTATTCTTACTGCAACTGAAAATCGTTTTCAATAAGGAGTATTCATGAATTTCATATCTGATCTTCCCACCGGCCCTACAGGGAACCGACGCGATCTTACCGCCCGTTTATTGACCACACTTTTCATTCTCGCTTCCCTTGCCGCGGCCGCTTTTGGCCAGACATCTCCGAACGAAGGTTCGATCCGCGTTGTCGACCCGAACGGTTCGCCCGTTGCCGGTGCTGTCGTCACCGCGGTGAGCTCCGCCGGCAATTCGCGAGTAAACGCCGTTACAGATTCCGACGGCCGCTTCTCTTTTTCCGGGCTTCGCGGCGAGACGATCATCGTAATTTCCGCCGATGGCTTTGCTCGCACCGAGCGGCGAATCGAACTTCCGGCCGAAGTCGGCATCCAGATAGTGCTTTATCCGCAGCCGGTCGCGGCCGAAGTAATGGTCGCTTCGTCCTATCTTGCCGGAACCGCTGCGAGCCTCGATGAAGTTCCCGGTGCGGTCGAACGCCTCGACCGCCAGACGCTCGAGTCCGCCCGCGTTTTCGATTTCTCCGAGGCACTCAGAAAGATCTCGGGCATCAACGTCCGCGATGAGGAGGGCTTCGGCCTGCGTCCAAATATCGGCATCCGCGGAACCAATCCGACCCGCTCGACCAAGGTGCTCTTGCTTGAGGACGGCCTCCCGCTCGCCTACGCGCCCTACGGCGACAACTCTTCTTACTATCATCCGCCGATTGAACGTTACGCCGAGGTCGAGGTACTCAAAGGCTCCAGCCAGATCGTTTACGGCCCGCAGACCGTCGCCGGCGTTATCAACTACCTCACGCCAAACCCGACCGAAAAGCCGACCTTCGGCATCAGGCTTTTGGGCGGTAACCGTAACTATTTCAATGGCAGCGTCTTCGGCAGCGGGACGATCAAGAGCACCGGCATCTTTGCCAATTACGCCCGCAGGCAGGGCGACGGGGCACGCGAGAACATCAATTCCAAGCTTGATGACACATCGGTCAAGATCGTCCAAACGCTCAACTCGCGTAACGCTCTAACGTTCAAGTTCAGCCACTACGGCGAAGATTCGAACGTCACCTATTCCGGCCTGACCGAAGCAGAATATGCCGCCGATCCGCGGCAGAATCCATTCCGCAACGACTTTTTCTATGGCGACCGCTTTGGAACGTCGCTCTCGCACTCGGCCGTTCTTTCTCCGGCGGTTACGCTGACGACAAACGCTTATTACAACTTCTTCCGCCGTCATTGGTGGCGGCAATCTTCCAACTCGGGCCAGCGGCCGAACCGGCTTAACGCCGACCCGGATTGCCTCTCGATGGCCGACCTCAACACGACCTGCGGCAATGAAGGACGGCTTCGTCAGTTCGACACGTACGGGGTCGCTCCGCAGCTCTCCTATCAGTACAGCTCCGGAGCAAGCTTCCGCGGCGAACTCCAAATTGGCGGCCGGCTTCATTGGGAAGAGCAGAACCGCCGCCAGCTCAACGGCGACACACCGACCAGCCGCGACGGCATTCCGGTCGAGTTAAACATCCGACGCAACTTCGCTTCATCCGCATTCGTCCAGAACCGCTTCATCTTCGGCAAGTTTTCCGTAACTCCAGGCGTCCGTTTCGAGCGGATCGAGATCGAGCGACGCAACCTACTGACGAACCCGATCGCCGAAGGCCGGGCCACGGTCACCGAGGCAATTCCGGGCATCGGTTTTGCCTATTCGGGCCTTCCGCGGACGACCATTTTCGCCGGCGTTCACCGCGGATTTTCGCCGCCGCGGGCCGAGGACATCATTTCGAACTTGGGCGGTGTAGTTGAGCTCGACCCCGAGCGAAGCTGGAACTACGAGGCGGGCGTACGCACCAACCCGATCCGCGGCCTTCAGCTCGAAGGCACGTTCTTCCGACTCGATTACGAGAACCAAATCGTGCCCGCAAGTATCGCGGGCGGCATCGGTGCGGCACTGACGAACGGCGGCGAGACGCTCCAACAGGGCCTTGAGTTCAGCGGTCGGCTTGATACCGATGCGTTCTTCGCCTCGCGACACAATTTCTTTATCCGCACGGCTCTTACCTGGCTGCCGGTCTCAGAGTTTCGCGGCACGCGGCTGAGCTCGATCACGAACTCCGGCATCCTGAATTCGTTCTGCCCGGCATCGCAACGAATCAGCCCGACGCAATGTTCGATCACCGGCAACCGGCTTCCCTACACACCGGAAACAACGGCAACGACCAGCCTCGGCTATTCGCACGCCATGGGATTTCAGGCGTTCGTCGAGAACGTTTACATCAGCGATCAATTCGGAGATGACCTAAATGCGTTTTCGCCGACGGCTAACGGCCAGATCGGCCCCGTACGCGCCAAGACCTATTGGAACGCGACCGCCAACTACAAGGTCGAGCGGTGGAAGACGACGTTCTTCGTTACGGCGAAGAACCTCGGCGACAAAACGCTTATCGTTGACCGCACACGCGGCATTTTGCCCTCGATGCCGCGGCTCGTGCAGGCCGGCATTAACGTCACGTTCTAACGGGCAAACAGAACCCATTCGATGGAAAACGCCTTTCTTAAAATGTTAGATTTGAGAATTACTATGTTTACAAAGATTCTGCTATTTTTCGCGGCGGCCGCATTGGCCGCGGTCTCGATCGGATGCGG
>CAZGLZ010000122.1:0-10473 GCA_964526245.1 uncultured Chloracidobacterium sp. | reverse complement strand
CCGAGCGGACAATCTTTTCAAACTTGATAGGTATCATCGAGTGAAACCATATCGACCGGAAACCAATAGTCCAAAATCGAATATTGATGAGACGAGCCCTTACTTAGGTGCGGGCATCAGACACGGGGATTCCGCATTCCGAATTCCACATTCCTCATTCGGAGATGAGCCCTTACTTACGTGCGGGCTACGGACACGGCGAGGCGGTGCCAGAAGCAGCCGTGGACGAAGATGGCGATCTTTCGGTTGACGTAGGAGATGTCCGGGCGGCCGGGTGCCTTTTTGTAATGGAGCCGATACCCGCGGCGGCCGGCGGCCCAGAGCGCCCGGCGGAGCAGAAGCTCGGGGCCCGTGTCGCGGCCGCGGTTGGCGCTCATCACCCGCGACGTGGCCTCGCTCTTCGGCACCGGCGATCGCTTGTCTCGGACGTACATCTTTTGCTCAGTGGTCAGTGGTCAGTGGTCGGTGGTCGGTGGTCAGTGGTCGGTGGTCAGTGGTCGGTGGTCAGTGGTCGGTGGTCAGTAGTCAGTATTAGTAACTTCGCAACTCTAAAACTCCGCAACTCTGCAACTCTGAAACTCCGCAACTCTGCAACTCCGCAACTCTGCAACTCCGCAACTCTGCAACTCCGCAACTCTGCAACTCTGAAACTCTTTACGGATTGATCAAAATATACAGCCGGTCGGCCCAGTCGGAGCGGGCATTTTTGAGTATCTCGTATTGGACCATGGCCATTCCGCGGTCGCCCATTTTTACGTATGTGCGGCCGAGATTGAACCTGGCCTTGTCGAGATCGGGGTCGTAGCCAACGGCGCTGTTAAATGCCATAAGGCTCTCGTCCAGCCGGTTGAGCTCAAGCAGTGCCTCGCCCAGCGAGTTGAAGGTGCCGGCCTCGGGCTTGTATGCCTTTAGCTGTTCGAACATCGCCGCCGCCTCGGCCCAACGCTTTGACTTCAAGTAAGCATCGCCGAGTTTCTCGATGGCACCGACGTGGTCCGGCTTTATCTGCAACGTCCGGCGGAAAGCAAGTATCTCTTCGTCATTCTGCCCGAGCCGCCCGAGGCTTAAGCCCAGTGCATACTGCGTCTCGGGGCTCGCGTCGCCGAGCCGTATCGCCGTCCGGTATGCCTCGGCCGCTTCCTTGAATTGACCGACCGCATAGCTCGAAACTCCAATGTTTACATGGGCCGGAGCCCAATCCGGCCGGAGCTTCGCCGCCTGCCGCGAGGCTTTAAGGGCTTCTTCGTGCCGCCCCAACACGCCATAGCAATATCCCGCCTGGTACCACGCCTCGGCATAGCTCGGATCGGCCTCGGCGGCATTCAGAAAATACGGCAACGCCCGAGCGTATTCATCCCGCGAGAGCTGCACGACCCCCTGCGAATAAAGCCGTTCGGCCGCCGCACGCTTGTTCCGCTCGGTCTCGGCGGTCAGGTTGGCAAAGCTCCGAGCCTCGCTTATCCGCATCTGCAGAATGCGCTCCGACGGCACCGCGAAGTTGAGGCTCTGGCCCTCAGCGGCCTGCAGCGTCGCGACGCCGACCACCTGCCCATACATATTTACGACCGGCGAACCGCTCGAACCCGGGCTGATCGGCGCCGTTATCTGGATGATGCGGCCATAGCCGGCGATCTCGCGCACCGCGGAGACGATGCCGTTCGAGACCGAACCCTCAAGCCCGAAAGGATTGCCGACGACGACGATCGATTCGCCCTCCTGCGGCACGGCCCGAGTCACGGGAAGCGGAACCGCAACTCCCGCAGGCACTTCAACTTGCAGCATCGCGAGGTCGCCTTCGCCGTCGATCGCGAGCACGCCGCCGACCCTGAATTTGCGGCCGTCAACGGTCTGTATCTCGGCCCGCGTCGAGCGCTCAATGACATGCCGGTTGGTCACGACACGATCCGCCGAAACGAAGAAACCGCTGCCGCGAGAGACGATCTGCCCGCGTTGGTCAAAGGTCTCGATCGCCACCGCCGAAGGCTTCACCCGCCGCACAAGTGCCGGCAAAAGGTCCTGCCCGTAGGCAAGCGCAGGAAACCCGGCCGCCACCGCAGCAAATGCGATAAAGATGGTGAGAAAACGCTTCTTCACTTAGAGCCGAACCGCCGTCGGTTTGTCTGGATTATAGGCGATTGCACCGCCGCGAACAAACATTTTCCGAAGGCGGACCTTTATTGCAACCGCCGTTCGATTGGTGATATAACGCTAGGGCAATGACAAAGCGAATCGCTATCGGGGCCGACCACGCCGGCTTTGAGGAAAAGGAAAAGATCAAGAAAACGCTCGACGAGCTCGGGATCGAATACGATGACGTCGGGACCGCTTCGGCAGACTCGGTCGATTATCCCGACTTCGCCCGCCAGGTCGCCGAACGCGTCGCCCGCGGCGAGGCCGAGCAAGGCCTGCTTTTCTGCGGCTCCGGCACGGGCATGGCGATCTCCGCAAACAAGGTCAAAGGCGTCCGTGCGGCTGTTGCCTGGTCGCCGGACATCGCCCGGCTCGCCCGCGAACATAACAATGCAAACGTGCTTGCTCTTCCCGCTCGTTTTGTTTCAGAGGACGAGGCAACGGCCATCGTCAAAGCATGGTTCGCTGCCGATTTCGAAGGCGGCCGCCACGAACGCCGCGTCGAAAAGATCGAGCCCGGCGGCGACTAGTATGATCCAGCAAATGCACATCCCCGGGCCGCCGCTCGGCCACTTCATTCGCTTTTTCTATTACTACGAAGGCGTGCCGGCAGACCACAAGGTCGATCGCTTTCTCCCGAACGGCGACACCGAGATACTGATCGACTTCCACGACACTCCGCAGTACATCTACGACAACAACACGCTAAAGGAAATACAGTCTTGCCATCACGTCTGGGCGTCAGGAGTTCGCACTGAACCGATAACGATCCCCGCCGGCAACAACGCGGCCATGATGGTAATTATGTTCCGGAAAGGAGCTGCCGCCCCGTTCTTCCCTTTCCCGATGGACGAGATATCGGATTGTGTCTTCGATGCCGATCTTATCTGGGGGCCCGGATTCGGCGAGCTTCGTGAGGTACTGCTCGCGGAAAAGGACATTCGACGTCGGTTCGCTTTGGTCGAGGCTTTTCTGCTCGGCCGTTTTCAAAGCCAACTAGCCGAAAATGCCTGTGTTGATTTTGCGATCGGCGAGATGAGCCGCCGGCCGGATGCGGTCAGCATCAGCCGGATGAACCAACAGATCGGTTATTCGCAGAAGCATTTCACCGAAATGTTTCGGCGGCGGGTCGGCGTAACGCCAAAGGCGTATCTGAAGATAATGCGATTTCAGCACGCGATAAAGCGCATCGCCGAGGCCGCGGATATCGATTGGGCCGCGATGGCCGCCGAGTGCGGCTTCTATGATCAATCGCACTTCATAAACGATTTCAAACACTTCTCCGGGTTCACGCCGGAACAATATTCCCGCATTCAAACGGATTATCAGAATTACGTTCCGGTCGGATAGGTAAATTTTTTCCAATACCGGCGATAGCTTGCAGGGTTATCTTTACCCCGCTATGGAAAACTTTTACATCAATCACATCGCCGTGGCGGTTTGTGCCGTGATGAGCCTCGTGATCGGCGGGCTCTGGTGGTCGCCTCTTCTATTTGCGAAAGCTTGGCAAAAGGAGGCCGGGCTGTCGGATGAACAACTCGCGAAAGCGAATCCCGCAAAGACTTTCGGACTCACCTTTTTCATCGCCCTGCTGATGTCTTACAATCTGGCGTTCTTTTTGGCCGCTCCGGGCACAACCTGGCAGTGGGGCGTCGCCGCCGGATTGCTGACATCGATCTGGGTCGCGGGAATGTTTGTCGTGATCGCACTCTTCGAGCAGCGGTCGTTGAAGTACATGCTCATCAATTGCGGCTACATCGTGGTATATTTTGCCGTCATCGGCTTTATTCTTGGCATCTGGAGGTAAGAAAATGGCACAAAGAACATCGGGTGAATTTGAAAAGGAATTTGTTGATGGCATCAAGGCCACGACCGGCAAGGATCTTGGAAACTGGATGAAAGTGCTGGACGGCTTCGGAAGCAAAAAGCGGCCGGAAGTGATCGCCTGGCTGAAATCCGAGCACGGCTTCGGGCATATGAATGCCGCAATGCTCGCGGCCATCCACGCAAACGGCGGCAAGCTCGTTTACCAAAGCACGGATAACTTGCTTGACGTTCAGTTCGCGAAGGCGGAGACGATGCGCCCGCTTTTTGACGAGCTTGTGGCATTTATCAAAAAGAACATCCCGAACGCGACGGTGCTTCCGAAGAAGACCTACGTTTCGATCCTCGATAACCGCGAGTTTGCGGCCGTGAATATCAAAGCAAAGGAACTTCGCGTCGGGCTCGACCTCGGCGACCGACCGTTCGATGAGACCATTGAAAAGGCAAAACTGAGCGGCCCGATGCCGCGAATCTCGCATATGTTTGTGCTGACCGATGCGAAGCAGCTCGATAAAACGATCGCGGAAGCGGTCAAGGAGTCGTACTCAAGATGTCATTAAGGTCTATCAATGCCGTAAAAATGGTGTTTGCTCCGTTGGCTCTTGCCGCGACAATAATTGCTCAGCCTCAGGGTTACAAGATCGCTTTCAACGTTCTTGAGGATCAAAAGGCCGACGACTACGAGGTTTACACGATCAACGGCGACGGCTCGGCGATCGCAAACGTCACGCAGAACAAGGACGTGGCTTGGATCTATTACACCATTCCCGGCAAGCTCCTCTTTATAAGTGACCGAAATGCCTGCAAGCGGTGTTACTTCCTTTACGAATCCGACATTGACGGCTCGAATATCCGAAAGGTCTCGAATCTTCAGCTTGAAGATTCCTGGATGGGAAGCCGCAACAAAGGCAAAGAACTTGTCGTCACCGGCCGGCTCGGCCCGGCGGACCGATATCAGCTTTTCATCATCGATCGGGCGACCGGGCGTTTCCGCCGCCTGACGAACGAGCCCGCTTCGGCATTTCGCGATCCGCTCTTTTCGCCTGACGGGAAAAAGATCGTCTATGTATTCAAAAAGAACCGTACCGACCGCAGCGAAATAGAAGAGCTTTACATAATGGACGCCGACGGCACGAACCGAAAGAAACTGACCACCTATCCGGCGGACGATCCGCTCGGCAAAACGCCCGGATACAAGGTCGGGCCGCCGCGTTGGAATTCGAAGTATGGCTTCATCACCTACCAATCGAACCAAGCGGGTAAACAATCGATCTACGCCGTAACGCCGAACGGCAAGCGGCAATGGAAACTCACGAAGCTGGAGATCGACGAAGGGTGGCACGACTGGAGCCCCGACGGCGAATGGCTCGTGTTTGACAGCCGCAATGAAAAGACGGGCCGGTATGATCTGATGCTCTACAACTACCGGCGAGCGACCCTTACAAACATCACGAAGACAAGCGAACGGAAATACCATCAGGCACCCGTGTTCTTCGTTAATTGAATGATTTCCAGTTTACTTTGTTCGGCTCCCTCGTCTTGACCGCGAGGGCTTTCTGCTGCAGCAAATTTGAAAAGTTTGAATTGCTTGTTCGAGAGGCGTAAACTTCCCCTACACCGGGCGGAAATTTATTGCTTCATATGAGTAAGCCAAAACGTATTTTGATCCAGACCACGATCCCGTATGCGGAGGATGATTGGAACATTGGCCGCTTCTCGCTGCTGACCGAACTTCTACGAAGCCAGAGAACTGAAGATGGAAACGCCCTTTATGACGTGGTCGCAAGAAACCGGGAGGTCGGAGAAGACGGGTTTGACCCGATCCTAAACACGCTCGATACTTCCGATTTTGACCAATTATGGCTTTTCGCTCTTGATATGGGCGACGGCCTGACGAAAGAAGAATGCGAGGCGATCACAAGTTTCAGCAAACGCGGCGGCGGGATCCTTTCGGCTCGTGATCACAACGATATGGGCTCTTCACTTTGTACGCTCGGCGGTGTTGGAAGGGCACATTATTTCCATTCAAAGCAGCGTGAACCCGATGATTCCCGCCATCAACGCGATGACGACAAAACGCTAAATATTGACTGGCCGAACTACCATTCCGGAGCTAACGGAAACTTTCAGCGGGTTTCGGCAAGCGACCATGAACTGCTGAAACGCGCGGATGGCACGATCATCGAATTCTTCCCGGCCCACCCGCACGAAGGCGCCGTCGGAGCCCCGCCGGATAACTCCGACGCAACCGTTATCGCCAGGAGCAAGAGCCTTGTGACCGGACGCGATTTCAATCTGGTCGTCGCATTTGATCCGGAAAACGATAACGGAAGGGCTATTGCCCATTCAAGTTTTCACCATTTGGTCGATTACAACTGGAACCCGGAAATGGAATGCCCGACATTTGTGGAAGAACCTCCGGGCGATGAATACAGAACTGATCCCGAGAAACTCAACGATATAAAACAATATGTCGCGAACGCAGCAAGGTGGCTATCCAGATGATGAACAAGACGTTCCCCGAAATTCCGCTTGAAGCGTGGCGTCCGACCAAGAATACGCTTCATCTTTATTGCCAGATCGTCGGCAAGATCCGGCTGGCGATGCACCCGCGTCTGAACCATTGGTGGCATGTGCCGCTCTATGTCTCGCCCCGCGGTTTAACGACACGGCGAATTCCCTATTCAGGCGGAAGCTTTGAGATCGAGTTCGACCTGATCGATCACCGGCTTGTCATCAGCACAAGCACGGGAGACCGCGAAGATTTCGCTCTCTACGACGGGCTTTCGGTAGCTGATTTTTACACGAGCATTTTTGCCAATCTAAAGAAGCTCGGTATCGAACCAAAGATCCGGCCGATCCCCTACGAGGCGCCGTCCACAACGCCTTTTCCTGAAGACATCGAGAACGCCGCGTACGACAAAGAATACGTCCGCCGCTTTCACCAGACGCTTGTCGCGGTCGATGACGTGCTTGAGGAATTTCGCGGCCGCTTTCTTGGCAAATCAACGCCGGTGCATATGTTCTGGCATAGCTTCGACGTAGCTCTGACGCGTTTTTCAGGCAAGCGCGTTCCCGTCCGCGAAGGGGCAAACCGCGTCGAAAGCGAGGCCTATTCGCATGAGGTCATCAGCTTCGGTTTCTGGTTTGGCGACGACCGCGTTCCCGCTCCGGCGTTTTACGCCTACGTCGCCCCCGAACCCGCGGGACTCGCCGATGAACCACTATCGCCATCTTCTGCACAATGGGCCGAATCGAACGGCGCCCATCTTGCACTGCTTATGCTCGACGATGCCCGAAACTCTGTAAACCCGCGGGCCACTGTTCTCGATTTTCTCGAAAGTGCGTATCAGGCAGGAGCCAAGGCGGCGGGCTGGGACGTTGCCGAGTTTGCTGCGGCCGCGAAATAGGATGATAGATCTAAGAAGCGATACGGTAACGAAGCCGACCGATGCGATGCGGCGGGCGATGGCGGCGGCCGAGGTCGGCGACGATGTTTACGGCGAAGACCCGACGGTCAATCGCCTGCAGGCTCGTGCCGCTGAGATCTTCGAGAAAGAGGCGGCTCTTTTCGTCCCGACAGGTTCGATGGGCAACCAGATCGCGGTCAAGCTCCACACGCGGCCGGGCGACGAGGTCATCATTGAGGAACGCGGGCACATTTTTAATTATGAAATGGGCACACCCGCGATCGCCTCGGGCGTGATGATGCGGCCCGTTATGAGCCGCGACGGCAGCGGCCATCTGACATGGGAAGAGATCGCCGGTGCGCTTCATATTGACCAACCGTATTATTCTTGCCCGACCGGACTGATCTGCCTTGAGAACACCCACAACTTCGCCGGTGGAAGCGTTATGACCGCCGAGCATTGTGCCGCGATCTGCGAAAAAGCCAATTCGCTAGGGCTGCCCGTTCATATGGATGGAGCCCGCATTTTCAATGCTGCAGCGGCACTTGAAACCTCGGTTGCCGAGCTCGCACGCCACTGCGATTCCGTCCAGTTCTGTCTCTCGAAAGGCCTCGGTGCTCCGGTCGGCTCGATGCTCGTTGGTTCGGCGGATTTTATCAAAGAGGCCCGCGTTTGGCGCAAACGTTTCGGCGGCGGAATGCGCCAGGCCGGAATAATTGCCGCCGCCGGCCTCGTTGCGCTTGAAGAATCGCCAAAGCGTCTCCAAGACGACCACGCCAATTCTCGCCGTTTGGCTCAGGGCCTCGCAGAAATTCCCGGCGTCTCAATTGCGGTCGAACGCGTCGTGACTAACATCGTGATCTTCGACATCACAGGAACCGGCAAAACCTCCGCCGAGATCTGCTCCCGGCTTAAGCAAAATGGCATACTCGCCATCGGCTTCGGCAACGCGATCCGGATGGTCACCCACTGCGACGTGTCTGCTGCAGAGATCGATACGACCCTTGCCGCAATGTCGGCTGTCCTTTCATCGTGAACTCAGTCTGTAACTTTGAGTTAAGCTCGAAATGTAATGATCTTCGGATGCTGCGATCGTTCCTTATTGTTCTTGTCCTCGTTAGCTTCGCGGCTGGCGTGTTCCCGCAGATGAACGCAGAATCGCCGAAAGCAAAGTTCGTCTCGATCGAGGGCCATCGCGGGGCTCGTGGTTACTTGCCCGAGAACACGATCCCCTCGTTCAAACTTGCTCTCGATCAAGGCGCAGATACGCTCGAGATGGACGTTGTGATCACTGCTGACCGGAAGGTGATTCTCTCGCACGAGCCGTGGTTCTCCGCGACGATCTCGACCGGTCCGGACGGAAAGCGTATCGCAAGGGACAAGGAACGCGATCACAACATCTTCAAACTGACCTACGCTGAGACGCTTGGCTACGACGTAGGAAGCCTCGGAAATCCCGCATTCCCGGAACAGAAAGCGATGCCGGCAAGCAAGCCGCTGCTTTCGGATGTTTTCGCCGCGATCGAGAGATTTGCCAAAGAAAAAGCGATCGCACCTCCGCGATACAACATCGAGATCAAGTCCACCGCAGAAGGCGACGGCGTCTTTCATCCGGCTCCCGGCGAGTTTGCCGATCTGGTCGTTAAAGAGATCGAGCGAGCCGGACTTATCGACCGGACGATAATCCAATCCTTCGATGTTCGGCCGCTTCAGCACATCAAGAAGAATTTTCCTGCGATGCAAGTTGCACTCCTTGTCGGCGGCGACGAAGATCCGGTTAAGAAACTTGCGTTGCTTGGTTTTACGCCGGCCACACTCAGCCCGCAATTCTCGCTCGTCACCGCGGAACTAGTTCGGCTCTGCCGTGAAATAGGTATGAAGCTCGTGCCATGGACCGTGAACCGGATCGAGGATCTGGAGCGGATTAGCAAGTTCGACATTGACGGTATCATTACCGATTATCCCGACAGGGCAGTCCTGATTTTCCGCAAGCCGCCAAGAGCCAAATGACTTTCCGCTCGATTTCGGTAGAATTATCTCGATGATAATCGCTATCGATGGCCCGTCGGGTGCCGGCAAATCGACCCTTGGCAAAATGCTCGCCCGTGAGCTTGACCTCTTGTATCTCGATACCGGTGCGATGTACCGTGCGGGAGCACTTGCCGTCCTCCGGGCGGGCATTTCGTTCGAGGATGAGGTCGGAGTTGCAGATCTGATCAAGTCATCCGCGATCGAGCTGACGGGCAATGCCGAAAACCAGAAGGTTTCGCTCGACGGCAACGATGTAACCACTGAGATCCGAACTCTCGTGGTCGCCCAGGCGGCATCACGCGTCTCTACAAATTCCGCAGTTCGCCGCCGGATGGTCGAGCTTCAGCGGCAGATGGGCGAGCGGGCAGAGCGTGGTTGCGTGCTCGAGGGTCGCGACATCGGCACGGTCGTTTTTCCGAACGCGGACGTCAAGTTCTTTCTTACCGCCGAACCCTCGGCCCGTGCCCGAAGGCGATTTGAAGAAGACAAAGCTAAGGGCCGCGAGTCAACATACGAGCAAACCCTCGCCGAAATAAACGAACGCGACGAACGGGACGTTGCCCGCGACGACTCGCCGCTGCAGATTCCCGACGGCGCTAAAGTCATCGATACCTCAGAACTTGACCTGAACGAAGTTTTCGAACACATGATGGCTTTCATTCGTGAAAGCAAAGGTGCAGCGGCCTAGAGGACATTTCAACAGCGAGGCGTGGCTGATGGCCGCTCTCACGCTTTATCCAATGCTCGTCGGCATGGTGATATACGCCATTTGTCGAATCCTGAAATAATTTGACTAATCCCTCCGCAGCCGATAAGATTTCGGTTTGCTGTTTGATATGCTCCCGTAGCTCAGCCGGATAGAGCAACAGCCTTCTAAGCTGTGGGTCGCAGGTTCGAGTCCTGCCGGGGGCGAGATCGATTTGGGATTTGGGAACTCGGATTGCGGATCCGTTTTTGCTTCTATCCACGATCCCAAATCCAAAATTTGAAATTGACTTATGGCGGCTATAGTTCAGGGGTTAGAACGCCAGATTGTGGTTCTGGATGTCGTGGGTTCGATTCCCACTAGCCGCCCCAT
>CAZGLZ010000121.1:0-10483 GCA_964526245.1 uncultured Chloracidobacterium sp. | reverse complement strand
GTCGCGTCAAAGTTCTGCCGTTCCTCGCGGACACGGGTGTGATCGAGCGTCGCCAGAAGCAGCTTCTCCGCGTCGCAGACGGGCTCGATGATCCAGTTCCCGTCCGGCCCGGCGATGCACGAACCGCCATTTGCTAGAAACTCCGGAGCGTTCTCGATCACCCTTTCGATGCCCGGCAAATCTGATGGCAGATCGCTCCGCCTCATCAGGCCCGAGACCGAAGCGACAAACGAACGGCCCTCGAGTGCCATGAACCGGGTTATGTCGTTCGTGTTCCGCTTGCTGCCGGGCCAGACGGCGACATGCAGATCCTCGCCCTGCGCGCAGAGTGCCGTCCGGGCGAGCGGCATCCAGTTCTCCCAGCAATTCAAACCGCCCACCGTGAACTCGCCTAGCCGATGCGTCCTTAGTCCGTTGCCGTCACCTACGGCCCACGTCATCCGCTCGTCGTAGGTCGGCATCAGTTTCCGGTGAACCGAGCCGATCTCGCCCAACTTGGAGATGTAGACCAGCGAGGCGTAAACGCTCTCGCCACGGTCGCCTGGCCGTTCGATGATGCCGAGATAAACGGCGATCTTCTTTTCTGTAGCGAGCCGGCAAATGCCGTCAAGGTCGCCGCGTTCGATCACCACCGCCTGCTTTACGTATTCAGCGTGAAACGCCTTGTGGAAGGGTGAATTGAACGCCGTTTCCTTTGAATACTCGATCCAGAATGGATATCCGGGAACGAGTGCCTCGCCGAATGTAACAAGGTTCGCGCCGCTTCCCGCCGCCTCCGAAATGCTGTCCGCGACCTTCGCGAGGGTCTTCCCGCGGTCAAACCAAACCGGAGTAATTTGTGCCAAAGCTACCGTTATCGTGTCCATTTCACTTGCTCATTCGTTTGAGGTCCGCTTCCGCCGCAATGTACCCAAAGCTTGCCCATTGGTCGCCGGCAACTATCTTGCGGAAGACCTCAGCCGCTTTCGTCTTATCTCCGTTGTAGAGAAAATAATTCCCGATGCCATAGCCGAGCGATGCCGAACCGAGCGTCTTCGCCTCGCCGCCGATGGTCGCGAGCAGGTCATCGGCCTTCGCCTCGCCCTTGTTGAGCTTGAGGAGTTTCAAATAGTCGTCGTTTTCTATCACCTCGACGTTCGTATCGAACCGGCCGAGCACCTTCGCGGCATCACCCTTTTTCCCCATTCGCCGAAGCGTCATGTAGTGCCAATAGACGGTCGCCGCGAGCATATCCGGGTTCTTTGAGACCAGAGTGCATTCCTCATAAGCCTTCTGCGCCCGTTTGAAGTCGCCCTTCAGATAATACGCAAGCCCGAGGTGGTACCAGATGTTCGATTGCAGAGTGCTCGTCGGAATGTTCTTCGCGTTCGGCAAGCCATCGGGCTCGACCTCGTCAGGCTTGCCTTTGATCAATTTCGCCGCATGCTCAAGGTCGCGGATGGCATCGTCAAAACAGCGTATCGTTATGAATCGGTGGCCGCGGTGGCGATAAAGCCTTGCGTCGCCGGGAAACTTCTCGATCCCGATGGTCAGCGATTCGATCGCGTCCTTGTACTTACCGAGATACCCTTTCCGCCGTGCGTACCAGATCAGATTGTCGGCGGTCGGTTCGGCCGCGTAATTACGCGCCGCGATCTCCAGATTGCGGGAATACTCAAGCCGAACGCTCTCGGGCACTTGCTGGTCGGGAACCTTTGCTCTGGTGAGGCAATCCTGTGCGGCGGCAAGCGTGGAAAATGCAGAAACGAAAAGAAGGAAGATTAGCGGCTTCATAAGTCAGGATTCTGACACGAAACCGCCCAAGTTGAAAAGTTAGTTATGGAAATGAACGAACCACGGCCCGCTCGATATGCGAGACGCTCGGCGGGCTCTGTGTTAAGACCGTGAAACCCAGAGCTCTCGGAGACTAACGCAGAGAACGCTAAGTTAAGCTTACTTGGGACATCAAACCCGGCTACTATCTCGACTTGTTTCGGACGGACGTTCGCTGTATGTAAGCCTCGCTAGACGACAGCGGCTTCGTGCTCTTCCTCTTCCACAAGGTAAGGCGATACTGCGGGTTTGTCGATATCTTCTTCCAGCACCTTCGCGATCACCGGCAGCGATAACGAACGCGTCTTCCCGATTCCCGGCACAGCCTTGCCCTTCGCGTAAACCGCATGGCGGCCATGCTCCTGATACCATTCGCTCAGCGACGCCGTTTTGTGCATCTCCTCGATGATCTGCCGCCAGCCGACGCCGGTATTGTAAGCACAGAAAGAGATCTCGCCTTCCTGCGTTCCGTAGGGAATGACGCACATCTCCGTTCGGCGGAAATCGTAGGTGAAGAGGTCCTGGAACCACATTCCCTCAACGCAGAGCACCCGCCAGATGTCGTCGTCTTTCTTTTCTACCTGCATCCGGTCGTTGCGGTCGCTATTCGACGTTGTCGAGGATGGCTTGAACAGGTTTATGATCTGCGAGATCGGGAAGCCCTCCGGTGCCCGCGACGCGTCGTAGTTCCGCATGATCGCCATACCGAGCTGTGCCATCGTCAGCTTCTTGCCGCGGGCCGTGTCGGTGATCTTCGCGACGTCCTGCATGAACTGCTCATAGTTAAAGAACTCGAAGAGTGACCGTATTTCGTTGGTCCGCTTGTTGACGACCATCAGCGTAAAGATGCCGCAGTTCGGGTGGCAGTTACACGACGACCAGCCCCACGGAGCATCCGCTCCCTGCAGCATATCCATCACCGACGTGAACGCGGAATAGGACGAGAGCGGGAACCAATCACGCATCGGTTCAAGCACTCCGTCAAGCTGATCCTTGAGGTCGTGCGTCATTCCGGCAAGCGTATAACGCTGCTTCTTGCGGTCGGCGTCGGAGACGTCCTCGTCGCGGCCCGTGAACGAAACCGGCTGGAACGCGATGGTCTGGACCTTGTCGATGTTCTCCGCGGCAAATTTGACGATCGAGCCGATGCCGTTGTTATTCCACGAATTGACGATGGTCGTAACAAGCGTGACCTTAATGCCAACCTCGGCGAGGTTCTCGATCGCCTTGAGCTTTACATCAAAAAGATTTCCAACGCCGCGATGCTTGTTGTCCTCTTCGTTCGTGCCGTCAAATTGAAGATAAACGCCGTGCTGGCCGGCCTCTTTCGCGGCCTTGGCAAACTTCATATCTTCGGCGTATCGTATGCCGTTCGTCGCTGCGAGTATCCGATAGAAACCGATCTTCTTAGCATAGGCGACCGCATCGAGAAAGAAGGGCGAAAGCGTCGGCTCACCGCCCGAAAAAAGAATGATGATCTGCCGCCGCGGCTTGAACGATACCGCCCGGTCGAGTATTGCCTTGATGTCCTCGAAAGTCGGTTCGTGGACATACCCGACCTGATTCGCATCCATAAAGCACGGATTGCACATCATGTTGCAGCGGTTCGTCAGGTCCACCGTAAGCACTGCACCGCGACCGAACTTGATGTCGCTTGTGCCATGGCGATGTACATGAGAGTCCTCAGCGGCCTTGAAGTCCCGCCCGAAGAAAAGCCCCTCGATGCGTCTCAGGAAATCCGCGTCCGTAGCAAGCACGTCCTCAAATTCGCCGTGGGTCGGACAGGTTTTTCGCATTATAACCTGGCCATTCTCTTCAACGATCTGAGCCTTGATCTCGCCCGGATGCGAATGCATAAGAATGTCGAGCGGAATATCGCCGGAGATCACGCCGTTTCGCACCGTCTTCACGCATGCCGGGCAAAGGCTGTCCGTCTCGCGCGGAAACCCGAGCGGCGGCGATGTTCTCTCATATGATTTCAGTAGAGGCTCGGCGGCCCATTCCGGCTGGATCGATTTACCCTCGGGCAGAGCCGTATTGACGGCCTGAAACGCCTTCCAGCCTAGGTCGGCCATCTTCGAAATGGCCTTCGACCCGGCCATTCCTTTCGTCTTTCCTTCGCCTCGCCTAAAATTATCGCTGAACATATTGCTTCTTTTCGACCGAAATCCTTTTGAAGAGGCTAACAAAAAACGCGAGAATGATAAAGCAAATTGTTCTGAGTCGAGTTCGGCCGCGGGGGCGTGGATAGATTGAGACGCAAACGACCCAAAGCAGGCCGCGAGGGAGTATGAAAGTAAAGTATGTTTCAGTCGGTTTGCCGCAGATCGTCGATGCCGGCACTGAGAACTTTGTCACGACCGCAATATTCAAGAAGCCGGTTGATGGCACCGTTCGAGTCGGAGAACTGAACATCGAGGGCGACGGCCAAGCCGATCTGCGGGTCCACGGCGGCCCGACGAAGGCCGTTTATTGCTACCCTTCAGAACACTACGAATTTTGGGCGAAAGAGATGCCGGATCATGCATTTGAACCGGCGAACTTCGGCGAGAACCTAACGACCGAAGGGCTTCTTGAAAGCGATCTGTTCATCGGCGATCGACTCCGGATCGGCACCGCCGATTTTGTCGTCACCGAGCCGCGAATGCCCTGCTACAAGCTCGGTGTCCGATTCGGCCGAAAGGACATCATACGGCGATTTCTCCAAAGCCTCAGAAGCGGCTTCTACCTCGGCGTTGAAAAAACCGGTCAACTTCAGGCGGGAGATGAGATCGAGTTCCTTTCACGCGACGCGAACCGGATCTCCGTAAGAGACATTGTTCGCATCTTCGCCTCCGAACGCGAGGATCACGAAACAATTGAAAAGGCCCTCGATCTCGACTCACTGCCCGAAAGCTGGAAGAAAAGCTTCCGAGAAATACTCGCCCGCTAAAAACACTCCAGGTATTTCACGCCGGCGCCGGTATTGAATATAACGACCGTCTCGCCGCCCTCAATGAAGCCATCGGCAATTAGCTTTTTTAATGCGGGCAGGCAAGCCGCACCTTCCGGGGCGGTGAAAATGCCTGTAAGGGCCCCGATCTCTTTGACGGCAGCGACGAGTTCCTCGTCGGTGACCGCAACGGCTGTTCCGTTTGAAGCTCGGATCGCGTCAAGGATCAGAAAATCACCGATCGCCTTTGGCACACGAAGCCCGGACGCAACGGTCGCTGCGTTTTCAAACTCTTCGGCAAACCGTTCGCCAGCATAAAAGGCCCGGACGATGGGAGCACACGTCGATGACTGGACAGAGACCATCTTCGGCCGCTTCGAGCCGATCCAGCCCATCTGCTCCATTTCGTCAAACGCCTTCCACATCCCGATGAGCCCCGTACCGCCGCCGGTCGGATAAAGAATAACGTCCGGCAATTCCCAGTTAAGCTGTTCGGCAAGCTCGTAACCCATCGTCTTTTTTCCCTCAACGCGGTACGGCTCTTTAAGCGTTGAAACATCGAACCAGCCCTCCGCGCCCTTCCGTTCCGCGACGATCTTGCCGCAATCTGTGATCAGCCCGTCGACCAGCGTCACGTTCGCACCCGTTTGTTCGCATTCGATTATGTTCGCCCGCGGCGTATCGGCGGGCATGAAGATATTTGCCTCCATCCCGGCTCGTGCTGCATAGGCCGCCATCGCACCGGCGGCGTTTCCGGCCGAGGGCACGGCAACCTTGCGGACGCCGAGTTCCTTCGCCATCGAGATCGCGGCCGTCATCCCGCGTGCCTTGAAGCTCTGCGTCGGGTTCTGGCCTTCGTCCTTGATGTAAAGCGTGACCGGCTTATCGAGCTTCGCCGCAACCGCTGAGGCGTTCAGGAGAGGCGTCCAGCCCTCGCCGAACGAAACGACATTCGCCCAGTCATCTACGGGCAGAACTTCGCGGTATCGCCAGAGCGACGCTTCACGTTCTTTCAAGGTCTGCGGATATAGCGTTTGGCCCGCGGCCCTTAGGTCATAGCGGACGAGGAGCGGTTTCCCGCAATCGGTGCAGAGGTTCTGCAGCTTTCGAGCCTCATGTTGGAGCCCGCAAAGTGCGCATTCAAGATGGGTTACGTTCATAAAAAAATATCATGTTCGACGCATCGCTTCGGCAGGGTCGAGTCGCGACGCCTTTAGCGCCGGATAAAATCCTGCGGCCAGTCCTACCATTACTGAGGCTCCGAAACCGGCAGCAATCGCCCAAAAAGGCACCGCGGCCGGAAAACTAATGATGGCCCGAACGGCAAACGCAAGAACGAGCCCCACCGCGATCCCAATGATACCGCCTAACCCGGTCAACGTCATCGCCTCGATCAAGAACTGCGATAGGATTCCGCTGCGTGTCGCCCCAAGAGCACGCCGTATCCCGATCTCCGCTGTCCGCTCCTTAACGGAAACCAGCATAATGTTCATTACGCCCACTCCGCCAACAAAAAGGCTTGCGAGGGCGATCGGCACAACGACAACGCCCAGCCCGCTGATAACATCGTCAACGAGCTCGAAAACCTGCTCGGAGCGATTCACCCCAAAATTGTTCGCGTCGGAGGACTTTAATCCGCGTCGCTGCCGCAAAAGAAATGTCACCTCGTCGGTGACCTCATCTACACGTCCGTTCGGAGCCCGAACCGCGATCAGCGTCTCCTCGATCTCGGGATAAAATTTTTCTGAGGTCTCAAACGGTATATAGATCGTCCGCTCGTCTAGTTCGTCACTGCCGATAACGCCTTCGCCCGTTGATTGCCCAAGCACGCCTATCACACGAAAAAGTTTGCCGTCGATCTTGATGTCTTCGCCGACCGGTTCAAGATCCTCGAATATCTGTTTAGCGATCCCAAAACCGATCACCGCGACCGATGCCCTCGCACGCCGCTCGGTCTCGGTAAAAAAGCGGCCTTTTTCGATCGATACGTTGATCACCGAAGGATAGTTTTCCCAAACGCCCAGTATCAGCGGATTGATGCCCTCACGTGAACGGGCTGTGACCTTCGGAATGTCCGCTGAAGGCCCGTAGCTTCCGCGAACCTTTTGCGGAGACACGGCCTGCGGCGAACTGAGCTGTGAAACAGCGATCGCATCTTCGAGCGTGAAGTCCTTCCGCTGACGTTCTTCGGCCGTCGGCTGCTGAAGCGAAGGGCCGATCCGCGCCTGTTTAGTGAAATAGATGACGTTCGGTGCGCTTTTCTCAGAGGCTTCCTGCACACGTTGTGACAACCCCGTTAGCACGGCGCCGACCAATGCAACGACCGCCGTCCCGACAATGACCCCGGTCAGTGTCAGAGCCGACCGCAGTTTGTTCCCGCGGATCGAGTCGATCACCGTTTGCCATGTATCGGTTGTGCGTTGCCAATTCACCGCTCTATCTTGTCCTTTTCCTCGAAATATCACTCCGAACGAAGCGCCTCGATCGGGTCGAGGGCCGCCGCTTGCCGAGCAGGGATCACGCCAAAAATAATTCCGACCGCGCATGACACCGCGATCGCCGCGGCTACCGCCCAGATCGGCAGCGTCAACGGCAGTTGGGTGGCCCACGCCAGCAGCCAGACGATCCCGCCGGCGGCAATAATACCCCAAAGGCCTCCAATGACCGTTAATGTCGTTGTCTCGATGAGAAACTGAGTCAGGATATCCCTGCGCCTCGCCCCAACCGCCATGCGGACCCCGATCTCGCGCGTCCGCTCGGTGACGGATGCCAGCATCATGTTCATTACGACAATTCCACCAACAAAAAGCGCAATCGCCGTTAACGGAAATACGATCGTTCCGACAATGCCGGTCAAAGAGGCGGAAAATGCCTGAATGCTTTTGGCTGTAACAACGCTGAAGTCGTCCTCTTCGCTCGTGCCGATGGTCTTTCGCCGGATGCGGATCGCAACACGCACTTGCTCCTCAACTTCGTCGAGCGACATTTTCTCTGTATTTTTTGCCTTTGCGAGAATCGCGAGTGATCGGGACCGTGAGCCAAAGACCCGCGTGAAGGTCCCGAGCGGTATCTGAACGAAACCATCTTGCGATGACCCAAACAACGAACCGCGAGATTCAGCTACCCCGACCACCGTGTAGCGGTCCTGTCCGATCCGTAATTCGTTGCCAAGCGCACCGGTCGTCGGGAAAAGTTCGTCAACTAGGTCCTGGCCGATAACGCATACGTTGCGCCTGAAATTGTCATCGGTCGATGTCAGCCCTCGGCCGTATGCGATCTTGAGGTTTGTCAGCTCTGTGATGTTCGGCGTAACACCCTGAACAGATACGCCTAGGAGTGTGTTGCCGAGTCGGCGAACCGGTAGGGACGCATTACCCTGCGCCCCCACTTCGATCTCGCCCCCCAGTTTTTCAACGAGGTATTCAAGGTCTTCGACCAGAAGATCGGGGCGTTTTGCCTGAGCCTCGGCGAACGCCTGACCGTCGGCTCCGAAATCTTGGAAAGAAGCTTTTTCGACCCGAAGAACGTCGGGCGCGAATGCGGCCACCGAATCGACAATAAACGCTTGAGCCCCCTGCAGAAGCGCAGCGACTATCACTACAACGGCGACACCGACCGTAACCCCAAAGATCGTAAGCACAGACCGCGTTCGATTGGCACGCACCGAGTCCCAAGCCAAAGAGAACGACTCGCGAAACAAATTAAAGCTCGCGGAAAAAGGCATCTGCACTCGGACGAAACGCACCGAAAATGCGCAAGAAAATACTACTTCAGGATGAACTCACGGAAAAGATTGAACGCTGCCGTGAAGCCGAGCGAGATCGTCCCACTCCGGACGCCGTCTTTCCAACTAAAACGCTCGGGAAACCAAGTTTCAGCGGCTACCACGTTCGCCGTATAAGTTCCGATCAGCCTCGGAGCACCGATCGTCCGCTTCCCGTTCGGCTTGCGTGCGGTAACGACCGAAAGCAGAGCGTTCGAGACCCGTGAGCCAACGTCACGCTTCTCGCTGCGGTAAAAATGGCTGTCCAGTTTCAAAGCCTCATCAAGGCCGTAGGTGATTGTGTTTCGTATCGCGTTACGGCCGACGTTCGAAGCAAAGCGGCGGCCATAGCCTTCCCACGACTTGCCCCATTCTTCCGGCTCGTTAGAAGCGGTCGAAAACCCGGCACCGATCCCGTTGCCAAGCAAAGCGAAGGGGCCGATGGTCGAATTCACATAGCGGCGGAAACGCTTTTTCGCGTCCGGCCGCGTGTAACCGCTCGCCGTCTGCGGCAGCATTGCCGTCTTTTCCCGGTCAACGGGCACCTCAGCCGGGAAAACTATCGCAGGCTTTGCAATAGCATCCGGATCGGCGACGGTAGCAAGGCCGGAGCCGGCGATCGCGGAGCCGATCGAATTTCCGATCATCGGCTGAGCCGCAGATGAAGCTGCGGCGACAAAAAACATAGAAAGAAACAAAAATATTCTCATATCATTACCCATTGCTCGATTGAAATCTATTTTGTAAGCAGAGGCTTCAACTCCGCGTATATATTCTCCATCATAAGTCGAGTTCCCTCCGCATTCGGGTGGATACCGTCGGCCTGATTCAATTCTTTCTTCATCGCGACCCCATCAAGTAGGAACGGCAGGAACGCGACGTTGTATTCATCCGCAAGGTCCGGAAACGCGTTTCGGTAGTTCGTTTCGTAGTCCGAGCCCATCGAGGGCGGAGCAAGCATACCGCAAAGAAGTATCTTCATATTCTTTGCTTTCGCCTTTTCGATTATCCCCGCAAGGTTACTCTTCATCCTGTCGACCGGCATGCCGCGAAGCAGGTCGTTGGCCCCGAGCTCAAGAATCAGGATCTCGGCATTCGGCTGGCTCAGCACCCAATCGGCACGCTCAAGGCCCCCAAGGCTCGTGTCGCCCGAAACGCCGGCGTTGATCACCTCGTATTCGTAGCCCTCGGCCCGCAGCTTCTGCTGGAGCAGATAGGGATACGACTCATTCTCCGCCAGGCCGAAACCGGCCGTAAGGCTATCGCCGAGAGCAATGATCTTCTTTCTCGCCGCCGCCGTCTCGGGTTGAACTAAAGGCCTGTCGAGTTCGTAATCACCATTGCCGAAGGAAGCCGCCCGCGAACATCCGATGGCTGTGAGCGACGCGGCAATGAAACCTAAAATGAACGCTTTGCGAAAGTATAAGTGCATAAGGCAAAAGAGTTTTACGGTCGGCAACCGATATTAGATTCATTTATAATCAAAACCTTTGAACAAGATTTTAGCAAGCGGCCGCCGCAGGCATTGGTGACGCTCAGCCGCAAGCATTTTTTATGATCAATATCTCAAACTTGACCAAGACCGTCCGCTCGGGGACCGAAGACCTGACCATTCTTTCAGACGTATCGCTCGAGATACCGGACGGACAATTCGTTGCACTTACCGGAGCATCCGGTAGCGGAAAATCGACGCTTCTCGGCCTTCTCGCCGGCCTCGATTCGCCCTCGTCCGGGTCGATCACTATAGACGGCGACGAGATCACGACCATGAGCGAAGACGGACTCGCAACGCTCCGGAGCAGCAAGATCGGTTTTATCTTTCAAAGCTTTCATCTGATACCAAGCCTAACCGCGTACGAGAACGTTCTCATCCCAATGGAGATCGCCGGTGCCCGCGATGCCCATGAGCGGGCGAAGGAACTGCTCGATGAGGTCGGCCTTGCGAACCGCGGCCACCATTACCCGACGGAACTCTC
>CAZGLZ010000120.1:0-10562 GCA_964526245.1 uncultured Chloracidobacterium sp. | reverse complement strand
GCCGAGTCCTTATCAATGTACACGATCGATTCGTGCGTTTTTCTACGTAATTGCAGTGCCATTCAGTTTCCTCGGAGACTAGTCCTAGAGTTCAGAAGACTACCGTCAGTCAACTAATTTCAATTCGGGGGTCGGTTCAAGTTTGTCGATTTCACAAAATCGAAGGCTGCCGTCGTACTCACAAAACCGAATTACGGATTCGAGTCTTAAGTCAAATTCCTTGATCGCCAATGTCTTCAGATCCGAAGCAAACCCAATCTTGACCAAAACGTTCGCTCTGGCCCTCGTAAATATGTAAGGACAAGCCCCCGCCTCGACAAGATAGCCATCGCTATCACACATAACTAGGACTGTCCTGTTCGAAAAACTTCCAAAGTACATTTTCACGTCACGTTCCATCATATTTCCTTAAAGACTAAGCGAGCGTAAAAACTGTAAGGTTTATCGGATCAAAATGGCTCCATCCTAATCTCCTCGCCGCATACTTCAAGCAAACGGGAAAATGCAAACGCAACACGTTTCGCGTTTTCGTTAGAATCAAAGAAAAGCGCGAGAGTGTCCTTCTTTTCATTTTCTCTGTTGCTGTTCGAGCCGACCCATTCCCTCGACAGATCGAAGTTACGACCAAAATCTAACCATACCCCCCAATCGCCAGAGGTATTTCTGGAGACTTCTACTTTCCGTAAAAATCTCAGATCAGGCCAGTGTGTTTCTCTCCACCCGATCTTGTCCTGTTTGAGTACTGTGAACTCCATACTGCATCCGGAAATCTTTAGACGTTCGTATTTGTAACTTATATCGATCGTGCGGAATACCGATCCTTCCATTCTCCCGGTCAGCCAGGTTACTGTGTCGACATAAGAGGGCTGCTGAATTGGAACTGAACCGCTGCATACTTCTTGAATTCGACGAAATTTTGAGACTGCGCGGTTAATGTCTTCCGTATCGGTATCGAGGAACAAAATCCCAAACCTGTTCAGCAAAATAGCCTCAAAATTACCAGATGAATCTTCAGACCGGCTAACAATGTTCTTAGCAAGCTCAAAGCGAATAGAGTGAGGGACGTGATTGCCTAACCGAGCGAAGTTCTTCACGTGGCGAAGATCGACTGAGTACGATTCTTTGTCAAAATCACCTTTGGCAGAATGGCTGGTCTTCGTGACGGCCATTGAGCAACCAGAAAATGATACAGAGACCCGACTTGAATAGGAGTTATCTAAAGTTCGCAGAGCCGACTGCTCTGCCACGAACGAAGACAAGCCCGACGCGATTTCATCATAGGTCATTTCACCTATGTTTTTCGTTTTCGATGCATCTGGAAAAGGCGAAGTGATTTTTTCTCGCTGCCCCTTTTCCGAATCAATGACAATGTCTGGTGCATGACGCTCATTGTCATTTGGCGCGCTACTTTTCTTGGTATTTCCACTTTCCGAGACTTTCGGCGGCAACTTAGACTCTGGAGCACGCGGAACTAATATCCCCCAACCATTCGGTACGGCGCTTTGTACAACTTTGAGATTTTTCACCGAAGCTTCATACTCTTGGAGAAACCGTCGAACACTCGAAGCGGGAACTGCGAAATTGAGATTTTGTCCACTCGAAAAAGTCCCGGTTGCTACCCCGATCACCGCTCCTTTGGAATTCAACACCGCTCCACCGCTGGAGCCAGAGGAAATTGGTGCATCAAACTGCAGGAGGCTTACGTTCCGAATCTGTCGAATATTACTGGAAATAATCCCGCGAGAAAGCGTTCCAGCCAACCCCTCAGGGTTACTTAGCACGTATACCTCTTCGCCGATCTTAACTTGATCTGATTCAGATAGTTCCAAACTCGGCGGCGGTTCGGGTGTTCCGTTCCCCTTGATGGTGGTTGCCGGCGTTGTGGTCAAGTCGAGTGTGTCCTTGACGATCTGGATAGAAAGCAGAGCCAAGTCGTTTCGTTTATCGACGAACAAGATATTACCGATCCACCACTCGGCGGAATTCTTTCCGCCTACTGCGACCTTCACTTTGCCGCGGACCATTCCCTCGACAACATGGTAGTTGGTCAAAACATGTCCGCTGTAACTTGAGATAACCAACTCACCAGCCGATACCGATTTGCCTTTTGCACGCGACGATGTCAGGAACGAAAGATCTTCTTCTGGTATTTTCGATCTTTGACTGAATTCGATAAAAAACCCGCTTCCCAGTGAAACCTTTCCTTTCCCGTCATCACAGACAATTAGAACAACGCTCGGCAGGAATTGCTCTGCGATCTTCTGAGCCGAAAGAACCGGTTTCGTCTTTGGCTGAGAAACTCTCGGTTTTCTTTGCGCAAAACCTGTGTCGAATAAGAACACACCCGTAACTAAAATCAAGAGCAACTGAAAAAACAAGCGCATTTTTGTTTCTCCCATCAAGTGTATTCGGAGCCGTCCCGTTGAAACGATTAATCCTCCCACGGATTAAAGATCGTTACTGACGAATCTTGAAAGTTCTTAACATTCCGCGTGACCAAGATCAGATCATGTTCCAAGGCCGTTGCTTCCATTAAAGAATCTAGAACGGGACGAACCAACCCCTTGGTTTCGAATCCGACAAACATCTTCCCCCAGATCGAAAAGGTCTCTTCTGTCAGCGGCAGAATCCTTCCCGAGAATTTGAACCGTAGTTCCTCAAGCCAGTTTTGAAGATGTGCCTTCTTTGCGCCGGATTGAAGTCGCTCGATCCCTCGTCGGACTTCGCCGACGGTCACGGCACTTAGGTTCAATCGCGACTTTTCCTGACTCGCGATCCAATTCAGGACTGCTTGATTCGGCCGCGGTCGTACTGCTTCCGAGATCACGTTCGTATCAATAAGAAAGCTCATTCAAATGAAATATCCCGCGGCAGATCATTGGGCCTGTTATCGAGGTCATCGAGAATCGCTTCAAGCCCGCTTCTTTGGAAAAACTCTAAAAGAGTCTCTTCCTTTCCATGCAGCTTTTTATAGTCCTCAATTGAAACCACCGCCGCGACATCCGTGTCATGCCGCTTGATGATCTGCGGCTGTCCCTTTTCGGCAAGCCGTATCAGGCTGCTCAACTTGTCTTTGGCTTCCTTTACCGTAAATGTCATTCTCCCTACCTCCTTAGCCGAAGTGGCTACGTAGCCATTTTATCAGAAGTTCTCGGCGTCGTTCAAGATTTATCCAAAGCCCGAAGTGATTCGATGACGGTCTCAACCGCCTTAACATAGAACTCCTGATCGATCTTTTCGAAGTCGTCGGTTGGGCGGTGGTAGTCCGGGTGGTCTTCGACGCCGAAGTAGATGAACGGTATCTTCTCGCTGTGGAAGGCTCCGTGGTCTGACTGAAACGTCCAATCGTCGCGGCCGAGTTCGGGACGGTCGTGTCCGAGCAGGAGCTTGACCGGTGCCTCTTTCTGCACCGCCTCAAGCGCCGGTTTGAACTGCGGATAATGATACGTCCCGGCGGCGTAAAGCTCGCCCTTCTCGCTCCGCGAGAGCATGTCCATGTTCACGTTCAGCAGTATCGCGTCCTTCGCCACAGGCAAGTTTGCGACAAAATGCCTCGCTCCCTGCAAGCCCATTTCCTCGGCATCGAGCGCGACAAAGATCAGCGAATGCTCCGGCCGGTTCTTCTTAAAATAGGACGCGATCGCAAATAGCGCCGCCGTCCCCGAGGCGTTGTCGTCCGCTCCGTTGTAGATCTGGCCGTTCTGTATGCCGACGTGGTCGTAATGAGCCGTGATGACGATATATTTCCCCGCCTTTTCCTTTGAGCGGCCCTCGATCCGCCCGATGAAATTCACACCCGTCAGCTCTTCCTTCCCGCGGCGGGGCATGAATTTGAATTCCTGCCGCTCGGGCTCGATCCCCGCTTCGCGCATCCGCTTCGCAACGTGGTCGCGTGCCTTCGCGATCGACGGCCGCTCCGGCGAACGGCCTTCAAGCTCGTCCGAGGCGAGATACTTTACATCATCGATCAACCGCCCGGCGTCAAAATACTTCGAGCTCGGCCCGCTGCTGCTCGGCTCCGAGCGTTTACCGATCGCGATCTGCCCCGAAACCGCGACGCCCAACACCACCAACGCCAGCCAAAGTTTGTAATTCCTAAAAATGCTCATCAACTATGTGCTCTTTCCGTGCCCTCTGTGTCTTCCGCTCTGTGCTCTCTGTGGTTAAATAATGATCGATACCACACGCCCAGAACTACCTCAGATCGACAACCGCCCAGTCGTGCTGCCGTGCCGTCTGCTTCAATCTGAAATCCGGACAAATGGCCACCGGATGCCCGACGATCGAGAGCATCGGCAGGTCTGAGATGCTGTCCGAGTAGGCATAGCTTTCCGAAAGGTTTATCCCCTCCCGCTCGGCATATTCGCGTATCCATTTCGCCTTCGTCGCCGAGGCCATCACCGGCGGCAACACGCGCCCGGTCGCATAGCCGTTAACAAACTCAAGCCGGTTCGCGACCCAATGGTCGATGCCGAGATGCTCCATCAATCTGTCAATCGTAAAATCGAGTGCGCCCGTAAGCACGACCTGCCGCTGGCCGTTCTTTTTCCCTTGGGCGATCAGGTCATAAGTGCCCGGAAAGATCGCCGGCTTGAGCACCTCTTCGAAAAGCTCTTCCGAGAAATACCGAAGGCGATCCTCCGACCAGCCCTCGTAGCTACGGAAAAAGACCTCATTAAAAACGTTGCGCGAATAGAGGTCCGTTACGCCAAAGAAGGGCAGCTTTGCCAGCGTGCTGACGCTTGCTTTCGCCGTTTGCCAGAGCCCCTGCTGCCGCGTCGAATAGAACGCGAGCGTGTGAACAAGGTTCGTGCTTACGAGCGTCCCTTCCAGGTCGTAAAATGCCGCGGGTATTCCATTCTTGGCCATATCGTTCTATAATCCCGAAAAACCGTCTTTTCGTAATTAGGAATAGTAACATTTATGACCCGAAAAGCTATCTCCAGGCAAGCCGCGATCGTCGGCTCGGCACTTTTTGTAATTACGATGTGCTTACAGGCTTCGTGCACTTCAAAAGCCGAAGGCGAAACGCCGGCCGCAAAGCCCTCGCCCGGGCAACTCGCCGAAGCAAAGTCCGCTGCCGCGAAGCTCTTTTCCGAGCGGTCCGATGTTGCAAAGCTCCGCGAGGCCGTCAGGATGCTCTCGGATATTCGCGACCCCGAGAACCGCGACTTTGAGACCGAGTGGCTTTATGCAAAATACAGCTTCTTCCTTGGCAAGGCGGTTCCCGAAAAAGAGAAAGAAGCGGTCTGGGAACGCGGCAAGGCGGCCGGGCAAATCGCCGCTCGGCTTGAGCCGAACAGGCCCGAAGGCCATTTCTGGTATGGTGCGAATCTCGGCGAACTTGCAAAGCTGAGCCCGGTAACGGTCGGCATCAAGTCGGTCGATGACATCCGCTCGGCGATGAACCGCGTGATCGAGATCGATCCGGCATATCAAAGTGCGAGCGCATTTGAAGCCCTGGCCCAGGTCGAGCTTGCAACACGCATGTTCGGTGATGGCTCGGCCGAAAAAGCGGTCGAATATCTCGAAAAGGGTATCGAGCTCGGCCCCGAAAATGCGTATCTCCGGGCCACGCTCGCCGAGGCCTACGTCTCGCTCCGCCGCCCGGCCGATGCCCGAAAGCAGATCGACACGCTTCTAAAAATGCAGCCAAACCCCGACTACGCCGCCGAACACGAGGAAGCGGTTGAGAAGGGCAAAAAGCTCCTCAACCGCATCAACTAAATTGACGGCCCGCCGCCGACGCGTGCCGAGGGCGGGCCGCCGGGCTAATTTCCGGTTGCGGCGCTGCTCCGGTCCTCAGCCAAGCTCTTGACGAACTTCTCGATGTCTTTGGCCGTCCGCTCCGGGTCTTCCCAGTTCGGAGCGTGACCGATGCCTTCGTAAACCTCTAGCCACGAACCCGCAATTCCGGCAAGCAACCGCTCCTGTTCATCGATCCCGAAGTAGGCGTCCTGATCGCCCCAGATCAAGAGCGTCCGAGCCTTAATGCGATCAAGCAGCGGCCGATGGTCGGTCTCGATCATTGAATGGCAAGCAGCCTTCCAAACACGCGCCGGAGCCTTCAGGCTCTCTGAAACGGCCTGTGCAAAGAACTCGTCGCTGATGCCTTTGTAAACGGTACTCGTCTGAAACTCGGCCGCAAACTCCGCCGGGATCGGGTCGGTCAAACTATCGACCGCCTCGGCGACGAACTGCTTCACGCCCTCGTTGTCCGCACAGGTCGCGAATGAGGCTATCAGAACGACGCCATCGACCCTGTCCGGATATTCGATAGCAAAACGCTGTGCCGCAAAGCTCCCCATCGAGTGCCCGACTATCACCGCTGACGGTATCTCAAGAGCGTCCATTACCTCGGCGACATCGCCGGCAAGGTCGCTTGAGCTATAGCCCGCTTCGGGCTTTGAAGCGTCGCCATGCCCGCGTTGAGTCAATGCGATCGCCCGCAGGTTCGGGTCGAGATACGGAAAAACAAGCTCCCACGAGCGGTGCGAATCGGTAACGCCATGAAGAAAAATGACGGGCGTCCCGGCCGCATCGCCCTGTTCGATATACTGGAACCGAAGCCCCGAACGCGTAGTAACGAATTTCTCAATGAATGCCATACAAAAAATGCCTCCGGACAATAAAGACGCGAATCCGGCGGCAAACAGGCAACCGAGTACAAGGCTAGTTTCGCTTTCTCGGTGAAAGTGCGTAAAATGCAGGCTTAAATGCGACGAGCGATCTTTCCGGGTTCATTTGACCCGCTGACCAACGGCCACCTCGACATCATCCGGCGGAGCGTCCCGCTTTTTGACGAGATCGTCATTTCGGTGCTCAACAATCCGGACAAAAACCCGATGTTTACGGTCGAGGAACGCTGCGAGATGATCCGCGAGATCGTCCCGACGCTCGGCGGTAATGGCTGCGAGATCAGCGTCGCGAGCTTCTCCGGCTTGACGGCTCACTTCGCCCGCGAGATGGAGGCAACGGCGATCGTCCGCGGCATCCGGGCCGTCAGCGACTATGAATATGAACTCCGGATGGCACTGATGAACCGCAAGCTCGAGCCCGAGATCGAGACCGTTTTCCTCATGGCCGGCGAGGAATATTCGTACGTCTCATCGACGCTAATGAAACAGGTGGTCGAACTCGGCGGCCGCGTCGAAGGCCTCATCCCCGAATCCGTCGAACGCCGCATCCGCCAAAAACTCGCCCAAAAATCTACGTCGTAAGTAGCCGGTAGTCAGTGGTCAGTGGTCAGTGGTCAGTGGTCGGTATTCACTAGTCGGTATTCACTAGTCGGTATTCACTAGTCAGCAGGCGGAATTCGAAATTCCCGATCCTGCCTTCAGCCGGCCGCCAATGCAGAAGCCCGCCGTGTCAGAGGCCCGACCGTCAGGGAGGGCGTCTGTTGGAATGGTGAATGCGGAATCGCCGTGTCAGAGCCCCGCTCGTCAACCACACAGGCAGAAACCCGACCTGTTGGGAGGGTGCCTCTTGAAGGATGAAGGATGAAGGATGAATGATGAATCCAGAATCTCCGTGTCAGTAGCCCGCACGTCAGTAAGGGCGGTTCATCCGACTTAGATTTCACCCGCCCGCCAACCACACAGGCAGAAACCCGACCTGTTGGGAGGGTGTCTCTTAAAGGAGGAATGATGAACGATGAAGGATGAAGGATGAATGCCGAATCCGAGATTCTTCACTTTCTTCTTTTCTTTTTCCGCGGTTATTTTATTCCTAACCAACCGACCAACGACCCGATCGGCCACGAAGGCGGAAAAGAAGAACCCGAAAGCTCACTTTCTCCCTTCTCCTTTCTCCTCTTGGTCGCCGACCGGATTTCCGCCTGTGTCCTCACACAAAACAAAAACCGGAAACGCGGTCACCCTACGTCTCCGGCTTCTGGCTTCTTGCTACTAGCTACTAGCTTCTATCTGACATACGCATTCGGCAGCGGCCTATCGCCGGTCGTGCCGAATTGAAGGATGAGCGGCCCTGCCGTCGATCTCAACGCGAACCAGTTCGAGTTCGATGGGCGGAAGACCGCCGCGTCGATCTTGCCGTCGCCATCGTAGTCGCCGGGTGCCGGAAGGTCGCCGCTTGCTCCCCACGGGAAAGCGTAGAAACTCGAGTCTTCTGACCGCAGAACGTACCACTCGCCGGTCGATGGCCGGAAATATGCGAGGTCCGCCTTCCCGTCGCCGGTGTAATCGCCCGGCACGGTCAGGTCGGTCGCCGAGCCGAACGCGAATGCCCGATTTGCTCCGTCGCTCGATCTCAGATACCACCACTCGCCGCCGCCGGAGCCACCGGTCGGCCGGAAGATCGCCACGTCAGCTTTGCCGTCGCCGTCGTAGTCGGCCGGGACCGGCTTGTCGCCCACAGTTCCGAACGGCGTCGCCGAAACCTGACCGTCCGACGAACGCAGCGTGAACCAGGTGTTGGTCGAAGGCCTGTAAACCGTTGCGTCCGACTTCCCGTCACCATCGAAATCCGCCGGCGAGGGCACGTCGCCCGCCGCCCCGAACGGGAACGCAAAGAACGTCGAATCCTCGCTCCTCAGCACAAACCACTCGCCCAACGCCGGCCGCCAAAACGCCAGATCCGTCTTTCCATCACCGGTAAAGTCTGCCGGCACGACCGTGTCCGTCGCCTCGCCAAACGCAAACGCACGGTTCCCGCCATCCGACGACCTCAAGTACCACCACTCCGATCCACTTCCACCAACCGGCCGAAACACCGAAACATCCGTCTTCCCATCGCCTTCTACATCAAAAGGCGACCCAAATCGAACCTCGTTTTGCCGAAGCTCATACGCTCCGATGTCGGCGATCGAATCTCCGGTGCCATCGCCGTTCTGCGGGCGGGCAATGCCGCGCTGGTCGGTCGTCGCAACGTTTGCCGGATCTCCCGCATCGATCGCAGGCGAACCCTCCAGAAGTGAATACGTCCGTGTAGGTCCCCCGTTAAAGGCCAACGGCCCGAGTTTCGGATCCTGACCGGTGATATTACCAGTGGTCGACCCGCCTATCGTCGCTCCGGTAGTGACCCTGATCAGATTGTACCCAAGCGAGTTGATAGAACTGCCGAATACGTCCAGCCCTGCGGTCGCCGTGTTGTTGGCAATGATCGAGTTGCGGAGATCGACGGTGCGGTTGTCGAGATAGAGTCCTCCACCGTTCCCCGAATTAACACGGTTATTGACGATGGTAGAACCGGTAACATTTGATGTCGCCCCGGCAATCACAATGCCGCCGCCTACTCCTCCGCTGGTTGTCAAAATCGAGTTGGCCAGATTATTCGAAATGGTGCAGTTGGTCACATTCAAGAATGCGACACCGGAGTTTGGGTTGATAAAAGAAATTCCACCGCCGCTGTTGGCTGCGCTGTTTCCGGTAATCAGAGAATTTGTTATCGTCAACTGAAAACCGTTGGCGATTCCGCCGCCGTTACCGTCGCCTGCTGAGCCATTTGGACCGGTTACGAAGTTGTTTGTGAAGGTCGAGTTGCTGATGGTCATTACACTGCTATTTCCCACCGCGCCGCCGCCTACGATGGAGGAGTTGCCGATGAAGATCGAGTCCGAAATCTCCATTGTGCCGGCTCGATTTCTGATCGCGCCACCGCCGCCGCTTCTACCTACTTCCGCGTTTCCGGTGAAGGTCGAGTTAGTGATGGTCACGCTAGGCGGCGTTGAAGTGTTACTGACGTATATCGCTCCGCCGCCGAGTCCAGTCGAACTTCCGCTGGTGGCGGTGTTGTTCGTAAAGATCGAATTGCTGATCGTAAGTGTATTGCTGGAGGAGATGGCTCCGCCTGCCAACCCGGTGTTTGAGTCGAATGTTGAATTTGTGACAGTTAGTGTCCCTGCATTGTTAATTGCGCTCCCCTGGTTCTGCTCAAAAGTCGAGTCGGTGACGCTTATAGTGCCGGCATCAATGGCTATCGCATTGGTGAGATTCTGACTGAAACGACAATTTGTAATACTCGAAACACTCGCTGCGTTGTTGATGTCGATCGCAGCATCATTATTTGCGATGAATACGACGTCCGAAACATTAATGCTTCCGAAGCTGCCGATCGCCGCTCCACTGCCGCTCGCAACATTGCCGGCTGTCAGTCTCATGCCGCTAAACGAGGCCGAGTCGCCCGTACCGACTGTAAATATCCCGACGGCGTTGTTGCCGCTGATTGTCAAAAGGCTCGAACCCGGGCCGGTAATTGTCACTAAATCGGCGGAATCTGCCGGGTTGATCGTGATGACGCTTGCGAGCACAATCGTCCGCGGTGAATTGAAAGACGAATCGAACACGATCGTGTCCGAGCCGGCCGAAGCATTTGCATCAAGGACCGCCTGTCGAAAGCTGCCGGCTCCGCTGTCGTTCGTGTTCGTAACTGTAAAGGTAGCGGCTATCGCTGACGGGGCGAAAATAGATCCTGCCAGTATAAGCCCGAAAAGTGTCAATTTTGTTCTATTCCTGATCGTGAGCATTGATTCCTCCATATTTCCTAACGATTTCACCGTTGGTTGATGGTGATTGCGGAAGAATCCGAAAACCGACGCCAAAAAA
>CAZGLZ010000119.1:0-10574 GCA_964526245.1 uncultured Chloracidobacterium sp. | reverse complement strand
TTCATCGCACGGCACCGCTATCGCCTTTGGGGCAAACGCGATGCATGCATGATGCCGACTCCGGACGTGCGGGCGAGATTTTTGAATTAAACGAGGAAGGGGAAAACTATGAAAGCAACATGGAACGGGGCCGTTGTGGCCGAGAGCAATGAAACGGTCGTCGTCGAGGGGAATCACTATTTCCCGGCGGATTCGATCAAGAAGGAACATTTCCGCCCGAGCGAAACGCACACCGTCTGCGGATGGAAAGGCACGGCGAGCTACTACGATGTGGTGGTAAACGGCGAAACGAATAAAGACGCCGCCTGGTATTACCCCGAAACGAAGCCCGACGCCAAGAACATCGAGGGCTACGTTGCCTTCTGGAAAGGCGTCACGGTAACTGAATGAGCTATTCGCTCGAAACACTTGAATACGCAAAGCTCCTTGAGCTCGTTGCCCACAGTGCCCAAACCCCGATGGGGCACCGGCGATTGCTGGGGCTTCGTCCGATGACCGATCGGCGGGCACTCGAGCAAAGCCTTGCGGCGATTGCCGAAACGATAGCCCTCAATGAGGAAAAGCAGGTCTCGTGGTCATTCAGCGGGCTCGAAGACCCGAGCGATGCGGTCGCGATACTGAAGATCAGGAACGCCTCGCTCGAACCGAACCGATTGCTTGAGCTCTCGCGTATCTGCAACCAGGCGATCTTCGTCCGCTCGGCGGTCCAGTCGGAGAAAGATTTTGCACCGACCCTCTGGGAAATTGTCGAAGCGATCCCGCCGATGCTCCTCACCGCGGTCGGAAAGATCACGAAACAGCTCCTGCCCGGCGGGGAGGTTGACGACTCGGCCTCGCCTGAACTTGCCCGCATCCGCCGCGAGCTCAATGCCCAGCGAACTCGCCTAACGAAATCGCTCGAATCGGTGATGCGAAGCTCCGGCGATGCGATCCAGGACGAGATCGTGACGATGCGGAACGACCGCTACGTAATTCCCGTCAAGTCCGACTTCCGCGGAAAGGTCGGCGGCGTCGCACACGGCTTTTCGTCAAGCGGGCAGACGGTCTTCGTTGAACCGCTCGAGGCTATCGAGGCGAACAACGAACTGCAGAACCTCAAGGGCAAAGAGGAGCGAGAGATCGCCCGTATTCTGTTCGACATGACCGAATCGCTGCGGGAGAATCTGCCCGCGATCGAGACTGCCGTCAAGGCCGTCGCCGAGCTCGATTTTGTAAAGGCAAAGGTCGAGTTCGCTCGCAGTTACAAAGCTGTCGTCCCGACGATTTCCGATGACGGCACGCTTGAACTGACCGAAGCCCGGCATCCGCTTCTTGAAGAGAATCTGCGGCGCGAGTTGGAACCCGCTGCGTCAGCGGCGGGCCAGTTCGGTGACAAAACAAACTGGCCGCCTACTAACGTAGGCGGTTCTGACATCGTCCCTTCGAGCTTCACTCTAACAAGCGACCGCTCCGTGATGATCATCTCCGGTGCAAATGCCGGTGGAAAGACGGTCGTGCTCAAGACCGCCGGGCTGCTTTCGCTGATGGCGATCTCCGGCCTGCCCGTGCCTGCGAAGCTTGCCCGAGTTCCATTTTATCGCTCCGTTCTTGCGGACATCGGCGACCATCAGTCGCTCTCGGCGAACCTCTCGACGTTCTCCTCGCATATGTCGAATATCGCCTCGATGATCGGTGAATGCAGGCCGCCTTCGCTCGTCTTGCTTGACGAAGCAGGGACCGGCACCGACCCCGAAGAAGGCTCGGCACTCGGCGTTGCCATCGTCGATCACTTCCGCCAGAGGGGTGCTCAGGTGATGGCCTCCACGCACTACCGCGGGCTCAAGATCTATGCCGCGAACGACCCGAGCGTCATCAACGCCTCGGTCGAATTTGATGAAAAGACGCTCCAGCCGACCTATAAGCTGCTGATCGGACTCGCCGGTGCTTCGTCGGGCATTGAGATCGCTCGGCGTTTCGGTATTCGGCAGGATGTGATCGATGCCGCCAGAGCGAACCTCGATGTTTCCGCACAGGAAGCCGAGGCGTATCTTCGCCGGCTGCAGGACGAGACGAAGCGAGCCGAGGATCTCCGCGTCGCGCTCGAAGAAGAACGCGAAGCGACGGCGATGAAGTACGCGGGGCTTGAGGTTGAAGCCTCAAGGAAAGAAAAAGAACGCCGAAAGCAGTTCGAACGCGAGCTGGCCGAGACCATCGAAAACTTCGACCGCCAGTCAAAAGCCTTTATCGAATCGATCGAGGACAAGGCCCTCAAGAACAAGCTCGAGAAGGAACGCTCCGCCCGCAAGGCCGAGCTCAACCGTGCCGTTCTCCAGAAAGTTTCTACCGCAGAGACGCAGAGACGCGAAGCAGATGAGAAGAACGGCTCCTCACCTTACGAAGGAGAGGTGTCGCCGGCTTTGGGTGACGGGGTGGTTATCGCCGTCGGCACACGCGTCATCACCTCATTCGGCAAGGCCGGCACCATCGAAAAGCTCGACAAGGACACCGCTGAGTTGCTCGTCGGCAATATCCGGATGCGTGAGAAGCTCGCCAACCTCCGTCCCGCCGCCGAGCAGAGTGTCAGAGGCCCGCACGCAAGTAAGGGCTCAACATCCCTCGCCAAACCCATCGACGCCACCGACGCCGCCGCCGAGCTCAACCTGATCGGCCGCACGACCGCCGAGGCCGAATACGAGCTCGACCGCTTCATCGACGAGGCATATATGGGCTCGCTGCCCCGCGTCCGCATCATCCACGGCTTCGGCACCGGTGCCCTCAAAAACTTCGTCCACCACTTCCTAAAGAACCACGACCTCGTCGAACGCTTTGCCTTCGCCCCGCCCGACCAAGGCGGCAACGGAGCGACCATCGCCGAAATGAAGCTGTAATAAATCGGGCGCTCGTTTACTCAGTCTCCTTTGATCTTTGAGGGATGTCTTCGCTTTCTGGGAAGACGTGGCCCGGGTGGCCGCCGCTCTAAGCCGCCGTTCTCATTTGGAACAAGACCGTGTCGCGAATGCGTGCAATCTGGTGAATCATCCGTTAATCGGCTTTTGTGAGCAAAACGACATCGCGGTTAAATGTACCGCGAGATAAGAGAAGCTTGGAACCGTCCGGCGAAAACGCAAAATTGAATATCAGCCCGTCGGTGAAATCGGTTACTTGTGTAGGCGCACCGCCGTCGATTGGCTGTCGAAAAATGTTCGAGGTCTTATCTCGCATTGAGAGGAAGTAGAGCGAACGACCGTCGCCGCTCCACTGAATTGCCGTTCTCGCAAACCAGTTCCGAGAGAATTGAACCGGCACCGAGAATTCCTTGAGGATCTCGCCGCCTTCGGACGAGACCACGGCGATTGTCGGCGGTGAAGTGCTTGAGCTGACGCCTCGATAGAACGCGATCAGGGTGCCGTCCGGCGAGAAAACAGACGCGGTCGGGTAACCGGCGAAACTAGTGAGCTTTCTGGGCTCGCCGCCCTCCAAAGATACCTTCCATAATGCGACATCCTGATCGAAACGCGTGAAAACAACAGATCTACCGTCGGGAGAGATCGCCGGATGATCGTCCGTTCCCGTTGTCAATCGCGATCGTGTGCCATCGTCAAGGCTGAGCTTGAAAAGGCCCGTGCCCGATTCGTCAGCGTTCTGAAAGACAGCAAATCTACCGTCAGGCGTGAGCACGCCCCCGCCTACGTCGCCCGCGATTCGTCTCGGGTCGCTTCCATCCTCGTTGCTTTGCCAAAGTGCGGGCCGGCCGCTTGGAGCGTTGGCAAAAACAATCTTGCTGTCGGGCGTCCAGTTGAGCGAAAATACCCCGTCGTATTTCTCGAAACCGCTGGTGATCTGCCTCATCTTTTGACGGTCCCCAGAAGGCATCAGCCACAAATGAGCAGCTTGTTCGGCTCTGACTGCGGTAATCAGGCGGCCGTCTGCAGCTATCGCTACTGATTGATAATTGTAAGAATCATTGGTCAATCTCCGGGCCTCGCCCGGCGGAAACGAAACTGACCAGATCTGATTCAGTAGATCGCCGCTTTCTTCGGCAACGACCAACAGTTCTTGACCGTCGGTGTTCCAAACGACCCGGACCACTGTGTTCCATTTGGGGGTCGCGAGCCTGGAAGTACTGCCATCAGCGACCCGGACCGCAACTATTTCCTGGTGTCCCTGGGCGTTCAATGCGGCACACACGATGACGTCGCCGGTCGGTGACCACGCGGCTGAACGAAGAAAAAGGTTTGGACGGCTGCTGACCGCAAGTGTCCTCCGTTCGGTGCCATTCATGTCACTTATGACCAAAACGGCAGTCTCGCGATTTTCCGGCGGATAGGCGATGTAAGCGAATTTTGTGCCGTCGGGGGCAAATGTGATCTCGCCGCCGTAATCGGAAAGCACTCTTGTTGGTGTTCCGCCGAGGATCGGCACGACAAACAGCATGCCCTTTGAGCCGTAAAAGATAGAATTGCCATCGGGCGAAAAGTTGAGGCTGTTGAAGCTGGTGTGTTCGGCTGCGAGCGATAACTGCGTCTCGCTTCCAGTGGCGATATTCTTGACCCAAAGGCCCTGTTTGCCAACCTCTCCCGCAGTATATGCGGTGAATCGACCGTCCGGTGAGAGGGCGGCGAGGGCGACATTTCCGTTCGCGGTAAGCCGTTCGCCACTAGTCAAGCGGGTACCGGTCGGTGATGCAGACGAAAGAAAAAGTCGGTAAACCCCGAAGCCGAGCACGGCGAGAACCAGAACACCTGCAGCAGCGGCCCACACAAGCCGTCTTGCATTATGCCCGGACTCGATCTTGCCACTGTCGGGCGTCGTGGGGAAGTTTGAATCCGGTCGTTCAATCCCTGCTTCATCGGCATTCAAAGCGGCCTCATATTCTCCCCGCTTCGTTTGATCAGCCGACAACCCAGATTCCATTGGCACGGAATGGTCACCATTCTCGGCTGCTTTTCTGCGAACATCTGCGATGAAGCGATAGCCGCGGCGCGGGACGGTCTCAATAAATCGAGGATTTGCCGCATCGTCACCGAGCGCCTTGCGAAGAACTTTGATGTTGAACGCGAGATTACCTTCTTCAACAAAGCGATCTTGCCATATCTCCCGCATTAACTCTTCTTTTTCGAGTAAGCGGCCGGCATTCTGCACCAGGAAAGCCAAAGTATCGATCGCCTTTGGGGTAAGCCGAACGGGAACGTCGTTCTTCAACAGGGTCTTTTCAGACAGGTCAACGCGAAACTCCGCAAATTCGAAGATCTGTTTGGTTTCGGTCGTCATGACTTCTTCTCATCACTTTCTCACCAAAATCTCATAGTTTCTACAAGAATTCTTTGGCAAGAAACCCTTAGGCTGTCTCCGCAGGGGCTTGTTGCGAATAATAGCACGGCCCTGGCGGTATCGAAAGATTTCCACAAATCAGAGAAGCACAAAATAGGGAGACAACAATGCAAAAAGAAAATGACAAAGACCGGAGAAGCTTTTTAAAGTCGGCAGGAGCCGCAATCGTCGGAGCCTCGTTGCCGCTTGCGGCAGCCGCCCAAAAGGATGAAAAGGATGAAAAGGATGAATTCGATGATCTGAGGCGTAGGCAGCCGATCTATCTGAGCGGTTGCGGATGGAATCGCAGTTTGCCGGGAATCTACGGCCTTGCCTGTTTTGCTTTTGACATCAGGGCAGAGGTTGGCGGCACCGGAGTCGGGACGATGCGCGATGACGTTTACCAAGAGGTCAATTCGCAATTTTCGGTTCACACAGTCACACGAAGCGGAGGGAATTACGTGTTCTCCGGAGACATAACGGCCTCGCGGAGCCCGGAACTTCTCGGAAAACGTGTGACGATAACGGCTCAGAATGTTGGCAATGGTTCGGCTCTTTGTTCGATCTATATCGAATCGGACGGGGACGAACTCGTGGTGATCGCAATAATCGCCTGTTTGATGGCTCTATTATTGCCGGCGGTCCAGTGAGGACAGAGGTAGCTCACAAAAAGTTATGAAGGTTAGAAACAAACGATTGCTTAATCGGGTAACGGGTTCGGGAACTAACTGGCTGTTTGCATTAGTGCTCACCTTGACGATCTTTGGTTCCGGAGTTGATGCACAGACGACCGCATTCACATATCAAGGCAGATTGAACGATGGCGGAGTAGCTGCGAACGGCAACTACGATATTCAGTTCAAACTGTTCGACGCGGAGGCCGATGGGGCTCAGGTCGGCGGAACGCTGAATGTTCCGAACGTGCAGGTGGTCGCGGGCATATTCAGTGCTTCGCTCGACTTCGGTTCGGCTGCATTTTCCGGGGCTGATCGATTCCTGGAGATCGCCATTAGTCCTGCAGGCCAAAACAACTTCACAACACTTTTGCCGCGTCAAAGGATGAATTCGTCACCGTATTCGATCCAGACCCTGAATGCCAACACCGCGCTAACCGCTCTCAACGCGCTTAGTTTGGGCGGTGTAGCCGCTTCCGAATTCGTGCAGGACAACGATACGCGGCTTTCAAATGCCCGGACACCGTTGCCAGGCTCCGCGGACTATGTCCAGAACGGCACAACTGTGCAGTCGGGGACAAATTTCAGTATCGGCGGCACAGGTACGGCGGGCATCCTTAACGCGGCGACGCAGTTCAATTTGAACGGGACCCGCATACTAAGTGCACCTGGAACGAATAACCTATTCGCCGGAGTCGCCGCCGGACAAGGCAACACGACCGGCGCAGGCAATTCGTTCTTCGGCGTTGATAGCGGGAAAGCGAATAACGCCAATTTCAACGCATTCTTCGGGGCATTTTCGGGGTTAGCGAACACTTCAGGAGCGACCAATGCGTTTTTCGGCAACGCAGCCGGTTCGGCGAACACGACAGGCTCGAATAATTCCTTCTTCGGGCAAGGTGCTGGACGAACCAACACGACGGGAAGCAACAACGTGTTTATCGGCAACAACGCGGGAAATCCGAATACCTCAACACAGGTTAGCAACTCGGTCGCTATTGGCACCGGCGCGGTCGTCGAGCAAAGCAACACCATTATCCTTGGCACGCCCGCGCATGCGACCATTGCGCGCGGGAAACTCGTCGCGGGCTTTCCGACCGGCAGCGCTCCTTTTACCCCCGGAGCCGGATGGGTCGAAACTTGGAGCATTCCGAGCGGCCCGGACGGTATCTTCGCAGGAAATCTAGTTTTGAGGGATTTCCTTAACCGCCCACCTTCTACGGCCGGGCCAATTTGCTACAGCAACTTCTCATTTGGCCTGACAGGCGGTGTGATCCTTAACCGCTGTTCTTCGTCATTTTCTTTTGCTGGCGAGAAGTCCGGTGCGAGGCCATTTACCGGCGGGATTGACCTGATACGACTCTTGAACCCGGTCGCATTCAAGCGGCAGAGCGAGGGTCCGGAAGAGATAGGTCTGAACGTTGATGACATTGCGGCCACAGCTCCTTTACTGGTTACGCGGAACGAAAAAGGTGAGGTTGACAGGATCAGTGAAAACGCGCTTACGGTCGTGCTGATCAATGCCGTGAAACAGCAGCAAAAGCAGATCGAATCGCAGGAAAGACAATTGAAGGAACAGCAACGGCAGATCGAATTACTTAGGAACTTCGTTTGCTCTCTCGATCGGGAAACGACCATCTGCAAGGGGAATTAGAGATGAGGTGCTTTATCTTGATTCTGTTGTTGTCGTCTGCAGCGATGGCTCAAGCGGGTGGGCAATATGAAATCGAAACCTCGATCATCGCTTCCGGCGGCGGTTCGTCCGGTGGGCAATTCGGCCTCGCTGATGCGGCCGGGCAATCACTCGCAGGCAACCGGACGCAAGGCGGGCCGTTTACAGTGCAAAGCGGATTCTGGTCGTCCAACCTTGCCCCGACGGCGGCTCCCGTTACGCTTTCGGGGCGGGTCCGGGACTCCGCGGGCCGCGGCCTTCCGGGAGCGATGGTGGTATTGTCCGACGCCGAGGGAAACGTTGCCGGAGCGGTGACTTCGTCCTTCGGCAATTTCCGCTTTGAGGGCGTTCCGGCCGGCGGCTTTTACATCCTATCGGTCTCCGCAAAGGGAACCTCCTTCAAAGAGCCCGTCATCGTCGTCAACGCCTTCGAAAACATCGACAATCTTGAATTTGTCTCGACCGCGTCACCGTGATCGGATCTAGTGGTAAAACCATGTGTCGTGGCAACTCGGGTCAAATCAACAGCAACGAGATGATCAGAGTCTGTAGTTTCGAGCCCCCGAGCTTCAGAAAGGGCGAGACCGCTTTCGGCCTCGCCCTAAGAACTTTCTCTGTGAGATAAACTCCGTCAGCCGGTTATTGTTGCGCTGAGGGTTTCGCCCCAGGCGGAGACGGAGCCGTCGTTCATTCGCCAGCGGAGCAGGTAGTGGGCCATTTTGCCGGCGTCGGTGCCGGAATATTCGGCGAGGTAGGGCGTTTTGCTGTCGAGCGTAAGGAACGTGCATTCCTTTTCATCGATCGGCGGCGGCCCGTCGAGTTTCACCCAGATCTCGCAGCCCATCGTGCCGCGAGGTTTGCGTTTGTTGTCGAGCGATGCGGCGTCCGTCCACGAGATGGTGTGCCGCAGCCGCTCCGAAGTATCGACCGCGCCCGCCGGGACCGTCGCGTTCGAGGGAGCAGCTCCGCTCGAACTCGGAATCCCGAGCGCGTCCATGTCCGCCTCGCTCGTGCCGCCGGCCTTGGCGATGTTCCTTATCGACCTGATCGCCGCCTCGAGCACCGCACGGCTGCCTTCCTTCGTCGCGGTCGCCGATTTCGCCGCCGCTTGAGCCGCCACGTGGGCCGTCAGGTCCGTGTCGAACGCGTTCCGCTCCGCCGTAAGCTGCGCCACGACCCCCGCCGACGACTGATACTTGCCCGGGTTCGGCGTCATCGCCGCAATAACCTGATCCGCCACATCAACAAGCTCCGCATCCGAAAGTGACTGTAAAGAATCTGCCATCTCAAATGTCTCCTAAATTGTTTTTTGATCAAGAACAGGCGTGCCCACAGACTGAATGCTCGTGGGAGCGGCTGTCGAGCAAATTTTACTCCAAATTCGCCGATTTTTGCCAGATTTTTTAAAAATGTCGCCGGACAAAGAAAAAATGTCGCCAGATATCCGACAAATGTCACGAGACATTAGGAAAATGTCGCCAGACATCAAGGAAATGTCACCGGACATCTAGCAAATGTCATCAGACATTAAGCTTTTGTCGCCCGACATTAAGAAAATGTCGCCGGACATCTAGCAAATGTTATCAGACATGAAACGTGTGTCGCCGGACATTAAGAAAATGTCGCCGGACATCTAGCAAATGTCATCAGACATGAAACGTGTGTCGCCGGACATCAGCCTTGTGTCTCACGATTTCTGCGGGATGTCTTCGCCGTCGGGGAAGAATTCGAGCGAGGCGTTTTCTTGAGGCAGTCGGACCTCGCAGAATCGCATGTAGCCTAAGCGGCCTTGATGTTCCAAACGTCCCGACTCTACGAGTTTGGTGACCCGTTGGGAATAGAAGATATCAGGAATTCCTTTATAACTTTCATCGCGTTCCATCATCGTAGTTCCTACGACGCGCGCGACCTTTCTGTACTCGTAACCACAATTTGAAAGGAGAGCTTCATCTATCCTGCGAAGCTCTTCATCGCTAAACTTTTCGACGCGGGCTTGTTCCTCGTCCGTAAGATCTCCGTCCATTTCGACTAAGTCGTGGTCCATCTCAACCTTTCGCCTTTTCGACTACGGCTTCTGCGGGATGTCTTCGCCATCGGGGAAGAATTCGAGCGAGGCGGAGTTTAGGCAGTAGCGTTGGCCGGTGGGCGGCGGGCCGTCGGGGAAGACGTGGCCCTGGTGGCCGCCGCAGCGTGCACAGCGGATCTCGGTGCGGATCATGCCGTAGCTCGTGTCGCGGATGTAGGCGAGGTGCTCCTTGTCGAACGGCGAGTGGAACGACGGCCAGCCCGTGCCGGAGTCGAACTTGTGCCGCGAGGTGAACAGCGGCAGCCCGCACAGGCGGCACGCGTAAACACCGTCGAGCTTGTTATCAAGCAGCGTCCCGCAAAAAGGAGCCTCCGTGCCGTGGTTCAGAAGTATCCGGCGTTCCTCGTCGCTCAGATCGCCCGCCAAATTCTCAATAGCATCCGCGTCCAAAGGCGTAATGTCGTATCCCGATTCCGATGTGCTCATAATTTTATGACAACAGATTAACACGGATCCTCGCGGATTATTCTCAAGAAATCCGCGAAGATCAGCGGGAATCCGTTGTTGCTATTCCTTGCTTTCGAACACCGTCCGTTCGAGCTTTTTGAGCCGCTGGGCGAATTCGCCGAGCCGGCGATAAACGGCGGTGGAGCGGAGCCAATCTTTGTTGTCGAAGCCGGGGATGCCGCTAATCACCTTGCCGGGCTCGATGTCGTGGCTCGTTGCAGACTTTGCAGTGATCACGGCGTCGTCGCCGACCTTCAAATGCCCCGCAATGCCGACCTGGCCGGCGAGTATCACGCGTTTGCCGATCACGCTTGAACCGGCGAGCCCCGTCTGCGAACAAATAAGAGCGTCTTCATCGACTGTGCACGAATGGCCGATCTGGACGAGATTGTCGATCTTCGCACCG
>CAZGLZ010000118.1:0-10684 GCA_964526245.1 uncultured Chloracidobacterium sp. | reverse complement strand
AGCGAGTTGTCCCACTTCACCCGCTTCAAAAGTTCGATATCCGAAAGCATCTTGCCCGTTCCGAGCACGACCGAAGAAAGCGGATCATCGGCGATCATTACCGGCAGGCCGGTCTCGATCATCAGCCGCTTGTCGAGGTTCTTTAGCAATGCCCCGCCGCCCGTCAGGACGATGCCACGTTCAACGATATCGGCCGAAAGCTCCGGCGGCGTTCGTTCAAGAGCGACACGGACCGCATTGATGATCGTTGAGACGGAGTCCGAAAGGGCTTCGCGGACCTCTTCGTCTGTCATTGTGATCGTCTTCGGGATGCCTTCGATAAGGTTGCGGCCGCGAACGTCCATTGAAAGCGGTTCTTCGAGCGGAAACGCGCTACCGAGAGCGATCTTGATAGCTTCAGCAGTCCTTTCGCCGATAAGCAGGTTGTACTTACGCTTGATGTACTGCGTGATGGATTCGTCCATCTCGTTGCCGGCGACCCGCACCGCACGCGAATAGACGATACCGGAGAGCGAAATGACCGCGATGTCGGTCGTGCCGCCGCCAATATCGACGACCATGTTACCGTGCGGTTCCGTGATCGGAAGCCCGGCACCGATCGCGGCCGCCATTGCTTCCTCCACAAGATAAACTTCCGAGGCTTTGGCCCGGTATGCCGAGTCCTCGACCGCACGCCGCTCGACCTGCGTGATCTCAGACGGAATGCCGATCACGACCCGCGGCCGGACCCACGACTTACCGTTGTGGGCTTTGCGGATGAAGTGCTGAAGCATCTTTTCGGTCACTTCGAAGTTGGCTATCACGCCGTCCTTCATCGGGCGGATCGCAACGATGTTGCCGGGCGTTCGTCCGAGCATCTCTTTCGCGTCGCGGCCGACGGCTTCTACCTGATTCGTGACCTTGTTGATCGCAACAATTGAAGGTTCGCTGACCACGATGCCGCGGCCCTTTGCGTAAACAAGCGTATTTGCCGTGCCGAGGTCGATCGCGAGATCGCTGGAAAATAAACTAAATAAAGACTTTAATGCCATTCTTATATCTCTCGCCCGGCATTATTCCGACCGGGCTTTCCCTATCTTTTCCTAACCGGAAATGTAAAATCAGCGTCAGGATTCGCGCGGAGGACGGCCCGAAAATCGCCAAACACCTTTAAACTCTATAGCATACACCCAGAATGGCGGTATATACCAATTAAAAACGGTATTTGCGGGGAACTTTTAAAAGTTTTTCGAGCAAAAAGACGCCAAGAGCAAAAATCTAGAAACAGAACCAGGGGGTCGGCTCTTTTGGCTGCGAGATCGCAACCCGTGTCTCGCTTTTGAAGAGCGGTGAGCGAGCCGCAAGGGCAGATTCCGCCGTAATGCGAGCGAGCGAGGGGTCGTTCGCCCGCTGCGATAGATGGGCAAGTACAATGTCGCGGGCAGAGCCGTCAAAGTCGTTCTCAAGCCAGTCGGAAAGGTCCTCGTTCGAAAGGTGGCCCATTTTGCCCGCGATCCGCTGCTTCAGGTCCCAGGAATATACCGGGCATGCGCTCAGCATATCGCGGCTATGGTTGGATTCGATGACGACGGCGTCGCAGCCGCGGAGTTTTTCTTTCATCAGCGGCGTGAAATGGCCAAAGTCCATTAGCGTCGCCACCCGAACGCCTGACGATCGGGCGACAAAGCCGAAATTGTCCGCCGCGTCGTGCGGCACGGCGAATGGCTCGAAATCGATGTCACCTATACGAAATTCGGCGTCGGATTCGATCGCGACCGTTCGGTCTTTCAATGCATCTTTCCGCTTCAGGCCTTCGCCTTCGCCGTTCTGTATCCCGCGGCGGGTCGAATAAAAAGCTTCCTCCGTTTCGCCGGAAATGAAAACGCGGCACTCTAAAGACCGCAGCAGTACCCGAAGCCCGCCGGCATGGTCTGAATGCTCGTGCGTGATAAGAACGCCGTCCAAAGCCTCCGGCGAGACGCCGACCTCTCCGAGCCGCCGGACGATCTCGCGGGCACTCAAGCCCGCGTCAACGAGTACATTCGTCCGCTCGCTCGATATGAGCACCGCGTTGCCGGTCGAGCCGCTGCCAAGTACGGTAAACTTCATTTCTTCTTTCGAAATTTCGGCCCGAGAACGGCACCAACTGCCCGTGTAATCAGTCGGTCCGGTGCGATCAAGCTTGCTGTCGCCACCGCCTTGTTCATCCAACCCGAGACGGCCTTTGTTTTCCCGCGGCCAATCGCACGCATTGCGGCCTCGACGACATCCTCGGCCGTTTGCTGTTGTTTGAACATCGAGGTCGGGTCGATCCTCGCGTTCTCAAAAAATTCGGTATCGGTCGGCCCCGGACAAAGTGACTGAACAAGAATACCAAACTGCCGGTTCTCTTCGGCTATCGCCTGCGAAAAGCTCGTAACGAACGCCTTTGTCGCGGCATAGGTCGCCATGTAGGGAATCGGCTGATAGCTTGCCGTTGAGGAAACATTCACGATGACACCGCTCTTCCGCTGCCTCATTCCCGGAAGGTATCGGTGAGTCAACGCGACAAGTGCCATCACATTCAAGCCGATCATCTCAAGCTCGCGTTCGAGGTCGAGTTCGGTAAAATCGCCCATTGAGCCGAAACCGGCATTATTGATCAGCCAATCGACCTCAAGGCCATGCCTTTCGGTTTCCTGAAACAGCCGGCGGTCGGCCTCGAAGTCGGTGAGGTCAATGGCGACATAGTTTGCCGTAACGCCGTGGGCCGCACGGAGTTCCTCGCAAAGCGCGGCGAGCTTTGCCTCCGACCGGGCAACGAGCAAAAGCTCATGGCCTTCGGCCGCAAGCCGCCGGGCAAACGCCTCGCCGATCCCGCTTGAAGCTCCTGTTATCAGGCTTACCGTCATAGATCGTCGGTGAAGTCGAGTTCGGCCTCGTCACCAAAAGAGAGATAAATGGAGAGTGCGGCAGCGGCGATGATGGTCAATGTGCCAATGGCCCGGATCAGCCCGGCAACCGTCTTGGTCGAATCGAGCAGCCCGAGCCGGGTCAGCATATAATTCCAGTCGTGAAAGCTGCCCTCGCTTCCGGTCAGGCCGCCTAGCAGAACAAGCTGCATCACGACCGCATCCGCCGCATAGACCCAAACATTGAGAATACTCTGCCCTACCCAGAAAAGCACTATCGCCGCCGAATAATGCTGTCCTTTCCAAACGAAGTAGCCGACGAAAAGGGCCGGCATTATCACCTGAAATAGACTTCCGCCGGCGATCATCATGAACTCGCCGAACGGCCGAAACAGGAGATGCCCGGTCTCGTGTATCGGCAGATCAACAAGATCCAAGAAGCTGCCCTGCATTGGGTCATAGGCGATCCACAAAAAGTAGATCGCGGCGAGGACGGCAAAGATGAGCTTCAGATAGTTCGGCTTCACTTTGATATGGCCAAGCGGTTAAAGCAGCGAGTTCTTCGTGATAAATGCTTTGATGAGGCTGTTGAATTCCGCCGGCTTTTCCATCATTAGGAAGTGGCTTGCCTCCTTCCACATATGAAACTCGAGGTTTGGGGCGATGCTTTTGAAAAAAGCTTCCTCGTCAGCCTTCCATGCCGGAGATTCCGCAATAATGGCAAGCACCGGCACATTGATCTTGTCGTTGTTCCATATCGAAGGGTCGCCCATGCCGTCCATCGCACTTAGGGCGACCGGGGCACGGGTTGCAAGCATCCTCTCGCGGATCCAATCGCGAAGGGCGGCGTCCTTTATCGGCTGGAGCATTCCATTAATGAAGTTCGGCGCGTTCTGAACGTAATTCGATCTGACCGGGGCGAAGAACTTGTCGAATTCTTCGCTGCTCATGTAGGGCCGGAGCGCGCCGTCAACTATCACGATGCCCGCGGTCTTTGCCGGAAAGAGCCGGTAATATTGTCGGGCGACGGGTGTTCCCATACTGTGCCCAACAAGCACGGCCTTTTCGATCTTTTCTTTGGTCAGAACGGCGTCGATCGATTTGGCGAAAAGGTCCATCGAGTAGATCGCGTTCGGCTTGTCGCTTTGACCATGGCCGATGAGGTCGATGGCGATCACGCGATTTTGCGGGAAGGCATTGAAGCTGTCCTTCCAGAAATCTGCTGAGCAGGTCCAGCCGTGGATGAATACGATCGCCGTCCGGCTTTTTGAGTTTCCGATGTCGTAGTAGTGGATCTTGCTTTTGTCAAAATTGGTGAAGTTGCTCTTCGGCATCTGCTGGGCCAGCGATACCAAGGCAAAAAGGGCGACGAACCCGGCTGCGGCTGCAAGCTTTTTCATAATTTCATCTTCCGGCAAGATACGCCTCACGCGAGACACCGTAAAAGACGCAATCTTCTCCGTAATGCTCCTCCGTTTTTTCGTATATCATTCCGAGCTTTTCCATTATCCGCCGCGAGCCGATATTTTCCGGGTGGGCAACTGCGACGATCCTCTCAAGGCCGTGAATTCCAAAGCCCAGGTCCATCCAGCCGCGAGCCGCTTCAGACCCGATCCCGCGACGCCAGAACTCGGGGATCAGGCTGTAGCCGACCTCGATGTCGTCGGTCCCGACAAGCGGCTGCAAACCGGCCGTACCAATGACCTCGCCTGTCTCTTTCCAGATCATCGGGCACATCCCGAATCCGTGAGAGTCGTAACACGAAATGTAGAACCGGATGCGTTTAGAAAGAGCTTCGGGATTTTGTAACCGCGGCCCGCCAAGGTAACGGTTCACTTCCGGATCGGAGCGCTGTTCGATCAATTGCAGCAGGTCGTCCAGCGTGAATCCGCGGAATGCAAGCCGCTCTGTATCAGGAAAATGTTCGATCATTTGGCAGGCCCTTCAACGCTCGAAACTGGCGAATTCTATCACATTTACGGTCAAAGGCGGGAATATCGTCATTCGGGCCGACACAAAAATGTCTTCGGTGGTGTTTTCCTCGCAAAAAGGAGGGAAATGGCAATGATCCATATTGAAAACAATGGAAGAAGGAGTTTCCTGTTGAGTGCGGCAGCATTTGCGGTACTGCCTCTGGTGCCGGGATGCCGGCCTGACGTAAGTGCGCAAACCGACGCTTCGGACGTTCGCCGGCGTCTTTTGCAGAACGCGATATCGGATGCGGGCTGCGAGTGGTGCGGTGCCCGCGATGTGCCCGAAACCGTTGCCGCCAAGGCTGTGATCGCAGGAAGCGAAGAACAAGGTGAGCGGCTGATCATAAGCGGTCGGGTCTTTCGTTCCGATGCAAAAACGCCGGCACCAAATACTCTGATCTACCTCTACCATACTGATCTGGAGGGCATATACGGCCGCGGAAGCGAGCATAAACACGGCCGGTTTCGCGGGTGGCTTTTGACCGACGCTGAAGGCCGCTATGAGTTTGAGACCATTAAGCCTGCACCTTATCCGGCCCGCCGGACCGCGGCCCACATTCATATGACCGTGACAACGCCGGAAACGCGTGAGGATTGGATCGACTCCATTCTCTTCGAAGGTGACAGCTTGATCACCAAACGCGAACGCGAATCGCGGAAAGGCGGCTTCAACCCGATCCTGACGCTCGAACGGAAGGGTGGGGTGCTTACGGGCATTCGCGACATCGCACTGCCGCGGGCTTGATCAGATGCGGTGAATGAAGAGGCCGTCCTTGAGCTTTGGCTCGAACCAGGTCGATTTCGGCGGCATTGTTTCGCCCATGTCCGAAACAGCGAAAAGGTCATCCATCGTCGTGGCAAAAAGCGAAAATGCCGCTCTTACTTCGCCGGAATCGACCCGCTGCTTGAGCTCTTCGGTCCCGTGGATGCCGCCGACAAAGCCGATCCGCTCATCGGTCCTCGGATCCTCGATGCCGAAGACCGGTGCAAGCACGTACTGCTGGAGGATCGTCACATCGAGACGCTCGATCGGGTCCGGCTCGCGGATATAAGCCACATTGTGGCGAAGGTCGTACCACTTTCCGCCGAGGTACATTATGATCTCGCCGTGTTCTTCCGGGACGGCCCGATCGGCAGGTGAAATGATGAAGCTCTCGGAAAGCAAATTAAGGATCTCATCGTCCGAGCGGCCGGAGTCGTCGCGGACTACGCGATTGTAGGCAAGTATTTTGAGCTGTTCGGCAGGAAACATTCCGGCGATCACGAAGTTGTAGTCTTCGCTGCCGTCGTGCTCTTTATTCGCAGCGGCTAATTCATCTGCCGCGAGCCGTGCGCTCTCAAGTCGGTGATGCCCGTCGGCGACATAAAGTGCGGGAACGTCGCCGAAAGCATCCGCGAACTCGTCCGGCCGGGCGGCCTTCCAGACCGTCTGCCGGATGCCGTTCGTGCACGTGAAATCGTAGATCGGCTCACCTGACAATTCCCCGGCGACCAAATCATTTATCCGTTCAGTCCCGCGATAGGCCAGGAATATGAGGCCGGTCTGTGCCCTCAAGCAGACCATGTGCCGCGTCCGCTCGGCCACCTTCTCCGGACGAGTGTGTTCGTGCTTTTTGATAAGGCCTTGTCTGTACTCCTCCAGCCAACAGCAGGCGACAACGCCCGTCTGCGAATGCCCTTCGGCCATCAACCGGTAAACGTAGATCGACGGTTCGGCTTCTTCAAAAAGAACGCCTCGGCGTATCAGGTCTTCAAGGTTTTCCTCGGCCTTGCGGAGATGGTCGTCGGCCTCGGTGCAATCGGCGTCGGCCCGCGTGATGCGCAAAAAGCTGAGTGGGTTTTCGCGGATGAAGCCGCGGACCTCGTCCTCGGTGATCACATCGTACGGGACGCTTGAGACCTGGCGGGCAAATTGGGGTGCCGGACGAAGAGCGCGGAAAGGTTTTATCAGTGTCACATTCTCTCCTTTCGGCGTTAGAAGGGGTTTGCGGGCGAGGGGCTCATCGCCGGGTCTGCGATCGGAGTGACCGGGTCGCCCTGCCGGCCCTGGTTTATGGCGTCCTCGATCTGCCGTTGGCTTTCCTCGATCTCGCGCATCATTTGGTCGGCAAAGCCTTTCTTATCGATCTTCCATTGGCCCTCTTCAAAAACGAACGGAACCGTGTCCCAGCCGCCAAATGAATTCTCGACCTCGAGCGTTGCTTTCTCGCCCTCGATCTTTTCGTTGCGAAACTTGACGACGGTTTGAGATTCGCTGATCAGAGCTTCGCGTTTTACAATGTCATCGACCGTGACGCCCTGTGCCTTTGCCTGCTGCTCGTGCATTTTTAGCGTTTCGCTTGAGAGTAGCAGCTTCATTGTCGTCAGGTCCTTTTGCTTAAGGGCCTTGGCGTAGGTTTGAAATGTCTCCTTGGGCGAGGCCGGTTTTTCCGGGCCGCCGCAGCCCGCTGCGAGGGCGGATAGGGCGACAAAAAGGCTGATAATAAGGGCTCGAAAGCGCATTTAAAACTCGTTATGGTATTAGTGTTCTAAAATAAAAGGGAAGTATAACCGAAAAAAGAGGCACTGAAAAATAATGACGCGGGAACGATTGACCGAAGATGAGATATTAGAGCGGACCGCCCAACTCAGCGGATGGAACGCCGTTGATGGGACGTTAAGAAAACGGTTTGAATTTGCTAACTTCGCCGAAAGCCTCGCGTTCGTCAATCGTGCGGGCGGGCTCGCCGAGGCCGCCGACCATCATCCGGACATAAAGATGGGCTGGGGCTATGCCGAGTTTGAGATAACGACACACGACCGCGGCGGGCTGACCCCGCTCGACTTCGACCTTGCGGAAAAGATAGACCGGCTTGCCTGAGCCGGCGGTGGATCTACTGCAATTCTTTGCAGTCAAGCGGCATCCCGACGCGGGATTCGATCTTCGCGTCATCGAATTTGCTGTTCATCAGCGAATATGCCTGCGTGGCGGTCGCCGCACCGAAAAAGCAGTCCTCGCCTTTCTTGTACGTAAAGATCGCCGTGATACTCCGTTCGCGAACCTTGCTGGTCGCCGAGGGAAGCGTTTCAAGCCAATGGTCCTGAGCGAAAAAGAACCTCACCGGTTCAATGCCCTTTTCGGTAAGATGGCTTTGGATGGCGGTCTTGATCGGCAGGCTGTAGAACGAGCGAGCGACCGGAAGCGCCGTATCAGCGGCCGGGCCGCTCAAACCGAAATCACGAAATCCGGCCCAGAGCCCTGAGTAGCGGCCGTTGCCCTGGCCAAGGTCGAGAGCAAAATCAAGCTTTGCGAGATTGTCGGTCGGTGCCCGCGGAATGACGGGATTGTTTGTCAGCCGGAGTTCGTTATTCCAAACGCCGGGCTGCCGAGTTGCGGCCGTAGCAAGCAGGACGGGCGTCCCGAGTTTTTGCCCCGGGCTGAGCGGCGTAAGAGATATCCGGACCTCCGGGCTGGCAAGATCCTCTTTTGCGAATTCGACCGCGTACTTTGCCAGTGCGGTAGGGTCGTCCTGCGGACCGGTTTCAGCGTAAAGCACATACCTCAAGGTGCCGCTTTCCTCGTCGCGAAAGGTCAGCACATAATCGCCGAGCTTTCCCTGAAACTTCAGGTGCATCCAGAGTGTCTCGCCGTCGCGGATACGCTTGGCCGCCTTTGCCCTCGCTTCGTCAAAGTTCTTGGCGTTCTCGGTTGTCAAGGCCATCTGGACATTGACGTTCATGACGGCCGCACGAGGCCGCGGGACCGCGTCGCGGGCGGCCAACGCCGCTTCATTTGCCTCGCGTCTTCGGCGCTCTGCTTCCTGCTGCCGCTGCTCGCGGATCTCGAGCCGCCGCTGCTGCGGAAACTGCCCGAGCATATCCGTCGCAGCCGGCACCGCAAAGAAACCGAACGCAAAAAGTGCGGTAAAGATCAGTTGAAAGCGTGCCCGTGCCGAGGTGTTCAGGTAAAGCGAAGTAAGCATAGCGTGTCCTCCAAGTATAGGTCTTCGGCGGCCTCGTTCCAAAAGCGGCACATATTCAGGTCTCGGTCCCGGCAGCCGCCGATTGCCTTGCACAACGCGTTAAAGTAAAATCCTCGTTTATCTTTTGCTTTTCAAACTCTTAGAGGAAAACTTAATACAACTATGTCAAATGTGCCTATAACAGTCGCCCACGGGGACGGGATCGGCCCCGAGATCATGGATGCGACGCTTCATATCATCAAGGAAGCCGGTGCCCGCATCGATATCGAGACGATCGAGATCGGTGAAAAGGTCTATCTCTCGGGAAATACGGCCGGCATCGCGCCTGAGTCATGGGATTCGCTTCGGAGGACAAAGGTTTTCCTGAAAGCGCCGATAACGACCCCGCAGGGCGGCGGCTTTAAGTCGCTGAACGTAACGGTCCGCAAGACGCTTGGCCTTTACGCAAACATCCGACCGTGCGTTTCCTACCACCCGTTCATTAAGACGAAGCATCCGGTGATGGACGTCGTGATCGTCCGTGAAAATGAAGAAGATACCTACGCGGGTATTGAGCATCGCCAGACCGATATGGTCGAGCAGTGCTTGAAACTGATCTCGCGTCCCGGATGCGAAAAGATCGTCCGCTACGCCTTTGAGTATGCCCATCGGAATAACCGCAAAAAGGTCACCGCCTTCATGAAGGACAACATCATGAAGCAGACCGACGGGCTCTTCCACAAGGTCTTTGACGAGATCGCGGCCGAGTATCCGGGCATTGAGGCGGACCACTGGATCGTTGACATCGGTGCCGCAAAGATGGCCGATACGCCGGAGAATTTTGACGTCATCGTGATGCAGAACCTCTACGGTGACATTCTCTCGGACGTCGCGGCGCAGATCGCCGGTTCGGTCGGGCTGGCGGGTTCGGCAAACATCGGCGAACACATCTCGATGTTCGAAGCCATCCACGGTTCGGCACCGCGGCGCGCTGGGCAGAACCTCGCGAACCCGTCGGGCCTATTCCTCGGCTCGATAATGATGCTCGTTCACCTCAACCAGCCGGACATTGCCGAGCTTGCTCACAACGCTTGGCTTCGGACCATCGAGGACGGCGTTCACACCTACGACATCTTCAAGGACGGTGTTTCAAAGGAGAAGGTCGGCACGAAAGAATTTGCACAGGCCGTTGTCGATCGCTTAGGCCAGAAACCCGAGACGCTTAAGCCGGTCGAATACAAAAAGGTCGAAGAGATCGCTGAGGCAGACCGCAAGCCGATCTATTCCGTACTCAATCCGGCGAAAAAGGAGCTCGTCGGCGTCGACGTTTTCCTCCACTGGTGGAACGGCAGCTACTACGGCGCAGGCACTGAACTCGGCCAGAAGCTCGAAGCCGCTGCCAACGGCGATGGCCTTAAGCTTGTGATGATCTCGAACCGCGGGACAAAGGTCTATCCGAAGGGCTTTGAGGACACTTTCTGCGTTGACCACTGGCGTTGCCGCTTTATGTCTGACAACGACAACCGCGAGGTCACGCACCAACAGGTCATCAACTTACTCCAGCGGGTGCAGGCTGCCGGCTTTGATTTTATCAAGACCGAGCACCTCTGCTTCTTCGACGGCGAACCGGGCTTCTCGCTCGGACAGGGGCAGTAACCGCTTTTCGTGGTATTTTTTAGGGCGGGAGAGAGCTTCGGTTACTCCCGCCCTGCTTACTTGATGAGAACGCCGAAGTTTACAGTTCGCCGCTCCGCCTTGCCCGTTCGGGTAATGGTTCTCATTTGTCTACTTGCGGCAGTTGCTATCGCACAGCCGACCGCTGATTCGCCTAAGCGGACGGTCTTCCTCGACCACGAAGGCCGCGAGATAACAAATGACGAGTTCGTTGATATTCGAATGG
>CAZGLZ010000117.1:0-10693 GCA_964526245.1 uncultured Chloracidobacterium sp. | reverse complement strand
GCGGTGCGGTCGAGTACTCGGCGGCGAGCTTCCCGGCCGAGTAAACAAAGACCGTCACCTCGGTCAGCACCCCGCCCACGTAGCGGTGCTTCTTGACGCGTCGACCCTCGCCGTCGTAGAAATACTCGCCGATCAGCTCATTGCTCGGCCCGCGGCGCGCTTTCTGACTGTAGCTTTCATTAAGTAAGACACCATCCGGAATATTAGTTCAAAAACTTTGCCTTAATTGCCGAAAAGAGAGTCCTTGGCCGTAAAACATCGATGCTCCTTCTACCAATATGGTACGACCCACCCCAATAAGCCCTGGCGGCACCTTCTGCGATGCGGCGGATTACAGTTTCGTATTTGCCCTTTAACAATGCTACAGAATGCGTTTCACAGTGCGCGTCCCACTCGTCTTTCATAGGAATGTCAATCGAAAAACCACACTCTGTTCGTTCCCAAGGAAACGATAGTTTCGAGGCTTCTTCCTGGTACTCAACCCAACCGGCGGGCCCTTCATTTCTTAAACTGACGTTGAAGTCGTTGTTCATGACCTACTTTCGTTTCTCGATCAACGTGAACATTCTACTTGACGAGATTTAGTTGCAAATTGACTCCTCTAGCCCGAAGAATAGGCTCCTCGACCGTTTTCCATGTGCGGTTGACATCTATGGGAAATCTCACGAAAACATTCGCCGTACCGGACGCCTGGTTCGCAAACGATTTAGAAGCTCGTTGCCATAGCCAATCATCGACGGTCCTGCTAATCGATCTTACCGTCGGGCTGAATAGATTTAGAGTTCGGCCGCCAAGGGTCATTTCAATTGTTTTGCCGTCTGTAATTTTCGCAAACGAAGTGGCCGCCGTGCGTGCCTCAGGGAATCCAGACCAAAAAACTGCTTGGTTCGGTCGTGTTCCAAACGAACGTGACAGCGCCGAGGCACCGCCTTGAATGGCAAAACCAACATTAGTTCCGTAGTAGAAAAAGCGTCCTGCGTCCGAGGTTCGTTCATCCGGCTCCATTGTCGGAGCATATGGCAAATTTGCACCGAACGCGTTGGCACCCCACGCGGCGAGATTATACGCCTCAAAAGGCTTGTTGACCACGGCTGCTGCACCCCACATTACTGCGGCTGCTCCTTCGCGCACTTGTGGATCGCGAACGGCTATGTACTTTGGATCATTGAAACTGTTCGCAAGGCGGATATTTTCCATCATCGTGTCATAAATTTTCGCCCTAACCCCCCAATCCTGTCCACCTACTGCATACAAGTATGCAGTCCGACCCGTTTTGTTCCAGTCATCGACTGTGGTGTAGCCAAGATTGTTATAAGTCACAGGCTCCCAGATTCCATCTGTGGGTTTTTCTTTCGATTCGCGATATGAGCAGCGGTTGGTCTCTTTATTGCAATTCCCCTTCCACCAGTCTAGGCCGGTCGGGTCGGTTCGAATGATTGGGTTGTTGCTTGTGTAGATGTACCGGTTGAAGGTTTGTGGGTTTGAAGACCGTCCAGAAGCCAGCAATGGATCCACCGCCGTGAATCTGCCGAGGCGGTTTTCGTACATTCGGGCTTCGGCGAAGTCGAGGCCGGTTTCTTCGTCTTTTTGATAGCCGGTGAATTTCTGGCGGATGTCGTCCTGGTTGGAGGAGTATTTGAGGCCGGTGTCGCCCGTCCGGCCGCCGACGCCCGTGTAAAGCTCCTCGCCAAATGGCATGAAATCCCGCCTCGCGATAACCTCACCCTCCGCATCCGTCACCGCCCGCGGGCTGCCCAGATGATCGGTTTTCAAAAATCAGATACCGAAGGTGAAATCAGGGGTTTTTCTTCTTAGTCTTACGTTCCGCGGCTTTCGTTTTCTTCGCGAGAATCTTTTTTGCCCGATCGGCCACTATTTGATTCTTGTCGTTCTCAAGCTGATGCAGAACCTCGATAACTTTTGGAGACTTGATCTTAGCCAAAGCCTCGATAAAACCGGTCCGCGACTCCCCATTGCTTTCGTCAGTAACGATCTTGATCAATTCATCCAAATCGTCTTTTGTAACAATGACACTCATCGTGTTTCCGAAAGCCCATCGGAAATCACGTATCCAAGGGCGTTCAAGATCTTCCCTCGGAAGGCGCTGATATTCTTCGATCACTGCTTTGTTGGCGAGACCTTTCGCCGCCTTGACAGCCAGCGCCCGAACGATGCCTTCCTTTATCGCACGATGATACGGCCTGCTCAGATGCTTGATAAGAACTGGAATGGCTTCGGGATACTTCTCGTCGCTGTTTACGAAGTCCCACACTGACTTGATTTCTATACCGACTTCGCGCACTTCATCTGCAAGAGGCCGACCTTGTTGGAGAAGGGCATTCATGCGCAAGATGCGCATTCTTTCCATCTCCTCCATGTCAGCCGCGTTCTTTGGAGACTTTCGGACTAAATCACCAAAGATTTTGTCCAACCGCTCAATTTCCTCTTCTAACGTCATGTCACGTTTGCCATCATCGATTATAAGCAGGGTCCTAAATAACACTTGTGGATAATGTGTCCGTCGGCTATTGCCTTTTGTAAAGGTTTGGACAACTTTGTATCTCGACGCGTCCAAAGCTCGAACTTAAATCCATTATCTTTCGAGTATTTGGTATATGACCTCAATTGCCTCGTATAGCTCTGTTTCGCAACATTTTTTGATTCCTTCAAGACACCTGCTACTTTATCAACCTCATCCGGAAACAGCTTCCGGCCATCGACGTCGATCGCCTTCTTCGCCGCCCCCGTCAAGCCCGCCAACCGTTCACCGGCGCGACCCATCTCCCGAGCGTGTTCAAGAGCATTCGCCCCTCGCCGGCTCCACTTCATCGCAGCGAAAACGTTTCCGATTACAGGAGTAGCGGCTCCGAGGCTCAGCGCGCCCCCGACATGGTCGCCGGAGGCAAAGCTTAACGCTCCGGAAAGTATATCAGCCGCTTGTGATACACCTGGGATCTCAGAAGCTCCGACGAGATCAAGGGCAATGTGAAGATTCTCGGTGCCGCCGTTTCCGTAAAAAAGATTTGAATAGAGCGGGGTGTCCCCGCCGCACGAAGTGCCGACTGGGCACGTTAGCGGTATTGCGGCCAATGGCCGCTGATTCATCGTGGTCCCGAGCTCAGAGGCACTGGCCGAGGCGATCGACTGACTGGCGGTATCGACCGATACCTGGAAGGCGGGGTTTTCAGAAATCCTAGGAAATGCGTTGCCCGGAACAAAGGTAATCGCCCGAGAGCGTCATATTCCGTTTCGACCGAAACATTGTTAACCGCATCGGTCGCCATCGTCACCAGTCCCGTGTAAAAATCGTAACCCGTGTTCGAGGTCCTCGCGAGCGGCGTCCTATGTGCCGCCACAGTCTGCGTCGGCGGTTCGCAGAAAAACTGTAAACAGATGTTCTGGCGTTGCTGAGAAGAGCCGCCTGTAACATTGTAGTGATGGTTTCACTTTATTCCTGCGCCGAAGAAACTTCGACAAGCTCATCCGCAAGTACTAAACCTGAGTACCCCACCCGTCATACAAGGCATTGTATTGATTAGCTAACTCAACGAGATAAGCGGTCTTAGGTTCACCGATTACATCCTTAACCGTCTCACGCTTTCGAACCTCCAAGTTCCAGGTTGTTCCATTTTCATCAGCGACTGGGGCAATGACGAGCACTAGAAAACCCTCGTCATAGAGTCGTTTTGCAAATGCAATCGCATCTTCGTGCATGTCAGCCCAGAAATGATACTCCGCTTCAATCAGGGTTTCTTCGTTCAGTCCTCTCGATTGCAGGACTTTTTTGAGTTCTTTGTTGCGCCTATTGTGGCCTTCAATCTGCTTTTTAAGTTCTAATTCCGTCATCGTTTTCGATTATTTTATCCCTAGCTTCTTTTTTCTTTTTTCGCTTATCGGGTTTCGAATGTTTGAGACTTTACCCCCCTTAATTCCGCCTTTTTTGTCGATCATTCCTTGCTCGACCATCTCGCGTTTAGTCTTTCCTCCAGGAACTGCTTTAACGTTTGCTTTTGAATCCCGAGATTTCTTTCCGCTTCGCTCGTGTTGAGCGATTCGCCTACTCGTGTCGTTCGACTGTCCAACATAATCGGTTCCAGGGGTATCAGCATCAGGAAACTCATATACCCCTTCGTTTTTACCTTTTGCTTGGTTGTAGATGTTAACTGAGGTGTTGCCCGCGGTAAACACTCCGTGGAAGCCGATCGCTGCGCCGGTAGCTATCGCCGCTGTGCTCAGCACGTTTATCGGAACTCCGACGGCAGCACCGAAACCGGTCAGATCCAATCCGAAGCCAAATAGATTGCCCCCAGTGCCTGCTGCGATAAGACTTGCGCCCACAGCGATTTCCCCCAGAGCTATCCCAAGGGAAAGGCCGTGTCCGATTACTCGTCCAGCAGTTGTGTGCTCGGTCTCAGGCGAATTCAGACCGGCGAAATCGAGTAGAGCCTGTACACCGGTATTTTCTGCAATCGTTCCACCAGCGGATACGAGGTGGTCGCTAAGGGTCGCGGCATTCGATGTGACGACTTCCTGGGAAATCGGCCGCTGGTTCATCGTGGTCCCGAGCTCAGAGGCGGTAGTTGAGAAGATCTCTTCACTTTCGTCTTGGAGTTGGCGTCCACTGATTAGTATCGTTGTACCGTTACTGTTAAGGCGGACAAGAGAGTTCCTGGCGTAACACGGAGTACTGCCGTTGGCCTGCGTATAGCAGCTATCAGCGCGATTAACTGCATCGAGTCCCGTCACATTGGTGAAACCGTTGCCACAGGGAACTCCATTCGTCCAACTTGTAACCGCGGTTTCGTTATTTCGGCACCAGTTCAGCCCGCTTGGGTCGGTGATGTTGACGGGGTTGTTACCGGTGTAGATGTAGCGGTTGAAGGTTTGCGGGTTGGCGGATTTGCCGCTGGCGAGGAGCGGATCGACGGCGGTGAAGCGGCCGTGGAGGTTCTGGTACATCCGGGCTTCGGCGAAGTCGAGTTGGGTTTCTTCGTCCTTTTGGTAGCCGGTGAATTTTTGGCGGATGTTGTCGCCGAAGTTGTATTTCAGGTCCGCCTTGCGGTGCGTGCCGTCGGGCGTGATCTCCTCGCCAAATGGCATGAAGTCCCGCCGGGATACGACTTGCCCAAGGCTATCGACCAAAACCCTCGGCGAGCCTACGTTCGGGCGGGGTTTAGGAGTATTCTATAGGTGACCCCGAGTGCGATCCGGCCGGCCGCTTCCCTGTCCTGCAAAATGCGGCCGAGAATGAAGAGGTAGATCCAGATGACGACACGAGCACAATTTGACGCGGACAGGTTCGAGGAGATCAAGACGGAATCGAGCGTGAAGACCGCTGCAACGCCGCACGAGATGCTTTGCGAGCAATGCGGTCGGACGGCGTTCGTAGATGGGGACACGCACGAGACGTTCCGGCGAAAGGCCGAGCAAGGCATTTCGGAAGGGTTTCTCTGCCGCGAATGCGTTGCCGCAAATCTTGAAGCCGAGCGGATGTGATCGGCGGCGATCACATATCGAGCTCTTTTCTCGCGACGAGGTAATTGAGTATCCGGTCGCGTGAGATCATTCCGACAAGCCGGCCGCCCTCGAGCACGGGAAGTTGATTGACGTCTGCCCGGCCCATCGTTTCCAGTGCCTCTACGATCGTCGCCTCGGGCGAAGCGGTGTGGAGCTTTTCGAAGGGCCGCATCACGTCGTCAACGGTCTTCATCGGCCACATCGTCCGCTCGACCGAGCGAACATCGGCCGGCGTTACAAGCCCAAGCAATTCGCCATTCTCCTCGACCAAAAAGCAGCGGCCTCCGGCCTTCAAGATATTGTCATCGACCAGCGATTGAAGGTTCGTCCGGGGATCTACGCGGGCACATTCGGTCGTCATCAGGTCGCGGACCTTGAGCCCGGCGAATGCCTGCGTCATCTCCGACTGTGCATAGCTCGCCCTTGCAGAGGTCAGCAGGAACCAGCCGATGAAGGCGATCCAAAGCCCGCCGATGCCCGAGCCGCGGAAAAAAGCGATGATTCCGAAAATGATAAAACCGAAGGCGATCGTCTGGCCGATCAGCGAGGCCGCCTTGGTCGCCCGTTCGCGGTCCTTTACGAATGCCCAGATCGCCGCCCGCATCACCCGGCCGCCGTCCATCGGAAATCCGGGCACCATGTTAAATACTGCGAGAGCGATATTGATGTAACCAAGCCAGACGAAGACCGCCATTAAGGGTGTCGATGTATCGGCACCGAAGGTCCAGCCAAGCAGATACGCCGCGGCGAGGCAGAGCCCGCCGATAACGGCGCTCGTGATCGGCCCGACAATGCCGATCCAAAACTCGGTCTTGGCCGTTTCGGCGTCCTTCTCTATCTGCGCGACGCCGCCGAGTGCAAAGAGCGTTATCGACTTGACCGGAATGTCGTAAGCACGGGCGACGAGGGCGTGCGACATCTCGTGGATAACGATCGCCGCAAAGAACATCACCGCCGACCCGACCGCCATCGCCCAGATAACGCCATCGCCCCATTCCGGGTGCGACTGGCCAAAGTAACCGCCGAGCGAAAGCGTGATCAGGACAGCGATTATCAGCCAACTGTAATGAATGCCGATCTCGATGCCGAGGATCTTTCCAAATTTGATATGTGTTCTCATTCGCGGGCCCCTTTGCTTATGCCGCTGCCGAAAATAATGTGTTAGATTCTTTCATACAAATACTGAAGCCGCCAATGCCCGAACCGCTCGCCAGCCGGATCCGACCCGCCAGCCTCGATGATTACATCGGGCAGGAGCACCTTGTTGGCGAGGGCAAACCGCTGCGGCTCGCCATCGAGCAAAAGAGCATCTTCTCGTTCATTCTTTGGGGCCCGCCCGGAACGGGAAAGACAACGCTCGCCCGCATCTATGCAAATGCCATCGAGGCCGAGTTCTTTGAGCTTTCCGCCGTTTCCGCAGGGAAGGAAGACATTAGAAAGCTGATCGCCTTGCCTACAATGGGCCGGCCGAAGGTGCTTTTTCTCGATGAGATCCACCGCTTTAACAAGGCCCAGCAGGACTTTTTGCTTCCGTTCGTCGAATCGGGCGGGCTTGTCCTGATCGGAGCGACGACCGAAAACCCGAGCTTTGAGGTCATACCGGCACTGCTCTCGCGGCTTCGAGTTTTTACGCTCAAAGAGTTTACGAAAGAAGAGATGTTCGCCATCATCGGGCGCTCGGGATACGAGCTCGGCGACGAGGCGAAGGAGTGGCTTGCCGAGCTCGCAAACGGTGACGCCCGCCAGGCCCTGACGATGATCGAGAACGCCGCCGAGCTTTACGGCGAGCTGACGATCGAGAATCTGAAAGAGACGCTCCAGAACCGCTTTCTTCGCTACGACAAAAAAGGCGAAGAGCACTACAACGTGATCAGCGCGTTCATCAAGTCGATGCGAGCGAGCGACCCGGACGCTGCCATCTATTACCTCGCCCGGATGATCGAGAGCGGCGAGGACCCGAAGTTCATCGCCCGTCGGATGGTGATCTTTGCTTCGGAAGATATCGGGCTGGCCCAGCCGACGGCATTGGTCGTCGCGAACGCCGTTTTCCGTGCGGTCGAAACCATCGGCTATCCCGAATGCACGCTCAACCTTGCCCATGGAGCCGCGTATCTGGCACGTGCGGCAAAGGACCGTTCGGCCAACGATGCCATCGCCGAAGCCCTTGCCGATGCAAAGCGATTCGGCAACCTGCCCGTCCCAATGAAGCTCCGCAATGCCCCGACCAAATTGATGAAAGAACTCGGCTACGGCAAAGATTCCGAAGACGAGAAAGACAGCCTGCTCCCGGCAAAGCTCAACGGAAAGAAGTACCTGAAAGACTAGTTTCGCGGAAAAAGCGGAACCTTCCTTTACAACCCCGCGTAAAGAGCATATGATGACCGTTGGACGAATCTGGTCATTCGTCAGCAGAGGATCGTATGGATACCGGAAACAAGCGAGACGTAAAAAGCGACATTCTTGATGCGACCGACCGCCTTTTGGCACGTTACGGTTACAAGAAGATGACGATAGACGACCTGGCCCGCGAGACCGGCATCGGCAAGGGCTCTGTCTATCTTCACTTTTCGAGCAAACAGGAGATCGCCCTTTCACACATCGACCGCATCGTCGATCGCCTGACGGCGAGGCTCCGCGCGATCGCGGCAAAGGATTCGGCACCCGACGAACGGCTTGGCGAGATGCTGGTCGAACGCGTCGTCTTCCGATTCAAAAGCGTTCAGCATTATACCGAGAGCATCAATGAGTTGCTCGCGAGCATTCGCCCGGCTTTGCTCGAACGGCGTAAGGCCCATTTTGAGACGGAAGCGAAGATACTCGCAAAGGTGATCAGCGAAGGCATCGCGAACGGCACGATGCGCGATGTGGACGCGGTCGCGACGGCAATGGCAATGCTAACGGCGACGAACTCGCTGCTGCCGTTCAGCTTGAGCGCAAAGGAGCTCGGCAAGCTCGAAGAGATCCGCGGCCGTGCGGAGCAAACCGCCCGGCTGCTTATATATGGTTTGGTTACTAAGTAAGGAAAATTAGATCTACGGAGGCAGTAATATGTATTTTTCTTCGTTAATGATAAAGGTGGTGCTCTTCATCGTTCTGGTGGTTGTCGCAGCCTGCTTTGGCCAAGGCCCGGCCGCGGGCGCCGATATGCAGATAGATTCGGCCACGCGGAACGCCGTCATCGCGGAACTCAGAGAGGACCTCAAGGCAAACTATGTCTTCCCGGAGGTCGCCGAGAAGACCGCGGGCATGCTCGAAAAGAACCGTGCGGACGGCAAATATGATGCGATCACAAGCGGCAAGGCATTTGCGGAAGCCCTGACCGCGGACTTGCAGGCGGCGACGAACGACCGGCATCTGCGGGTGCGATTTTCGCCGAACATGCTGCCGGTCAACCAGCCGAAGGCCGCTCCGACCGAAGCCGAAAAGATCAAGCACCGGAACAACGTCCTGAGCATCAACGCGGGATTCGAAACCGTAGAACGGCTTCGCGGCAATATCGGCTACATCAAGCTTAACGGCTTTTCCGACCCGGAGATCGGGAAAGAAACGGTCGAGGCGGCGATGAACTTTATCGCCAATACGGAAGCATTGATCATCGATCTTCGTCAGAACGGCGGCGGCTCGCCGGAGATGGTCGCCCTGATCTCATCATATCTTTTCGGAGATAAGCCCGTGCATCTGAACAGCCTCTATTGGCGGGCCGGTGACCGGACGGAGGAATTCTGGACAAAGCCGGAGGTCAAGGGCCGGAAGTATGTAGATAAGCCGGTGTTCGTGCTAACCGCCAAGCGGACGTTCTCGGCGGGCGAGGAATTCACCTATAACCTCAAGAACCTCAAGAGGGCAACGATCATCGGCGAAACGACCGGCGGCGGTGCTCATCCGGGCGGGATGTTCCGGCTAGGCGATCATTTTTCGGCCTTCATCTCGACGGGCCGGGCGATAAGCCCGATCACGAAAACGAACTGGGAAGGAACGGGCGTTGAACCGGACATTAAGGTAGCGAAAGAAGAGGCCTTCAAAACGGCTTACGTGATGGCCATCGAGCACCTTGCGACAAAGCCCGAAAATGCCGATCTTAAGGACGCGATCGCGGAGCTGATCGGTGAGATAAAAAAGAACCCGGCGAAACATTGATCGCCGGACAAAGACAGAAAGCAGGCTCGCATCGACGGCCTGCTTTTTTTAGCGCTTCCAATAGGAACGGATCTTGAGGTCGAGCATCGGGAAGGCACAGTATTCGACGTTGCGGCCCGATTCGCGAAGCTTCTGGACCATCGGGATGGCGGCGTCGGCATTGCGTGTATGAACGACGATGGTCGCGGCACGATGCAGTTCGCGGCGTTCGTCAAGCCATTCGGCGATCGCGTATCCGGTGCTCGCGTAATCGTCGTGGTCGTTCGATTCGTAATGGTGCGGAAGCAGGTCGTGATCAAGAAAAATGGCGTCGAAAGAGCCTTTTTCGAGCAACGCCTTCGCCTCTTCGACCGTTTCGGCTATCGCAAGTTCGTCGCCCGAAAAGCGCTTCTGGAACCACGTGTGCCGCCGCTTGTCGTCATCGAGTAAGAAGACGCTGATCGGCGTTCTGTCTGCCTCGAGGTCCGCAAGTCCGAGCTTGATGAGGATACTGCGAAAAACTCCCATAGATGCCGCAATTCAGCAAATAAAAATATAGCATATCCGCCGATATCGGTGCTCGGCAGGCGGCGCTACAACCAGGCTCGCTCATCTGTTATCATCCTTTTTCACGATGGCAATTTCTGAGAAGAAGCGAATAACGAACGTTGCGGACGAACAGCCCGCCGGCGAGGTGTGCGAGGTTTGTTTTGGCACAGGAATGGAGATCGTCGCCGGCAAAGGAGCCCGGCCGTGCAAATGCCAGAGGACGGGCCGCCATACCGACCCTTTCGAGAAGGTCCGCGTTCCGCGTCGCTATTCCCGATGCCATTTCAGCAACTACACGGCACAGAACGAATCGCAAAAGCTCGCCCTGCTTTTTGCGAGCAATTTTACGAACGAATATCCCGCAGAGGACCGAGGGCTTTTACTCTCCGGCCCGGTCGGCGTTGGGAAAACACACTTAGCGGTCTCGATCCTCAAGGGGCTGACCGAGCGTGGCTTTTCGTGTTTGTTCTATGAGTTCGGCTCGCTTTTGAAAGAGATCCAGGACTCCTAC
>CAZGLZ010000116.1:0-10816 GCA_964526245.1 uncultured Chloracidobacterium sp. | reverse complement strand
AGGTCGTAGGCTTCGGCGATGAGCTGCATCATCGCGTACTCGATGCCGTTGTGGACCATCTTGACGAAATGCCCGGCCGAGCCGCGGCCGACGTGGGCGGCGCAGGGTTCGCCGTTGACCTTTGCCGAGACGGCTTCAAGGATCGGGCTTACGTTTTCGTAAACCGCCGGGTCGCCGCCGATCATAATGCTCGGGCCGCGGCGGGCACCTTCTTCGCCGCCTGAAACTCCGACGCCGACAAAGGCGATCCCGTGTTCCATTAGAAAAGCCTCACGGCGATCCGTATCCGGAAAATGCGAGTTGCCGCCGTCGATCAGGATGTCGCCGGGCTCAAGATGCGGCAGCAGTTCATTGATGACCGATTCGACAATTGGCCCGGCGGGCACGAGCATCATTATCCGCCGCGGCGATTCGAGCGAAGCGACGAGCGTGGCAACGTCCGCTGCCGCTTTCACCGGTAGGCCTGCGCCTTCCTGTTCGAGCAGGTCGCGCTTCTCGGCATTGAGGTCGTAGCCGACGGCCGCGAAGCCATTCTCTGCCACGTTTAGCAAAAAGTTGCGGCCCATCGTCCCGAGCCCGACCATTCCAAATTCTGCTTTCGCCATTTAGTGTCCCTGGTGTTTCAGATATGCGGCCTTCAAGTTTTTCTCGATCTCCTGATGGAGCGGCGTCGTTCCGTGCGGATGCGTCTCGCCCAGCTTTATCACGGCATTTGCGCATTTGCTGCAGAGCAAATATGCGATCAGCACGCCGTGCTCGCGAAAGATAAATGCGTTAAGCGATAGAGCCTTCTTTTTCTTGAACTTGACGACGTTTAACTCGCCACCGCAGCCCGGGCAATCGTCTTCCGCGTGGAGCCATCGAGAGCGAATAGCCGGCCCGAACTGCATCTGCGCCTGAAGAAATATGAGCTCCAGAAGCTCCTTCAATTCCTTTTCCGGTTTTTTCATAAAGCTATGTTGCTCGGCCGCATCGGGAACGAACTTGCCCGCTTTGGCCAAGAGCATTAAACTTCGTTCGAGATATGTTACCACTCAAAGAAGTCATTCGCCCGACGACCTTCGTCGTATCGTCAAAGCTCCGCGATCACCTCGGATTAGATATCACGATCGCGACCGAAACATTCCAACACACCGGTAGTTTTAAGTTCCGTGCCGGCTACAACCTCGCTTTGAACGTACCGAACGAAGAGATACTGACCGCTTCTTCAGGCAATTTCGGGCAGGCCCTTGCCTATGCCTGCAAGCTGCTCGGCAAGCGGTGTACGGTCGTGATGCCCGAGACATCAGCTCAGGTAAAGATAGATGCGGTCCGCGGATTTGGGGCGACGGTCGATCTGATCGACACGAAAAAGGTCGGAAGGAATGAGCGTGTAGCGGAACTAGCCGCTCAGATGCCGGATGCCTATCACGCCTCGGCTTACGATGATGAATGGGTGATCGCGGGCAATTCGACGCTCGGCGATGAACTGGCCGGGCAGGGTTTTGACGTCGTTCTCGTGCCGGTCGGCGGCGGTGGGTTGATCTCCGGCGTGGTCACCGGGCTTTGCCGAAATGGCGATCTGGCAGAGGTTTACGGAGCCGAACCGCTGCTTGGAAATGATGCCACCCGATCGTTCCGCGAGGGCCGCCTGATACCTAACGAAACCGAGCCAATGACGCTTGCCGATGGGGCGAGAACGATCTCGCTCGGCAATCTTAACTGGCCGATCATCCGCGACGGTGTGAAGGATTTTATCGAGGTCTCGGACGAGAAGATTGCCGAGGCGGTTCGTCTTTACTATGCCCTCGCCAACCTCAAATCCGAGCCGACCGGAGCTTTAACCCTCGGAGCCCTGCTCGAACAGCCGGAACGCTTTGCCGGAAAGAAGATCTGTCTAATCGTCAGCGGTGGAAATGTCGATCCTGCGGTTTACTGCTCACTTCTCGGATAGCGGTTCGTTTATTTTTTGGTCTTGAGGTAAACGCCCGAGAAAGAGACGTTCACCCCGCCGCATTTCAGATTGTCCGAAACGATCAGATATCGGCCGAGTAGCCGCATCGTGACCTTGCAGTCGTATTCATCGTCTCCGTCGGAGTATTTCATGATGCCGTTCTTCGCTTCGGCACGGCCATCGAGTTCGCCGATATGGATGTTGTCGCCGAGGCCTTTCCAGAAGGCGTTCCCGGTCACCCGCAGCCAATTCGAATTGGGCTCAGGCTGGAGCTTGATCGAGTTCTCTGCGTAATTCCATTCGCCCGACCACGCCGCCGGCGAGGCGTCATAGAGACTTTCCGGCAGATCGAGCGTTTCAACACGAAGCCAACCGACAGTTCCGCCGTTCTTGCCGGGAAACCAACTGCAGGCAAAGCCGTTAAAGGTGCGATTTACGATGACCTCATCACCCGCGACGACGTATGACCTTGCACGACAGTTCTTGCCCGCCGGGCAATCCTCACGGTCATCGCTGTAAAAATAGGAGCGGGTCCCACGCCTGCCTTTAACAGTACCGATCGAGAAGTTCTCCGATTCGGAGGCGAAAAAACCGCCGCGGCACCAGTTTGGCGGGTTCCCTTCCATCTGGCCGAAGGCCGCGGTTGAGAAAGTAACTATCGCGAGAAGGATCAGAATTCGTCGGCTCATTTATTTAGCCTCTTCAACAAAGGTCACACGATTGATCTCGTAAAGCGTCGTCTGGCCGAGAAAGACCTTCTTCATCGCGGATTCGCGCAGGCTTGAAAGCCCTTCGCGTTCGGCCTGGCGGCGGATCTCGGAGCCCGGCCGGCGTTCGATGATCATTTCCCGAATGGTGTCCGACATATCGAGAAGCTCGTGTATCGCCGTCCGGCCGCGGTAGCCCGTATGGTTGCAGGCATCGCAGCCGACGTTACGAAGAAAGACGCGATCTTTCACTTCTTCAGGACGCAGACCCGATTCCCTGAGTTCTTCTTCCGTCGGATCGTATTGCCGTTTGCAGGTCGGGCAAAGCAGCCGGACGAGCCGCTGGGCGAGCACGCAGTTGAGCGACGAGACGAAGTTGTAGGGCTCGACTCCCATGTTCAGGAAGCGGCCGATGACGTCAATGACGTTATTGGCGTGGACGGTGGTGAAAACGAGGTGGCCCGTAAGCGCCGACTGGATGGCGATCTGGGCCGTCTCTTCGTCGCGGATTTCGCCGACCATTATCTTGTCCGGGTCGTGGCGGAGTATCGAGCGAAGGCCGCGGGCAAAGGTGAGGCCCTTTTTCTCGTTGACCGGGATCTGCATAATGCCCTGAAGCTGGTATTCGACCGGGTCCTCGATGGTGATGATCTTGTCCTCTTCGTTGCGGATCTCATTGAGGGCGGCGTAGAGCGTCGTCGTTTTACCGGAACCGGTCGGGCCGGTGACGAGGACCATGCCGTACGGCTCCTTGATGTAGATGCGAAACCGGCGAAGGTCCTCGGGGTCAAACCCGACGACCTCGAGACTGAGGTTCTTGAATTCCTCCGAGATCTGCTCCTTGTCGAGGATACGAATAACGCAATTCTCGCCGAATGCTGCCGGCAGGATCGAGACACGAAAATCGACCGTCCGGCCCTTGTAGCGTACGCGAAACCGGCCGTCCTGCGGAATGCGCCGCTCGGCGATGTCGAGCTCGGACATTACTTTGATTCGCGATATCAGCGTTTGGTGATAGGCGATGTCGATCGGGTCGACCTTGGCGTAAAGCGCTCCGTCAATGCGAAACTTGACGCGGACATCGCGGTCGCCGGCCTCGATGTGGATATCGGAGGCGCGCGATTCCATCGCGTTATAAATAATGGTATCGACGAGCTTGATGATCGGCGACATATCGGCGTCGGTCGCCAGCCGGTCGAGATCGAGTACCTCTTCGCCATGCTCGGTCTCTTTTACAAGGGAGATCTTGAAGCCCGAAGCCGCTTCCTGCAAAACACGCTGCGTCGCATCGCCCTTCTTGAGCACGACATCGATGGCGCCTTGGGTCGCTATGTAGGGCACGATGCGGACATTCAGCGCGTTCTCCATCTCGTCGAGCTTTTCAAGGTCGGTCGGGTCGGCCATCGCGGCGTGAAGCTCGCGGCCCTCGCGCTTGAGCGGGACGAAATGATTGCGAAGCATCATTTCGACCGGGATCTTTGCAAGTTCGTCGTAATCGATAGGCGAGGGAGCATCCGGCGGAAGCAGGTCGATGTAGGGCAACCGATACCGCTTGGCCATCTGCTTTGCCTGGACGACCTCCGGCGGCTCGTTCTCAAGAAAGTCGGAAAGCTCGATCTTTGGCGAAGAGACGTTCGTAGTTGTTTGTGTCGTATCCACGTTCATTTTTTCAAGGGCTATCTCCGTCCCGAGGTCGGCCCGGCAGAGATCGTATCGATGATCGGAAGATAGATCGCCAGCAAGATGACGACGACAACGCCGGCCATTACAAGCAGGATCGCGGGCTCAAGCAGCGTAGTCAGTTGTTCGAGCTTGACCTCAGCTTCGGCGTCGTAAAACTTGGCGACCTCGTCGAGCATTTCGCGGAGGCTGCCTGAACGCTCGCCTATACCGATCATGTCGAGTGCAAGCTCTGGTAGCCAATTGGCCTGCTCGAGCGATTCGGTAAACCCGCGGCCTTCGCGGATAAGCTGAAGTACCGATTCGCTTCGCCGCCTAAGCTCGGTGTTTGATATCGCCTGCGAGGCAATTTCCCACGAATCCGGCACGGTAATGCCGCCCGAAAGAAGCGTCGAAAGAGAGCGGGCGAGCTGTGCGGCCGCCATTTGGCGGATCAATGTGCCGGCGACCGGGAGCTTAAGCAGCAGTTTATGCAGAACCAACCGGCCGTTCGCTGTCCTAAGCCATACGACGAGGCTGACAATAAGGACGATGACAAGCGGCAATATCCACCAAATGTTCTGCGTCAACCCCGTCGAGATCGCGAGAACAAGATTTGTGATCGCCGGCAGACCGCGGTTGGCATCGAGCCCGCGGAAGAGGTCAGACATCCGCGGCACGATGTAAAGCGTCAAGAACGCGATCATGAAGCCGGCCGCGACGAGCAAGAATGCCGGATAGGCGAGTGCCCCGCGGAGCTTCCGCGTTATCGAAACACTTCGGCGGAGATACTCGACAAAGCGGTGCAGCACCTCGTCCAGCGAGCCGCTCTGCTCGCCCGCAAGGATGGATGCCGTATAAATACGCGGAAAGATGCCTTGAGACTCGAAGGCCTGCGAGAGCGGAACACCGTTCTTGATCTTTTCCTCAACGTTGCCGAGCACGGCCCGGAGCGAGGCTGACGGCGAACGTGTCTTCAGCAGCGAGATCGCCTGCAAGACCGGGATGCCGGCACGAAGCAATGCGGAAAGCTGTTGATTGAAAAGCAGAAAGTCGGACTGCTTGACCTTCTGTTTCGCCCCGGAGCCGCCCATGGCGAAGAGCGACCCGATGCCGCCCTCGGCCGAGCTTACGTCAAAAACACGGTAGCCCTCGCGCTCGAGTTCGGCGCGAGCCTCGCCCGCGGCGTGGGCCTCGACGATTCGTGTTACGATCTCTCCGGACGGAGTGCCAAGCCGGCAAACGAATTCGGGCATAAAGAAAGGAAAAACTGGCCATCGGTGTGCACTCGGTCAAACCCGAGGCCGCCGGGCCGGTTCGGAATTCCAGAATTATAACACGCACGCGGGAAGAAATTGTTCCATACTGCAAAAAGTCGCGGCCGGGCCTGAGACACGAACAACCACTTCGGAACATTCTTCATCAAAGAAAAATCTTGCGGTACGTGTACCTTTTTTCTAAGATAGTAACAAGCTAACAGGAGACGCTATGCGTGTTTTTTCCGTTATGTCGGTGTTCCGGTGCGGTTTTCTTCGCGGACCGCTGGCGGCACTCGGCCTTATGATGTTGTTTTCGGCCGCGGTTTTCGCTCAGCAACCCGAGCCGGAGGCAACTCCGCCGCCTGACGACCCGACGCGCCCTGTTACCGTCCGAACCGACCTTGTAACGCTAACGCTGACCGTCACCGACCTCTACGGCCGCTACGTTTCCGGGCTATCGAAAAACTCATTCCGCGTTTTCGACAATAATCAGGAACAGACGATTACTTTCTTTAGCGACAGTGATTCGCCTGTTTCAGTCGGCGTCCTATTCGACGTTTCCGGCTCGATGAGCGGAGAAAAGATCGGCAAGGCCCGGACGGCACTCCGCCGCTTCATCGAGGCCAGCCACCCGAACGACGAGTATTTCCTGATCGGCTTCAACAGCCGTGCCCAGCTCCTGCTCGACCGGACCCGCGACAGTGACGCCGTCCTGCAAAAGCTAACACTCGTAAACCCGCGTGCAAATACGGCACTTTATGACGCCGTTTATCTGGGGCTTGACCGCGTGACCCGCGGGACGCATCAGAAAAAGGCCTTGTTGATAATCAGCGACGGACAGGACAATGCCTCGCGATATAATTTCAACGAAGTAAAGCGGCTGATGAAGGAATCGGACGTTGTGACATACGCCGTCGGAATTCAGGACCGCGGAGACGTGTCGTCACAACTCGGGATGCAGGGCCAGGCTTTTCTCGATGAACTTGCTAGCGTTACCGGCGGGCGGGCGTTCTATCCGAATACGGCGGTCGAAATGGACGAGATCTTCGAGCGGATCGCCCTCGAGCTTCGTCACCAATACTCTGTCGGTTACACCCCGCCCGATTTCAGCCCGGACGGAAAATGGCGTAAGGTCAAAGTTCGGGTCAAACCCCCTCGCGGATTGCCGCGTCTAACGGTTCGGAGCCGGGAGGGCTACTACGCCACTCCGCAGGTCACTTACCGCTAGGGCGGGCCGGATACGATGAATAAGCTTAAGTTTCTCAGCACTTTGCTTGCTGCCGCGTTATTTGCGGCTTCAGGCCTGTATTTTTCCGATCAGGCGGCGGCTCAGGATTCAAATCGCGAGCGGACGGTTAACGTTGGCCCGACCGCCACGCCGACACCGACGCCTGCACCGACGATCGACGAGGACGAGCCGATCAAGATCGAGACCGAACTCGTCAACCTGAACGTCCGCGTGGTTGACCGCAGCAACCGGCCGATAAACAACCTCTCGCAGGCGGATTTCACCGTCTTTGAGGACAATGTCGCCCAGCAGATCGAGTTCTTCTCACGTTCCGAAGTGCCGACGAATTATTCGCTTGTTATCGATAATTCCAATTCGCTTCGTCAGCAGATCGAGAAGGTGATCGAGGCCGGCAAGATACTTGTGAATGCGAATCGTCCGGAGGACGAGACATCGATAATCCGCTTTGTCAGCTCGACCAAGATCGAAGTGAAACAGCCTTTCACGACGAACAAGACCTACCTGAACGAGACGCTAGATGACCTTTATACCGAAGGCGGGCAGACGGCGATCATTGATGCCGTTTATCTGGCGGCGGAGAACGTTAACGATTACGAAAAAAGCGTGGGGCCGAACGACCGGAAGCGGCGTGCGCTCATCGTCGTCTCCGATGGTGAGGACCGCGACAGCTACTTCAAAGAGGAGCAGCTTTTCGCGTTGCTCAAGGAGATCGACGTCCAAATATACACGATCGGGTTCCTCGAAGAACTTCCGAAAGAAGGCGGATTCATCAGAAAGAGCCCTTACGGCCGTGCGAAGAACCTGCTGACGAAATTGGCGGAAGAAACGGGCGGTCGCGCTTACTTCCCTACCAGCGTTAATGAGCTCAACGATATTGCCGCTTCGATCTCAAGCGAGATGAGGATGCAGTATTCGATCGGCTATGCCCCGACCAACGAGAGCAACGACGGCACTTTCCGGAACATCCGCGTTGTGATCAAGGATGGCCCGAACCGCGAGCGGCGTATCGCAGTCACCCGCACCGGCCGATACGCAACACCGACCGGAGCAGCACCGACGCTGCAAAGAAATTAGATCGACACTCGGGATTCAAGAAACGCGGCCGCTAACGAGGCGGCCGTTTTGATTTGCGTTTTCTGAGATAAAGAAGAATCAGCATGCCGATCAGGAGAATGGCGGCTACGCCCAAAACGGCGGCGAAAAAGATGAAGATCGCGATCTCCATGCGTTAGTTATTTGAAGTACAGAGCGAGAATGATTATCACGAAGCCGATCAGGAAGAGTACGCCAGCGGCTGCAACGAACGGCCATTGCGGACCGCTCCGCGGGACGATCTCGACCGCTTGAGGTTTTGCCGGACGCCGCCGTTCGCGTCGCTTGATCGCCGAGGCCGGCTTGCGAGCACTCCCAACCGGAATACTGACGCTTGCCGGATCGATAGCCTCGGCCTGTTTTTCCTCAAGGAGTTGAGCCTCCGAATCGGCTTCCGCGACCGCCGCTTCCAGAAACTCGGTCTCCTCCGCACTCGGAGCCGCGGTCCCGCAGTTATAGCAGAACATTGCTCCATCGCGGATCTCCACACCGCACGAGGTGCAGATGATCTGCTCGGCCTGGTTTTCTACCGTGCTAGTTTCCATCGTTCAAACGTGCCAGGATCTCCGCCGCGACCGTCTTGGCCTCACCGCCCGGCGGCGGAATGATCTTCGAGCCTCCGGTTTCGCGGACGAGGCGATCGATCATTTTCTGGTTGACCTGTCTTTCGGCAAGCCCGACGGCGACCACGGAGACCTTCAATTCCTGAAGACCCTTGATCACCTGGTCGGGCTTTGAAACGCTCCCTAGTTCGTCACCGTCGGTGAAAACGATCAAAGTTCGACGGCCATCTTCGGGAGTTCCTTTCCGGAAGTGGTCGGCCGCGACGCGAATCGCATCCCAAACCGCCGTGCGGCCCGGCCGGACAAAGATATTCTCGATCTCATCGGCCAGCATATCGCGGTCGTTCGTCAGGTCCTGTTTGAGAAAGATATTCTCCTGATCGGTATAGGTGATCAGAAAGCCTGCCGAGCCCTCAGGAAGCCCTTCAGCAACTCCCGCTGCGATACGAATCGCACGGTCAAGCACCCGCCGGAAAGTACCCGAATTGTCAATCAAAAATCCGACCGAACGGCCGGCCGGCATGCCCTCGCCTTGGGGCGATTGAGCCTTGACCTGCCCGCAAAGCGAGAAAATTGCGATGACGGCAATTGTCGCTGCTCGAAACATCCGAAAACTACACGCGGGCAAATACGTCCTTTTCTTCCCCGAGATCGCGAGCCGCCGGGGTGATGAGCGTCTTGCTGTTGATGAAGATCTTCTCGCCCTTATCCAAAGCCGTACGAACATCAACTTCGCTCACGAAATCAACCGCGATACGCGGCTTGCTTTCGGCCGGAGTCGGCCGAAGTTCGTGGATTATCGTCCGCACAGGGCTCTCGGCAACCGGAGCAGGAGCTGGCGGAACGGGCTTTGGTTCGGGTGCAGACGGCGGCGCGGCAGGTGCCGGAGCACTTGCGAGCTTTTCCCTGAGAAACGAATCGACCAGCGTCGCGATCGAATCGCGGCTGATGTTGCGGCCCGGTTTGGGCGGCTCGGCCCTTGCCGGAGCGGGCATCTCCGCCGGGCGATTTACCGGCTTTGTTTCAAATGCGACCCGCTTGATGTCGATAAGGTGTACCGGCGAGACGTTGTCCGATGTAACGTTCCCGCCCCACGAGCCGCAGCCGAGCGTCATCGAAGGCGGAAGACCGGTCGAAAGGCCGATGGCACCATGGGTCGTGGGCGAGTTAATGACGATCCGCGAGGCCGGCATCAGTTCGCCAAAGCGGATCGCGGCCGCACGGTCACGCGAATGCATTCCCGCGGTATGGCCCATTCCGCCGAATTGAAGTATCTCGCGGCAGCGTACAGCGGCCTCCTCGGCCCCGTCAACAACAAAGAACGCCAGCGTCGGCGAGAGTTTCTCGATAGACCATGGATGACCGCGGCCGACGCCGTCGCAATCGGCGATCAGGCAGCGGACGCCTTGCGGGATTGAAATCCCGGCTAGCTCTGCGATATGCGCCGCGGACTTGCCGACGATCGCAGCATTCAGCGTTCGTTGGGGCGTAAGAAGTATCTTGCCGACGGCATCTGCCGAGGCCCGGTCAAGAAAGTGGCCGCCTTGGGCCGCAAACTCCGCACGAACGGCCTCCGTGACCGAACGGTCAACGACGACCGATTGTTCTGAAGCGCAGATGGTGCCGTTATCAAAGCAAGTTCCGGTCAGAACATCGGCAACAGCCTTCTTGATATCCGCCGATGAATCGATATAGACCGGCACATTTCCCGGCCCGACGCCGAATGCGGGTTTGCCCGAAGAATAAGCCGCACGAACGAGTCCAATGCCGCCGGTTGCAAGGATGACGGCCGTATGCTTGTGCCGCATCAATGCCTCGGTGCCTTCGATGCTCGAGGTCTCAAGGCACCGGATCGCCTCGGCAGGAAGCCCGTTCGCGATCGCCGCTTCACGCATTACCCTCGTCGTCTCCGCTATGCAGCGTGCGGCCGAAGGATGCGGCGAAAGTACGACCGAGTTACGTGATTTAATGGCGATGATGATCTTGAAGATCGCGGTCGAGGTCGGATTGGTCGAGGGGATGATCGCTGCGACAACGCCGCGTGGCGACGCGATCTCAACGACATCGCCGTGATCGGCGACGACGCCTACGGTCTTGAGCTTTCGAAAGTGGTTCCAAACGTCCTCGGCGGCAAAGCGGTTCTTTTCGCGTTTGTCCTCGGGGCGGCCAAAACCCGTCTCTTCATGCGCGAGTGTACCGAGCCGTCCCGCTTCACGAAGGGCAGCCGCCGACATCGCATCGCAGATCGCATCAACTTTAGCCTGGTCAAAAGCCGAGAGCTTCTGCCAGGCTATGTGAGCTGATTCGACCGCGTCGCGGGCCTCTTGCTGAGCTACAAGATCTTTATCGCCCAT